>NZ_VCCF02000001.1:4989849-5297005 GCF_005938045.2 Pseudomonas sp. KBS0710 | reverse complement strand
ACCAGCGCGATCACTGCGGCGCTGAAGAACACCGGCTTGAACAGGTCATTGCGGTAATGCAGCAGCAACCCGCAGCCGGCAAACAGCATGAACGTTTGCAGCGGGACCTTGAACAGGTTGGAGTCGCCGGTGGGTTCCGGGCTCCACAGCACCGTGATCATTGCCCATGCGCAAAACGCCGAGAAAGCAAGCACCAGCGGCTCGCGCAGTAACGCTTTGAGTTCCCGTGGGCGCAAGCACAGCAGGATCAAGGCCGGCAGGGCGAAGAAAATGTAGAAGCCGCGGTGCATGACATTGCGATTGTTGACGAAGAACAGCGAACTCAGAAGCAACAACAAGCCAATGGGCAAAATCCAGAGGACCAGGAAGTCGAAAACGCGATTTGTGCCGTAGGTAAGGCGCTTGGAGTGCATACAGTAAAGCCATTCCAGAATAGAGAAAGCCGACCATGTTAAGGCAGTGGCTATATAATGTCGCCCGTTGGATCCAGCCGGGCCGCGGGTCACGCTGGGTGCAAGTACAACAGAGAAGCTGTGCTAAAGTCAGCCTCCTTTTTTAAAACGCCGCGTGATATGACCGACTCCAGTCCGAGCGCAAGCCCTTCGAGCTTGAAAATATACTTCCGCCTGCTCATGTACGTTAAGCCCTACGCCGGCTTGTTCGCGTTGAGTATTGTCGGATTTCTGATTTTCGCGTCGACCCAGCCCATGCTGGGGTACATCCTCAAGTACTTCGTCGACGGCCTATCCAATCCTGACGCCGTGCTGTTCCCCAGCGTACCGTTCCTGCGTGACATGAAATTGCTGCAAGCCGTGCCCTTGTTGATCATTTTGATCGCAGCCTGGCAGGGCCTGGGTTCGTTCCTGGGCAACTACTTGCTGGCCAAGGTTTCCCTGGGCCTGGTCCACGACCTGCGCGTGCAGTTGTTCAACAACCTGCTTACGCTGCCCAACCGCTATTTCGACAACCACAACTCCGGGCACCTGATTTCGCGCATCACCTTCAATGTGACCATGGTTACGGGAGCGGCCACCGATGCCATCAAGGTGGTGATCCGTGAAGGCATGACGGTGATCTTCCTGTTCGCCTCGCTGCTGTTCATGAACTGGCGCCTGACGCTGGTGATGATCGCCATCCTGCCGTTGATTGCGGTGATGGTCAGCACGGCCAGCAAGAAATTCCGCAAGCAGAGCAAGAAGATCCAGGTGGCCATGGGCGATGTGACCCACGTGGCTTCGGAAACCATCCAGGGTTATCGCGTGGTGCGCAGCTTCGGCGGTGAGGTCTACGAAGAGAAACGCTTCTTCAAGGCCAGCCAGGGCAACACCGACAAGCAACTGCGCATGACCCGCACCGGGGCCATCTACACCCCGTTGCTGCAGCTGGTGATCTACACCGCCATGGCGGTGCTGATGTTCCTGGTGCTCTACCTTCGCGGTGACGCGTCGGCCGGTGACATGGTGGCTTACATCACCTTGGCCGGGCTGTTGCCCAAGCCGATTCGCCAACTGTCGGAAGTCAGCTCGACCATCCAGAAAGGCGTGGCCGGTGCTGAAAGCATTTTCGAACAGCTGGACGAAGAACAGGAAGTCGACCGCGGCACTGTCGAGCGCGACAAGGTCAGCGGCCGCCTGGAAGTGCGCAACCTGAACTTCACCTACCCAGGCACCGAGCGCCATGTGCTCAAGGACATCACCTTTACCGCCGAGCCCGGGCAGATGATCGCCCTGGTGGGCCGTTCCGGCAGCGGCAAGTCCACACTGGCCAGCCTGATCCCGCGTTTCTACCACCACGAAAGCGGCGAAATCCTGCTCGACGGCGTAGAGATCGAGGACTACAAGCTGCTTAACCTGCGCAAGCACATTGCCCAGGTGACCCAGCATGTCACGCTGTTCAGCGATACCGTGACCAACAACATCGCCTACGGCGACCTGGCCGGTGCGCCACGGGCCGACGTTGAAGCGGCGGCGGCGGATGCCTACGCCAAGGACTTCATCGACCAGTTGCCGAAAGGCTTCGATACCCAGGTGGGTGAGAACGGCGTGCTGCTGTCCGGTGGTCAACGCCAGCGCCTGGCCATTGCCCGGGCCTTGCTGAAGAACGCGCCGCTGCTGATTCTCGACGAGGCCACTTCGGCCCTCGACACCGAATCCGAGCGGCACATTCAGGCGGCTCTGGACAAGGTCATGCAGGGCCGCACGACCCTGGTGATCGCGCACCGCCTGTCCACCATCGAGAAAGCCGACCTGATCCTGGTAATGGACGACGGCCGGATCGTCGAGCGCGGCAGCCACGCCGAGCTGCTGGCACAGAACGGCTACTACGCCCGCCTGCATGCCATGGGCCTGGATGCCCCAGTGTCGGCCGATATCACCTGAATTAAAGGTCTGGATGCTTAATGTGGGAGCGGGCTTGCCCGCGAATACGGTGGATCAGTCGATATCTTCGGTGACTGTCACTCCGCATTCGCGAGCAAGCCCGCTCCCACATTTGTTCCTCAGTGGATTCACTGCTGTGTCCTTCATCTTCTGTCACACCCTCCACAAGCGTTCCATAACCCTGTGCTAATATCGCGCCCCTGTTCATTTTGTATGTGGGTTGCTCCATGAAGTTGTCCATGCCGCGATTCGATCAAGCCCCTGTCTTGGTGGTCGGCGATGTCATGCTCGACCGTTACTGGCATGGCGGTACCTCACGGATTTCCCCTGAGGCGCCGGTGCCGGTCGTCAAGGTCGAGCAAATCGAAGACCGCCCGGGTGGCGCTGCCAACGTTGCCCTCAATATTGCCGCGCTCGGCGCCCCGGCCTCCCTGGTGGGTGTGACCGGTGACGACGAAGCCGCCGACAGCCTGGCCAACAGCCTGCGCGGTGCCGGCGTGCGCGCGCTGTTCCAGCGTATTGCCCATCAGCCGACCATCGTCAAGCTGCGGGTCATGAGCCGTCACCAGCAATTGCTGCGTATCGATTTCGAAGAACCCTTCGCCACCGACGCCCTGGCCCTCAGCGGCCAGGTCGACGAGTTGCTCGAAGGTATCAAGGTGCTGGTGTTGTCCGACTACGGCAAAGGCGCCCTGAAGAACCACCAGATGCTGATCCAGGCCGCCAAGGCCCGTGGCATTCCGGTACTGGCCGATCCCAAGGGCAAGGACTTCTCGATTTATCGGGGCGCCAGCCTGATCACGCCAAACCTCAGCGAGTTTGAAGCCATCGTCGGCGGTTGCGCCGATGAACATGAGCTGGTGACCAAAGGCGCAGCGCTGATGGCCGACCTCGACCTGGGCGCCTTGCTGGTCACCCGTGGCGAGCACGGCATGACCCTGCTGCGCCCGGATCACCCGGCGATGCACCTGCCGGCCCGTGCCCGTGAAGTGTTCGACGTCACCGGTGCCGGTGACACGGTCATCTCCACCCTGGCCGCCTCGATTGCGGCCGGTGAAGAACTGCCCCACGCCGTGGCCCTGGCCAACCTGGCGGCGGGCATTGTGGTCGGCAAACTGGGTACCGCCGCTATCAGCGCACCCGAGCTGCGCCGTGCGATCCAGCGCTCCGAAGGCTCGGAGCGTGGCGTGCTGGGCATCGAGCAACTGCTGCTGGCCATCGACGATGCCCGTGCCCACAAAGAAAGCATCGTGTTCACCAACGGCTGCTTCGATATCCTGCATGCAGGTCACGTGACTTACCTGGAACAGGCGCGCGCTCAAGGCGACCGCCTGATCGTGGCGGTCAACGACGACGCTTCGGTAAGCCGTTTGAAAGGCCCGGGCCGTCCGATCAACAGTGTCGATCGCCGCATGGCCGTATTGGCCGGTCTTGGCGCGGTGGACTGGGTGATCAGCTTCTCTGAAGGCACCCCGGAAAACCTGCTGGCCCAGGTCAAGCCAGACGTGCTGGTCAAGGGTGGCGACTACTCCGTCGATCAAGTCGTAGGCGCCGATATCGTCAGCGCTTACGGCGGTACGGTCAAAGTGCTGGGTCTGGTTGAAAACAGCTCGACCACGGCCATTGTCGAGAAGATCCGCAACAATGAGTAATGCTGAAAAGTGGGTGTTGATCACCGGAGGTGCCGGCTTTATCGGCTCGCACCTGGTCGATGCGCTACTCGCCAAGGGCTATGCCGTGCGGGTGCTGGATGACTTGTCCACCGGCAAACGCAGCAATCTGCCGCTGGATAACCCGCGCGTAGCGCTGATTGAAGGCGATGTCGCCAATGCCGAGTTGGTGGCGCAAGCTGCCGTCGGCGCGACTGCCGTGGTGCACCTGGCCGCAGTGGCTTCGGTGCAGGCCTCGGTGGATGATCCGGTGAGTACGCACCAGAGCAACTTTGTCGGCACCCTGAATGTCTGCGAAGCCATGCGCAAGGCCGGCGTGAAGCGTGTGGTATTTGCGTCCAGCGCGGCGGTGTATGGCAACAACGGCGAGGGTGCTTCGATTGACGAAGACACCACCAAGGCGCCGCTGACGCCTTACGCGTCGGACAAGTTGGCGGGTGAGCACTACTTCGACTTCTATCGCCGCCAGCATGGCCTGGAACCGGTGATTTTCCGCTTCTTCAATATTTTCGGGCCACGCCAGGATCCGTCATCGCCGTATTCCGGCGTGATCAGTATCTTCAGCGAGCGTGTGCAGCAGGGTGTGCCGATCAGCGTGTTTGGCGACGGCGAGCAAACCCGGGACTTCATGTACGTGGAAGACCTGGTGGATGTGCTGGTCCAGGCCATCGAAGCGCCCGAAGCGCCACTGGGCGCGATCAATGTGGGATGGAACCGCACGACCACGCTCAAGCAGGTGTTGCAGGCGTTGGAGGAAGTGGTAGGGCAGTTGCCGGTGATTACTTACGGGCCGGCGCGCTCGGGTGATATCCGCCATTCACGGGCGAATAACCAGCGCTTGTTGGCGAGCTTTACGCTGCCTGAGCCTACGCCGTTGAAGGTCGGCCTGGAACGCTTGCTTAACGGCTGACCTCGGTCACCTGTGGGAGCTGGCTTGTGTGGGAGCTGGCTTGCCTGCGATGCAGGCAACTCGGTACATCAGGCAAACCCAGTTGATGCCATCGCAGGCAAGCCAGCTCCCACACAAGCCAGCGCCCACATTGGATTTGCGTCAGCCCCTGGCCTTCTTCTTCGGCACGATCTTGCGCAGCACCCGTTGCGCCAATCGCTTTAACTTCGACTCTTTCTCAGGCTCCGCCAAGCCTTGCTGGCGCAGCCAATCCTTCCAGCGAATGCGCTCATCGCGCACCAGCCAGCCTTCCTGCTGGGCAAAGCTTTCCGCCAGGTACAGGCCGCGTGTGCTGGCCGGGTAGAGCTGGTCTTTCTTGACCGTATACAGCTCGGCCAGCGGCTGGCCGTCCTTCAATGGCATCAGGTACAGGTCGGGCCGCTGACGGTCCAGGCGGGCTACCAACTGGTCGCCTTCGAGGCGCTCATCCACATGGAACAGGCTCAAGGACTTGGCTTCCTTGGGGACTTCCAGGCGCAAGTCATAAATCAATTGCAGCGACGCGGTCGGCAAATGCACATAAGCGCGTGGGCGCTCGATCAATTGCATGGTGGCGCAGCGCACCGGGCGGGCGGCGCCGGACAGCGGGCTCAAGCGAAACGGCAGGGCTTCACGGTAATGCAGGGCGGCGGAGTAGGGCGCGGGCAGCCAGGTGTCATTGAAGCGCCCGCCCAGCCAGCCTTCGGGCGTCTCCAGCAGGCATTCTTCGGCAATTTCCTGGATGGCGGTGTGCAGTGGCAGGTTCAGTTCGTGGGCGGGTACGTAGCCGGAGATCAGCTTGAGCACCACATCGCCACGGTCCTGGCGGCGTTGGCGCACCAGCACCCAGTAATCCTTGTTCTGCCAATGCAGGGTCAGGCGCACCGACACGCCGAGGTTGGCCAGTTCCAGGGCGAAGCGTTCAGGGTTTGCCACTTCCACCGGCTTGCGCCGTTGCAGGGTCTGGGCGAAGTTGAGCGGCATGCCCACGCTCTGGTAGCTCAGGCCTTCGGGTGTGGCTTCGACGTGCAGCGGCAGTGTCTTGAAGTTGCTGGGGTTTTTTCTAATCAGCGTTCGCGGCATGTCGGCTCCTTCTTGCGACGGGGTCGGCCGCGTGGGCGGCATCAGAGTTGACGAATGACCTGGGCAGCGGTCGCCACGTTGTGGGCCAGGTGCAGCGGGTTAATGGTCCCGACAATAGCACTGGCGACACCCGTTTGCGCAAACAACAGCATGAAACTGGCATGAATTGGATCCATTCCTGGCTCAAGACACACGTGGCCGCTGGCCAGGGCCTTTTTCACCAGGATGCCTTTGCCGTGGGCGGCGGCGTAATCGATCACGGCTTTCTCGGCCTGTTCATTCAGATTGTAGGTGACCATCGCGCAATCACCTTGTTCCAGAGCCTTCACGCCACCTTCGACGGTTTTGCCGGAGAAGCCGAAACCACGGATCTTGCCCTCTTTTTTCAGCTGCGCCAGGGTCTCGTACACCTCGCAATCATTAAGGATATGCAGGTCGTTGCCATCAGAGTGCACCAGCACCAGATCGATAAAATCCGTTTCAAGTCGTTTCAGGCTGCGCTCGATGGACATGCGCGTATGCGCGGCGCTGAAATCGTGATGGGACACGCCGTCGGCAAACTCTTCGCCGACCTTGCTGACAATCACCCAGTCGTTGCGCTGGCCGCGCAACAGTGGCCCCAGGCGCTCCTCACTGCGCCCGTAAGCCGGCGCGGTGTCGATCAGGTTGATGCCCAACTGCTGGGCCTGGCGCAGTAACATCCGCGCCTCGTCGTCATTGGGAATCTGGAAGCCGTTGGGGTATTTCACGCCTTGGTCGCGGCCCAGCTTGACGGTGCCCAGGCCCAGCGGCGAGACCATCAGGCCAGTGCTGCCCAGCGGGCGATGCAGGTCGTGCAGGGTTGGCAGGCTCATGGCAACAGTTGCTCCCAGGCAGGTTGGCCGAGGGCCGGTTTTGGCAGTTCGGGCAGCGCGTCGCGGGCACTTGGGCGGATACCGTCGCGTTCCAGGGCGTTGAGCACACGATCAGCGAAGTCCGGCGCCAGCGCCAGTTTGGTCGGCCAACCTACCAGCAAGCGGCCTTGCTCGGCGAGGAAAGCATTGTCGGGACGGCTCAGGCCCGATTGCAGCGGCTCGGCACGGTCCACACGCAGCGTCGCCCATTGGGTCTGGCTCATGTCGATCCACGGCAGTAACTGCGCCAGCTCTTTTTGCGCAGTGGCGATCTGTTCTTGGGGTGTGCGGGCCACGCCATCCGCCTCGGCGATGTCGCCGCCCATGTACCACACCCAATTGCCATCGGCAGCCGGGTGAGTGGTGATGGTGAGGCGCGGCTTGGTGCCGCCGCCCAGGCAGTGCGCATACAGCGGCTTGAGGCCCGGGCCTTTGGCGATGATCATATGCAGTGGGCGGGTTTGCATGGCCGGTTGGCTCAGGCCCAAGGCCGTCAGCAAGTCAGCGGTGCCGCCACCGGCACTCAGCACGATGCGCTGGGCGCGGATCTCACGGCCATCGACCTTCAGGCCCACCAAAGTATCGCCTTCCAGCAGCGGTTCGATGTGTTGCCCGGCGAGCAAGCCGTCGCCGGCCAGTTGCGCCAGGCGTTCGATCAGGCTGGGCACATCGATGACCAGTTCGGCCAGGCGATAGACCTTGCCCTTGAAGCGGCGGTCTTGCAGGGCGGGCGGCAATTCGTCGCCCTTGACCTGATCGACGCGGCCACGCACAGCTTTACTGGCGAAGAAGCTGGTGAGGTTGCCGGCAATCGTGCCGGGTGACCACAGGTAATGGGCTTCAGAGAGCAAGCGCACGCCGGTCAGGTCCAGCTCGCCGTTACCCGCCAGGGCTTCGCGCCAGCGGCGCGGCATGTCGGCAATGGCTTCGGAGGCGCCGGTGAGGGCGCCGTGCAGGGCGTATTTCGCGCCGCCGTGGATGATCCCCTGGGATTTCACGCTTTGCCCGCCGCCCAAGGTCGCGCTTTCCACCACCACCGTGGAAAACCCCTGGCGGCGCAGGCGTGCGTTAAGCCAGAGGCCGGCAACCCCGGCGCCGACAATCAGAACGTCGGTGGAAATAACGGATGGCATCGGCGACCTCAGTGTTCAAGACAAGAGGCGCAGTATACAGGCTGTTGCGTGGCGGTCAGTGCCCGGCGGTTTTAGAGAACAGCTGAATCACCACCACGCCCAGCACAATCAGGCCCATGCCCAGCATTGCCGGTACATCGAGCTTCTGCCCGTAGATAAACAGCGCGGCGATACTGACCATCACAATGCCCAGCCCGGCCCAGACCGCGTAGGCAATGCCCACCGGCACCGTGCGCACCACCAGTGTGAGCATCCAGAACGCCACGCCATACCCCACAATCATCAGCAGCAGCGGAATGGGTGTACTCAAGCCTTTGACGGCTTTCATGGAAACGGTTGCGATCACTTCCGAGCAAATGGCGATGGCCAGGTAAACGTAGGCAACATTCATGGGGGAATCCTCGGTGTGATACGTGCTTGATTAGGTGCGCATTTTAACCCTTCGTGAGATGAGATAAAGTCATTACCTATCCGATTTGAAGATGGGTTGTGCCATGAGTGTGCAATGGAACCTGGAACAGATGCGCCTGTTTGTCAGCGTCGCCGAGCAGCGCTCGTTTTCGGCGGTTGCACGCGGCCAGCGCAAGGCGCAATCGGCGGTGAGCAACGGGATCGCTCTGTTGGAAGCGGACCTTGGGCTTAGCCTGTTTGAGCGCAGCAGTGGTCGCCAGCCACGCCTGACCGAAGCCGGCAGTGTGTTGCTGGAAGAAGCGCGTGAGGTGCTGCGCCAATGTGAACGGCTCAATGGACGGGCGTTGTCACTGACCCGTGGCGAAGAGGCCTGCCTGCGCCTGGCCCAGGACGAAGCCATGCTGTTCCAGCCGGTGCTCGACAGCCTTGAAGCGCTGGCCCAGCAATACCCGCTGCTGGAAGTGCAACTGTCCAGCGCCGCGCAAGGCGATGTGGCGCGCAAGCTGGTGGAGCGCAAGGCCGACCTTGGCCTGTTGTTCTATCACGACCAAATCCCCGAAGCGCTTGAGCGGCGCGTGGTGGGCAGTGTGGAAATGGTCACCGTGTGCGGCGTGAATCATCCGCTGGCCCAGGACAAATACGTGACCTGCCAACGCCTGGCGCAGTTTCGCCAATTGCTGATGTCGACCCAGACCAGCGTCTACCCAGGCAGCGAAGCCGCGAGCCCCTTGGTGTGGCGCGCCGACAGCTTCTACGTATTGGCCGAATGGCTGATGAGCGGCCTGGGCTGGGCCTGGCTGCCTCGGCACATCGTGCAGTACCCGACCTATCAACAGCAGATGGTCGAACTGGACAGCGAGTGGACGCCGCCGGCGCTGGTGGTGGAGCTGGTCTGGCGTCGCGATGAACACCTCGGCCCGGCCGCGCGCTTCCTGACCGAGCGATTTGCCGAGTGCTTGCAGGCGATCGACTGAAAAAGCCGATAAACTCCGCCGCCATGAATAGAACTCTCTACAGCTGTCTGTTTTACCTGGCGCTGCCGTTGGTGGCTTTACGTTTGTGGCTGCGCGCGCGCAAGGCGCCGGCGTATGCAAAACGTATCGGCGAGCGGTTTTCCTATGGTTTGCCGGTGATGCAGCCGGGCGGGATCTGGGTGCATGCGGTGTCGGTGGGCGAAAGCATTGCCGCCGCGCCGATGATTCGCGGGTTGATGGAGCGTCACCCGACGTTGCCGATCACCGTCACCTGCATGACGCCCACTGGCTCGGAGCGTATCCAGGCGCTTTTCGCCAATGAGCCGCGCATTCAACATTGCTACTTGCCCTATGACTTGCCTTGCGCCGCCAAGCGTTTTCTCGATCGCGTGCAGCCCAAGCTTGCGGTGATCATGGAAACCGAGCTGTGGCCCAACCATATCCACGCCTGCGCTCAACGCGGTATTCCGGTGGCGCTGGCCAATGCGCGACTGTCGGCGCGCTCGGCCAAAGGTTACGCGCGCTTTGCCAAGCTGACCGCACCGATGCTGGCCGAGATGAGCCTGTTCGCAGTACAGACAAAAACCGAAGCCCAGCGCTTTCTAAGCCTGGGTGCGCGACCGGAAACCGTTGAAGTCACCGGTTCGATCAAGTTCGACCTGACCATCGACCCTCAGTTACCGGTACGCGCCGCCGCTTTGCGCGAGCAATGGGGCGCCACCGAGCGCCCGGTATGGATCGCTGCCAGTACCCACGAAGGCGAAGATGAAGTGGTGCTTGCAGCCCACCGCCAACTGCTCGAAAGCTATCCCAACGCGCTGCTGATTCTGGTGCCGCGTCATCAGGAGCGCTTCGGGCCGATGTTCGAACTGTGCGTGCAACAAGGCTTTGCCACGGTGCGCCGCTCCAGCGCTGAGCCGGTGACGGCGCAGACCTCGGTGCTGCTCGGTGACACCATGGGCGAGCTGTTATTCCTTTACGCCCTGGCCGACAGCGCTTTCGTCGGCGGCAGCCTGGTGCCCACTGGCGGCCACAACCCGCTGGAACCGGCGGCGCTGGCCAAGCCTGTGATAATGGGACCGCACCTGTTCAACTTCCTCGAAATCAGCGCGATGATGCGCGAGGCCGGCGCGTTGCGTGAGGTGGATGATGCGCAAGGTTTGGCAGAGGCTGTGCGGCAGTTGTTCGAACTGCCGCAGGATGCGCGCAAGATGGCAGAGGCAGGATTGAAGGTGATGCAGGCCAACCAGGGCGCGTTGAAACGCTTGCTGGATGGTTTGGATAACTTGCTTAACCGCTGACTGACACTGAGCCAAAATGTGGGAGCTGGCTCCCACATTGATTTGTGGTGTGTTTAGTAGCCCGGGCGGGCCTTGAGCTGCTCGGCGGCGGCCTTGGCCAGATCCGGCGGCAGGAAATCCTTGTCCGGGTTGTAATCAGCCTTGAGGTAGCGCGTCAGGTCCTGCAAATCTCCTGGGCTGAGCGTGCCGGCAGCCTGCTTCAAACGCAGGTTGTCGAGAATGTAGTCGTAGCGGCTGTTGTTGTAGTTGCGCACCGACGAGTACAGCTGGCGTTGCGAGTCCAGCACATCGACGATATTGCGCGTACCCACCTGATAACCGATTTCCGTGGCTTCCACCGCGCTCTGGTTGGAGATGATCGACTGGCGGCGCGCCTGCACCTGTTCCACATCGGTGTTCACTGCGCGGTGCAGGTTGCGGGTGTTTTCCACCACCTGGCGGCGCAGGCCTTCGCGCTGTTGCTCGGTCTGGTCGAGGCGTGAATAGGACTCGCGCACTTGCGAGCTGGTGAGGCCGCCGCTGTAGATCGGAATATTCAGGCGCAGGCCGATGGTGCGCTGGGACACATCACCACCGTATGGCACTGGCAACTGGTTCGGGTTGCTGAAACCGAGCGCGTCGTTGTCGCCTTTTTCGTATTGCGCCACGGCGTCGAGGGTCGGCAAGTGGCCGGCCTTGCGCTGGCGCAAAGTTTCTTCGGCAGCGGTGACCGCGTAGTTGCTGGCCAGCAAGTTCAGGTTCTGGCGGCCGGCAGTTTCGACCCAGGACTTGGCGTCGTTCGGCGCCGGCGGCAGCACTGGCAGCGTATGCACGATACCCTGGATCGCGTTGTATTGGCGGTTGGTCAGGGTGATCAGCGCTTCAAAGGCATCGTCCACCTGGCGTTGGGCGACGATGCGGTTGGCGCGGGCGGTGTCGTAGCTGGCCTGGGATTGCAGCACGTCGGTCTTGTCCGACAGGCCCACATCAAAGCGTTCGTTGGACTGGTCGAGCTGGCGCTTGAAGGCGTTTTCTTCGGCCTTGGTCGAGGCCAGGTTGTCCTGGGCGCGCAGCACGGCGAAGTAGTTTTCGGCGCTTTGCAGAATCAGGTTCTGTTCGGTTGCCGACAGTTGCAGCGAAGCTTGTTCGTTGACGGCTTCGGCGGCTTGCAGCTGGAACCACCGATCGGCGCGGAACAGCGGCTGGCTCAAGGTTGCACGCCAGGAGTGCGCGTCACGGTTGGCGGTGGCTGCCGGTTGGTGGATCTGGGTGCGCACGTTATTGCTGTCGGCGCCGGCCGACAGGTTGGGCAGCAAACCGGCGCGGGCCTGGGGCACCACTTCTTTCTGTGCGCCGTATTGCGCTCGGGCGGCGGCCAGGTCGGCGTTGTTGTTCACCGCTTCCTGGTAGACGCTGACCAAGTCGGTTTTGGCGGACAAGGGCGCTTCAGCTGCCCAGACCATTCCATTGGTCGCACAAGACACGGCAAGAGCCAGTGAGAGTTTGCGCAGCATGAGGCGATCCCTAGTGTGAATATTACGGCTGTAATTAAGTGCCCAAGGCTAAGGCTGGCCATTCCTGGCGTCAAGCATTGTGACGACGCCCGAGTGTAGTGGCGCTGACCCCGCGCAACAATCCCGCAATCACGCCATTCATCACGCTGAATACACCGCTATTGGCAATTTGCCCACGCCATGGTCTAGACTGGCCGCGTTCTTGTCGGGGTGCCTTGTTGGAAGGCTGAGATCGGTAAATACCGGATCCCGTTGAACCTGATCAGGTTAACGCCTGCGTAGGGAACAAGATTTCTCGTCACCCGGCGAGTCCTCTTGTGCTTCGTCCGGGATGTTGTTCGACAATCGAACAGCCCTCGTGCCTTGCACAGCACTGGTTTCAGTGCGTCCATCCGTCACAGGTTCGCTCCGACAAAAATCCACCGCCTGGATAAGTTGGAGAGCCCGTGATGAGTACAAGACCAAAAAACAACACCGTGCATTTGAGTGAGTCGGCCAAGGTCGACACAGGCTCCGTGCAGCCGTTTACCCGCTCGCAGAAAATTTATGTGCAGGGCTCGCGTCCCGATATCCGTGTGCCCATGCGCGAAATCAGCCTGGACGTGACACCCACCGAGTTCGGCGGTGAAATCAACGCCCCCGTGGTGGTCTACGACACCTCCGGCCCGTATACCGACCCCAACGTCATCATCGACGTGCGCAAAGGCCTGGCCGATGTGCGCTCGCCGTGGATCGAAGAGCGTGGCGACACTGAGCGTCTTACCTGCCTGAGCTCAAGCTACGGCCAGGAGCGTCTGGATAACCCGGAGCTGGCCTACCTGCGCTTTGCCCACCTGCAAAACCCGCGCAAAGCCAAGGCCGGCGCCAATGTGAGCCAGATGCATTACGCGCGCAAAGGCATCATCACGCCGGAGATGGAATACGTCGCCATCCGCGAAAACATGAAGCTCGAAGAAGCCCGTGCCAGCGGCTTGCTCAAGCAGCAGCACCCGGGCCACAGCTTTGGCGCGAGCATCCCGAAAATCATCACGCCTGAATTTGTCCGCGAAGAAATCGCCCGTGGTCGCGCGATCATTCCGGCCAACATCAACCACACCGAATTGGAACCGATGATCATCGGCCGTAACTTCCTGGTGAAGATCAACGGCAACATCGGCAACAGCGCCCTGGGTTCGTCCATCGAAGAAGAAGTGGCGAAGATGACCTGGGGCATTCGCTGGGGCTCGGACAACATCATGGATTTGTCCACCGGCAAGCACATCCACGAAACCCGCGAGTGGATCATCCGCAACTCGCCGGTGCCGATCGGCACCGTGCCGATCTACCAAGCCCTGGAAAAAGTCGACGGCATGGCTGAGGAGCTGACCTGGGAGCTTTTCCGCGACACGTTGATCGAACAGGCCGAGCAAGGCGTGGACTACTTCACGATTCATGCCGGTGTCTTGCTGCGTTACGTGCCGCTGACCGCCAACCGCGTGACCGGCATCGTCAGCCGTGGCGGCGCGATCATGGCCAAGTGGTGCCTGGCCCACCACAAGGAAAACTTCGCCTACACGCATTTCGAAGAAATCTGCGAAATCATGAAGGCCTATGACGTCAGCTTTTCCCTCGGTGACGGCCTGCGCCCAGGCTCGGTGGCCGATGCCAACGACGCAGCGCAATTCGGCGAGCTGGAAACCCTTGGCGAACTGACCAAGATCGCCTGGAAGCACGACGTGCAAACCATGATCGAAGGCCCCGGCCACGTGCCGATGCAGTTGATCAAGGAGAACATGGACAAGCAGCTCGAATGCTGCGACGAGGCGCCGTTCTACACCCTCGGCCCGCTGACCACCGACATTGCGCCGGGCTACGACCACATCACCTCGGGCATCGGTGCGGCGATGATCGGCTGGTTCGGCTGCGCCATGCTCTGCTACGTCACGCCCAAGGAACACTTGGGCTTGCCGAACAAGGATGACGTGAAGACCGGGATCATCACCTACAAGATCGCCGCCCATGCTGCGGATTTGGCCAAAGGGCATCCGGGCGCACAGATTCGCGACAACGCCTTGAGCAAGGCGCGCTTCGAGTTCCGTTGGGAAGACCAGTTCAACCTCGGCCTGGACCCGGACACCGCGCGGGCTTACCACGATGAAACCTTGCCGAAGGAATCGGCCAAGGTCGCGCATTTCTGCTCGATGTGCGGGCCTAAGTTCTGCTCGATGAAAGTCACGCACGAAGTACGCGAGTACGCCGCCAACCAGCGCATTGAAGCGGTGGACGTGGATGTGGCCAAGGGCTTGGCCGAGCAGGCGGAGCGGTTCAAGCAGGAAGGCAGTCAGCTGTACAAGAAGGTCTGATCCGGGATTGTAAGCGCCTGTACGGGCCTCTTCGCGAGCAAGCCCGCTCCCACATTTTGAAGGTATTCACAGATCAAAATGTGGGAGCGGGCTTGCTCGCGAAGGCGGTCTCTCAAACAACACCTGCCCCTCAGAGATAACACCCTTGAGCATTCAACCGAGTACTTACTCCCCGGACATCGCGGTGCCCGCTGACAAGCGCGTGTTCGGCGCCCGCGACCTGTTCTCCTTGTGGTTCTCCCTCGGCATCGGCCTGATGGTCCTGCAAACCGGCGCCTTGCTCGCGCCGGGCTTGGGCTTGTCCGGCTCGTTGCTGGCCATCTTCCTCGGCACGCTGGTCGGTGTGTTGTTGCTGGCCGCCGTCGGTGTGATCGGCAGCGACACCGGCCTGTCCGCCATGGCCGCGCTCAAGCTCAGCCTTGGCAGCAAGGGCGCGAGCCTGCCGGCGCTGCTGAACTTGTTGCAATTGGTCGGCTGGGGCTCGTTCGAAATCATCGTGATGCGCGACGCCGCCAGCCTGCTGGGTACGCGCGCGTTCAGCGAGGGCAGCCTGTTGGCCAGCCCGTTGCTGTGGACCCTGTTTTTCGGCGGTTTGGCCACCCTGCTGGCCGTCAGTGGGCCGCTGACATTCGTGCGCCAGATCCTGCGTAAGTGGGGCATCTGGCTGCTGCTCGCCGCTTGCCTGTGGCTGACCTGGAACCTGTTCGCCAAGGCCGACCTCACGGCGTTGTGGGCCAAGTCCGGTGACGGCTCGATGCCGTTTGCGGTGGGGTTTGATATCGCTATCGCCATGCCGCTGTCGTGGCTGCCACTGATCGCCGACTATTCACGTTTCGGCCAGCGCGCCCAAAGCGTGTTCGGCGGCACTGCACTGGGCTTCTTTATCGGTAACTTCTGGCTGATGAGCCTGGGCGTGGCCTACACCCTGGCGTTTGCGCCCAGTGGTGAAGTGAATGCGCTGTTGTTGGCCCTGGCCGGTGCTGGCCTTGGCATTCCGTTGCTGTTGATTCTGTTGGACGAGTCGGAAAACGCTTTTGCCGATATTCACTCGGCGGCGGTGTCCAGTGGGATTCTGTTGCGCTTGAAGGTCGAGCACTTGGCGTTGGTCATTGGTGTGATCTGCACCTTGATCGCCTGCCTGGCGCCGTTGGCGCAGTACCAGAACTTCCTGCTGCTGATCGGCTCGGTATTTGCGCCGCTGTTCGGCGTGGTGCTGGTGGATCACTTTATCCTGCGCCGCCGTGGCCAGGGCACGGTTGCCAACCTGCATTGGCCGGCGCTGGTGGCCTGGCTGGGTGGCATCGGCACCTATCACTTGCTGGCCAACCTGTATCCGGATATCGGCGCAACCCTGCCGGCGCTGGTGCTGGCAGGGTTGTTACAGCTGGTGCTGGGGCGTGCGGTCAGTGGCGCGCAGGCATCAGCTCAGGCTTGAGCACGCCGGTAAGGCGCGCATAGGGGATGGTCATTTCGATCAGCCCCAATGCGTAAGGGGCGATGGTGCTTACGTTGTACTTGAGCACCACGCCAGCGCTGGTCAGGGCCACGTTCGGGGTTTTCTGGAACGGCCAGCTCTTGACGAACTCCGGGTCGCGGTCCATCTGCGAATTGATCAGCCAGCTGTTGTGGGCGACTTTCGCGGTGTTCCAGAACGCCTGTTCCTGGCCCGGCAGCAGCATGTCAGCCAGGCTCAGCTCTTTGTGCTGCAGGCGTGAATAGTTGATGAAACCACGGCCGGGCTCGCCGTGGGCGGCGCCGGTATCCAGGTAGCTGGACACTTCAATGATCACCAGTCCGTCATGCTGCTCACGTACCTTGGCCTGCAAGTACATGCTGTTGCGGTCGGGCGACTCGCGCAGGAATTTGTCGCGGTAGGCATTCAAGGTCGGCGGCACGCTGGCGCCGGGTGTGGTGCGGGTCATTTGCAGCAAGCGTTGCTCAACAATGCTGTCCAGCTGCGGCTCGCTGGGAAAGTGCACGGTGTCGATGTTCACCAGCGGGCAATCCGGGCTGTTGCAACCGGGTTTGATCTGTTCGGAGGTGTTCGGCTTAGTGTCCAGGGGCTTGAGGTAGCTGGGCTGGAACAGGCTCTGGCAAGCGCCCAGAGTCAAGGCAATACAGGCCACGGAGGCGATTTTTAAAAGCGACATGTGCGTCCTTCGTAAATCGATGGAAAGCGAAAAAGAGTAGCGCTTCGACTGCGAACAAAGCCGTCAGTTCGCCACTAAGCTGATTAGAGTGAGTTTGACGTCCGCCGTCTATCCCGGCAACCGGAAAGGGGCTGCATCAAAGGCCATGGGCGCGTTAGGATGGCGCGAATTGCACCTGCGTAACGAGGAACGACATGACGGACATTGCCAAATCGACGCCGAACACCATCGAGATTGTTCAGCGTGACAATGCCTACAAGGGCTTCTACAGGCTTGATCGCGTGCAGCTGCGCCACGAGAAATTCGATGGCGGCATGAGCCGGGTGATCAATCGTGAAGTCTTTGTGCGTCATGACGCGGTGTGCGTGCTGCCCTACGACCCGCAGCGCGATGAAGTGGTGTTGATCGAGCAGTTCCGTATCGGCGCCATGGGTCGCACCGACAACCCGTGGCTGGTGGAAATGGTCGCGGGGCTGATTGACAAGGACGAACAGCCGGAGGAGGTTGCACACCGCGAAGCCGAGGAGGAAGCTGGCCTTACGTTCTCTGCGCTGTGGCCGATCACCAAGTATTTCCCGTCGCCCGGTGGCAGTACCGAATTCGTGCACTTGTATCTGGGCCGTTGCGACAGCTCAGGCGCAGGTGGCGTCCATGGACTGGAAGAAGAAGCAGAAGATATCCGCGTCACCCCCTGGGCCTTTGAAGATGCCCTGCAAGCGGTGCGTGACGGCAAAATTTCCAACGCAGCCAGCATTATCGCCCTGCAATGGCTTGCGCTTAATCGCGCGGAAGTGAGGGGGTTATGGCAGTAAAGGCACGGGAACGATACCGGGTTGACCTGATCGGGCTGCAAGCCGCCTGCGAGGCCAACTATGCACGCTTGATGCGCTTGCTCCCCGACATGCGTCACGCGCCTGAGGCGCGGCGGATTGCCGTGACCCATGGCGACCAGATGCTGGGCGTGCTGACCCTCGAGGTCATCGTCAACTGCCCGTACACCACCACCCTGCGTGTGCGCCAGGAACACAGCCTGCCCTGGCTGCCGGTGCCGCAGCTGGAGGTTCAGGTGTATCACGATGCGCGCATGGCCGAAGTGATCAGCGCCGAACATGCGCGACGCTTTCGCAGCATCTATCCTTATCCGAATGTGTTCATGCACCAGCCCGATGAGAAAGCACAGCTCAATGTGTTCCTCGGTGAGTGGTTGAGCCATTGCCTGGCCCTGGGCCATGAATTCGAAGTCGTGCGCTAGATGTGAACTGCGTCTTTCCTCTTTGTGTCCTGCCCCAGCATAATCGCGCTACCTATCCATTCCTGTGATTGCCCTGGGAGAGCGCCTTGCCGAGCGTATCCACCGTGAACCCTGATGCGCCGGCGCTGCTGGTGCAGTTGTCCGACAGCCACTTGTTTGCCGAGGCCGACGGTACGCTGCTGGGCATGAACACCCGCGACAGCCTGCAACGGGTGATTGGTTTGGTGCGCGAGCAACAGCCGCAGATTGATTTGATGCTGGCCACGGGAGACTTGTCCCAGGACGGTACGCTTGAGTCTTACCAGCAATTTCGCGACCTGACTCGGCAGATCGACGCGCCGGCGCGCTGGATTCCCGGCAACCACGACGAACCGCAGGTCATGGCCCACGCCGCCGTGCACAGCGATTTGCTCGAGCCGGTGGTCGATATCGGCCAGTGGCGCGTCACTTTGCTCGATTCAGCGGTTCCGGGTTCAGTGCCCGGTTACTTGCAGGATTCGCAATTGCAATTGCTCGCCCAAGCCCTGAGCGAGGCGCCTAACCGTCATCATCTGGTGTGTTTTCACCATCATCCGGTCTCCATCGGCTGTGCGTGGATGGAGCCCATCGGCCTGCGCAACCCTGAAGCCCTGTTTGCCGTACTCGACCGTTTCCCACAGGTAAAAGCTGTGCTTTGGGGGCATGTGCACCAGGAAGTCGACCGCGAGCGCAACGGCGTGCGCCTGCTGGCATCGCCGTCCACCTGTATCCAGTTCGCGCCGGGCAGCGAGGACTTCAAGGTCAGTGAGCAGGCGCCCGGGTATCGCTGGCTGCGATTGCATGCCGACGGACGGTTGGAGACGGGCGTGGAGCGGGTAAAAGGTTTCGAATTTACCGTCGATTACGGCAGTAACGGTTATTAACGGCTGTAAACACTGACCAAAATGTGGGAGCGGGCTTGCTCGCGAATACGGTTTAGCAGTCGACAGATGTGCTGGCTGACCCACCGCATTCGCGAGCAAGCCCGCTCCCACATGGGTTCTTTGCCGGCTGGACAATAGGGTACTCACACACCACCCCGATCCCTGTAAACTGCGCCTCTTTGGCTGATGCACGGAGAGCCCGGCATGTCCGCTTCGATTCTATATATCCACGGTTTCAACAGCGCGCCTGCGTCCAACAAGGCCACCCAGTTGACCACCGTGATGGACAGCCTCGGTTTGAGCGACCAACTGCGTGTGCCGGCCCTGCATCACCATCCGCGTCAGGCGATTCCTCAATTGGAAGAGGCCATTGCAGAACTGGGGCGGCCGCTGCTGGTGGGAAGCTCACTCGGCGGCTACTATGCAACCCATCTTGCCGAACGCCATGGCCTCAAGGCGCTGCTGGTGAACCCGGCGGTCAGCCCGCATCGGATGTTTGACGGTTACCTGGGCACCCAGAAGAACCTCTACACCGATGAAACCTGGGAGCTGACCCACGACCACGTTACGGCCCTGGCCGAACTGGAAGTGCCGGCGCCCCAGGACGCCGCGCGGTATCAGGTGTGGTTGCAGACCGGGGACGAAACCCTGGATTATCGCCTCGCCCAGCAGTATTACCGGGCCTGTGCCTTGCGCATCCAGGCCGGTGGCGACCACGGTTACCAGGGGTTCGCCCAGCAATTGCCGGCCATGTTGAGCTTTGCCGGCATTGGCGCAGATCAGTATCAATCCTTCGACTTTGCAGCACTGTAAAGTCCAAGGTCACTTTTTAATCGAACGACTCACGACGAGACCCCATGGCCACTCCCAGCGCTAGCTCTTATAACGCCGACGCCATCGAAGTCCTCTCGGGCCTCGACCCGGTGCGCAAACGCCCCGGCATGTACACCGACACCAGTCGGCCGAACCACCTTGCCCAGGAAGTCATCGACAACAGCGTCGACGAAGCCTTGGCCGGGCACGCCAAGTCGGTACAAGTCATCCTTCACGCCGACCATTCCCTGGAAGTGTCCGACGATGGTCGTGGCATGCCGGTGGACATTCACCCGGAAGAGGGTGTGTCGGGCGTTGAGCTGATCCTTACCAAGCTGCACGCCGGTGGCAAGTTCTCGAACAAGAACTACCAGTTCTCCGGTGGCTTGCACGGTGTGGGTATTTCCGTGGTCAACGCCCTGTCGAACCACGTGCGGGTCAAGGTCAAGCGCGACGGCAACGAGTACCAGATGACCTTCGCCGATGGCTACAAAGCCACCGACCTGGAAGTGATCGGCACCGTTGGCAAGCGCAACACCGGCACCAGCGTGTACTTCGCGCCGGACCCGAAGTACTTCGATTCGCCAAAATTCTCCATCAGCCGCCTCAAGCATGTACTCAAGGCCAAGGCCGTGTTGTGCCCGGGCCTGCTGGTCAGCTTTGAAGACAAAGGCACCGGCGAAAAGGTCGAGTGGCACTACGAAGATGGCCTGCGCTCCTACCTGGAAGACTCGGTCAGCGACTTCGAGCGCCTGCCCAATGAGCCGTTCTGCGGCAGCCTGGCGGGGAATAAAGAAGCCGTCGACTGGGCGCTGCTGTGGTTGCCTGAAGGTGGCGACAGCGTGCAGGAAAGCTACGTCAACCTGATTCCCACGGCCCAGGGCGGTACCCACGTCAACGGTTTGCGTCAGGGTTTGCTGGACGCCATGCGCGAGTTCTGCGAATACCGCAGCCTGTTGCCGCGCGGCGTGAAGCTGGCGCCGGAAGACGTGTGGGAGCGCATTGCGTTCGTGCTGTCGATGAAAATGCAGGAGCCGCAGTTCTCCGGCCAGACCAAAGAGCGTTTGTCGTCCCGCGAGGCGGCGGCGTTTGTCTCCGGTGTGGTCAAGGATGCGTTCAGCCTGTGGCTCAACGAGCACCCGGAGCTGGGCCTGGCCCTGGCTGAGCTGGCGATCAACAACGCCGGCCGCCGTTTAAAGGCCAGCAAAAAAGTCGAGCGCAAGCGCATCACCCAAGGCCCGGCACTCCCAGGCAAGCTGGCCGACTGCGCCGGGCAAGACCCGATGCGCTCCGAGCTGTTCCTGGTCGAAGGTGACTCCGCCGGCGGTTCCGCCAAGCAAGCACGGGACAAGGAGTTCCAGGCGATCCTGCCGTTACGCGGCAAGATCCTCAACACCTGGGAAGTCGACGGCAGCGAAGTCCTGGCCAGCCAGGAAGTACACAACATTGCCGTGGCCATCGGTGTAGACCCGGGTTCGGCGGACATCGCCCAACTGCGCTACGGCAAGATCTGCATCCTCGCCGACGCCGACTCCGACGGCCTGCACATCGCCACCTTGCTCTGCGCGCTGTTTGTGCAGCATTTCCGCCCGTTGGTGGATGCCGGCCACGTCTACGTCGCCATGCCGCCGTTGTACCGTATCGACCTGGGCAAAGAGATTTTCTACGCCCTGGACGAGGCCGAGCGCGATGGCATCCTCGACCGCCTGGTGGCCGAGAAGAAACGCGGCAAGCCACAGGTCACGCGATTCAAAGGCCTGGGTGAGATGAACCCGCCGCAGCTGCGCGAAACCACCATGGACCCGAACACTCGGCGCCTGGTGCAGTTGACCCTGGAAGACTTCGCCGGTACGTCGGAAATGATGGACATGCTGCTGGCGAAGAAGCGTGCGCCGGACCGTAAAGCCTGGCTGGAGTCCAAAGGCAACCTGGCCGAGGTGCTGGGCTGATGCGCACAGGTTTCGCCCTGGCGATCCTGATGTTGAGCGGGTTGGTGGCTTCCCAAGTGGTGGCCGCGCCCGTGGCTGAGCTTAAATTGGTCTCCGAACACCCGGTGGATGGCATGCGCGGTGGCAACCTGTCGGGCCTGGCGCTGTGTGGCCAGGACCTGTGGACGGTGTCCGACCGCGATGACGACCAGATCTACCGCCTCGATATCAGCGCGCCGACCTGGAAGGCCGAAACCGTAAAGATCGAGGTGCCGCCGGTGCCCGAGTCCGGTCTGCCTTGGGGGCTGCGTTCGCGCACCAAGGCTGCATCGTTCATTCGTGGCGGCGACCTGGATTTTGAAGGCATCACCTGTGACGCTGCCGGCAACCGCTACATTGTCAGCGAAGCCCATGCGGCGGTGCTGCAAGTGCCGGTGAGCGGCGCGCCTGAATGGTTGAAGATTGCTCCGGGCATGGTCCGCGAAGCGCGGGCCAGCGGGATGCTGCTGCACTTCAATGCCTTGTTCGAAGGCTTGGCGATCAACCCGCAAGGCAATCAGATCTGGCTGGCCGCCGAGCGTGAGCGCCGTGGCTTGATCTCGATCAAGCGTGGCCAAAGCGTGTGGGACTGTGACGGGCCCTGTGTGTTGCTGAGCGAGGCCGGCCAGGAAGTGCAGCCGGCGCAGTTTACTAACGCCAAGGCAGTGTCCAAGGACTTTGCCGACCTGGCGCTGTTCAACGGCAAGCTGTTTACCCTGGAGCGCAATGCGTTCCAGATTTGCCGGCGCGATGCGCTCACGGCCAAAGTCGAGCTGTGCTGGTCGTTTGCCGACGAAACCCTGGCACCGAACCGGCGTTATGCCCAGCCTTATGGCCTGGCCGAAGCCCTGGTGGTGGATGCCGAAGGCGCGTGGTTGGGTATCGACAATAATTTTGGCCCGCGTGCCGACGGTGAAAAACGCCCGGTGGTCTATCGTTTTGCCGTGCCGGCCGGTGGCTGGGGCGCGCAACCATGACGGCAGCGCCGCCCGGCAAGCGTGCCGGACGTGTACTGATGTTCGTGGCATGGGGCGCCGGGCTGTTTTTGGCCACGCGTTTTTTTGGGCAGTGGGAAGCGCGTCAGGAAAACCCCAATGCCGTAGTGACCTCGGAGCAGCACGAGGGTTACATCGAAGTGAAATTGCTGGGCAACGGCCAAGGGCATTTTGTCGCCAGCGGCCAGATCAACGGATCGCCGGTGGAGTTTATGCTCGACACCGGCGCGACCGATGTGGCGGTGCCGGCCGAATTGGCCGACCGCCTCGGGCTCCAACGTGGCCCGCCCGTGACCTTGAGCACCGCCAATGGGCGTAGCCAGGGCTACCGCACCCGCCTTGATCGCCTGAAGCTGGGCGATATCGTCCTGCAGGACGTGCGCGCGCTGGTAGCGCCGGGCCTGGGCGGCGAGCAGGTGTTGTTGGGCATGAGTGCACTGAAACAACTTGAATTTACCCAGCGCAGCGGCACCATGCTGCTGCGCCAGACCAAACAATGATGAGGCCCGCATGAGTGACATCCTCGCAGACAGCTTAGATGGCGTAGAACGCCGATCGCTGGCTGACTTCACCGAAAATGCCTACCTCAACTACTCCATGTACGTGATCATGGACCGTGCCTTGCCGCATATCGGCGACGGCCTTAAGCCCGTACAACGGCGCATTATCTACGCCATGAGTGAGTTGGGCCTGGACGCAGACTCCAAGCACAAGAAATCGGCGCGTACCGTCGGTGACGTGCTCGGTAAGTTCCACCCGCACGGCGACTCGGCCTGCTACGAAGCCATGGTGCTGATGGCGCAGCCGTTCAGCTACCGCTACACCTTGGTGGATGGCCAGGGTAACTGGGGTGCGCCGGACGATCCCAAGTCCTTCGCCGCCATGCGTTACACCGAGGCGCGCCTGTCGCGTTATTCGGAAGTGCTGCTCAGCGAGTTGGGCCAGGGCACTGCGAACTGGGGGCCGAATTTTGACGGCACCTTGGACGAACCGCTGGTGTTGCCCGCGCGTTTGCCGAATATCCTGCTCAATGGCACAACCGGCATCGCGGTCGGCATGGCCACCGACGTGCCGCCGCACAACCTGCGCGAAGTCGCGACTGCCTGCGTGCGTTTGCTCGATGAGCCAAAAGCCACGGTCGAACAGCTCTGCGAGCATATTCAAGGCCCGGATTACCCGACCGAAGCGGAAATCATCACGCCGCGCGCCGACCTGCTGAAGATGTACGAGACCGGCAAGGGCTCGGTGCGCATGCGTGCGGTTTACCACATTGAAGACGGCGACATTATTGTCACTGCATTGCCGCACCAGGTGTCCGGTGCCAAGGTGTTGGAGCAGATCGCCGCGCTGATGCAGGCCAAACCGTCGAAATTGCCACAAGTGGCTGACCTGCGTGACGAGTCCGACCACGAAAACCCATGCCGCATCGTGATCATCCCGACCAACAGCCGGGTCGACCACGAAGTGCTGATGCAGCATCTGTTTGCCAGCACCGACCTTGAGTCCAGCTACCGGGTCAACGTCAACATCATCGGCCTGGATGGCAAGCCGCAGTTGAAAAACCTGCGCAACCTGCTGGTGGAATGGCTGGAGTTCCGCGTACAGACCGTGCGCCGCCGCCTGCAATTTCGTCTCGACAAGGTTGAGCGCCGCCTGCACCTGTTGGACGGTTTGCTGATTGCTTACCTCAACCTGGATGAAGTGATCCACATCATCCGTACCGCCGAGCACCCGAAAGCCGAGCTGATCGCGCGTTTCGAGCTGAGCGAGATCCAGGCCGACTACATCCTCGACACCCGCTTGCGTCAGTTGGCGCGGCTGGAAGAGATGAAGTTGCGCGACGAGCAAGATGCACTGCTCAAGGAGCAAGCCAAGCTGCAAGCCCTGTTGGGCAGCGAAACCAAGCTCAAGAAGCTGGTGCGCAGCGAGCTGATCAAAGACGCCGAAACCTATGGCGATGATCGCCGTTCGCCAATCGTCGAGCGCGCAGAAGCGAAAGCCCTGACAGAAACCGAGTTGCTGCCTAACGAGAAAATTACCGTCGTTCTGTCGGAAAAGGGTTGGGTTCGTTCCGCCAAAGGGCATGATATTGACGCCACCGGCCTCTCGTACAAGGCTGGCGATGGTTTCAAGACCGCAGCGGCCGGGCGTTCCAACCAGTTTGCGGTGTTTATCGACTCCACCGGGCGCAGCTACTCGGTGCCGGCGCACACCTTGCCATCCGCACGCGGGCAGGGCGAGCCGCTGACCGGGCGCCTTACGCCGCCACCGGGGGCGAATTTCGAGTGCGTGCTGCTGCCGGATGACGATTCGCTGTACGTGATCGCCTCCGACGCGGGTTACGGTTTTGTGGTCAAGGGTGAAGACCTGCAGGCCAAGAACAAGGCGGGCAAAGCGTTGTTGAGCTTGCCGAACAACGCCAAGGTGATCCTGCCGCGCACCGTGGAAGACCGCGAGAGCAACTGGCTGGCGTCGGTGACCACCGAAGGGCGTTTGCTGGTGTTCAAGATCAGCGATTTGCCACAGTTGGGTAAAGGCAAGGGCAACAAGATTATCGGGATTCCCGGGGAGCGCGTGGCCAGTCGCGAAGAGTACGTGACCGACATCGCCGTGATCCCGGAAGGCTCTACCCTGGTGCTCCAGGCCGGCAAGCGCACGCTGTCTCTGCGCCCCGACGACCTCGAACACTACAAGGGCGAGCGTGGTCGACGGGGTAATAAACTGCCGCGTGGCTTCCAGCGTGTGGACGCTTTGCTGGTGGAAACGCCTGTTTAAGGCGGATTAGAGGGCTCGATCTACGATTTAACGCGTAGATCGACGCTTTCGCGCTGGAGTCAGGGCGCATATTCACGGATGATATGGCCTTTCCAGCGCCGGCGTGGCCGAGCGTGTTTAGGTTATTTTTAGTATTACATTGTGGTTCGCCTTGTGGCAGCCACCTGGATGGGATGATGACTGCTCCACGCCTTCCTTTATTTTTGATGCTCGCTGGCCTTTTGGGGTTGGCGGGTTGCAGCACACACCAACCGGTGTCGCTGTACCAGCTGGACAGCGGAAGTCCGGCTCAGCCTGCGCAAACCGCAGGTATGGCCGTTTTGCTTGGCCCGGTCGTCGTTGCTGATTACCTGCAACGCGAAACCCTGCTGCAACGTCAGAACGACGGCAGCCTGCAAGGTTCCACCGATGGTCGTTGGGCGGGTAGTCTGTCGTCCGATATCAACCAGCTGATGTTGCGTCAGGTGGCTGGCCATCTCGACAGCCAGCGTGTGGTGCTTGCGCCTGGGCCTGCCGGTTTTAACCCGGATGTGCAGGTATTGCTGACCATCACGCGGCTCGACTCGGGTACTTCGCAGCCGGCGATTCTTGACGCGCAATGGCGCTTGATCGACCGCCGTGGCCAGGTGCGCGATAATCGCATCGTGCATCTGCAGGAAGAGCATACCGGCAGCACCGCGTCCCAGGTCCAGGCCCAGGGCGTGTTGTTGCAGCATTTGGCGCAGCAGTTGTCGGTGGCCCTCAAGCCATTGGCCAACCAGCCGCCAGTGGCTGAAGCGCCGCGCAAGCAAGCTCCGGCTCAAGCCAAACCGTCCGCTCCGGAAAAGCCGAAGATGCCGATGGCCACGCCGATTCGCACGGATATGGAAGTGTTCAGGTTCTGACCTGAATCGCGCCCAAGCAAAAGGCCCGCTTACTCAGCGGGCCTTTTGTTGTCTGCGATCAAGCTGTCAGGGCTTGTTACGGGTCTCATGCATCCGCGCCAACTGCCGTTCCAGCATCGACGGGTACGGCTCCATCAGCCGCTCCACACAGCTCGCGCCTTCAGGGCTGGCAATCGGGCGGATACGTGCGCGCTGGCGGATCAACGCATCTTCACTGATCTTGCGCTCCACCAGCAGCAGGTTGCGGCTGTGTTGGGACAAGGCCAGCGCATCCTGGGCGATCTCGGTAAGCAGCAGGTCGATCTGGCTCATGCCGAACAGATCGTCACCGACGGTCAGGCCAAGTTGCAGCTGCAACGTAATGCCGCTGTCGGCCACTTCAATCTGCAAGGCATGGCCGAGGGCGCGCAGCAGCTCGCCGCAGCAAATCGCATTGGTCAGGTAGTCTTCGCCGCTGTCTTCGCTGTGGAACAGCATCAACGTGCTGCCGTCGTTCAGGGTATGCAGCTCGCTCTGGTAGAGCGAGGCCGCCTGGTCGAGGCAATCGCGGTAGCGCTCCAGCAATTCAGTGAGGCGCGCACGGGGCAGGCGACGCAGTTGGTCCTGCGCACCCAGTTGCACAGCCAGTACGGCGCTGTGCTGCGGCTCGGTATTTTTTACCGGCGCAGGTTGCGGTGCCACCACGGGCGCGGCGGCCGAGGTGTCGCGCAGGTCGGCGAACGGGTCTTCATCGTCCAGTTCGTCTTCTTCGGCCTTGATCACCTGGCGTGGAGCAGGTTTGAGGGCAGCCACCGGCGCACTTTCGTCAAAGCCTGGGTCACGCAGGTTGCGCACTTCAAACTCGGGCTCGTCGTCGTAGTCGGTGTCGTCGTACTCAGGTTCGGGTTCAACCTCAGGCACCACCGGCTCCGGGGCGAAGCTGGCGTGAAGCTGGCGGGCGAGGTCGCCGATTTCATCCTGGCGGTCGGTGGCCGGGGTGTGTTCGTCGATATCGCGCAGCCAGATGCGCAATTGCATCAGCGGCGTGGAGATATGCCGACCCAGGCGCAAGCTCAGGGCCAGGGCCAAGGCCAGCAGGATCGCGCTGAGGATGCCCATGCTTTGCAGGCTGATGGTCATCGGCTGCTGGAATTGCTGCATGTCGAGGCTGATGCGCAGTTGCCCGGCCTTCACATCCTGAAACGTAATATTGCTCGAATACAGGCCTTCGGCTTCACCCAACAGGCCGTTTTTCGGGCGCTGCCCGGCTTCGGCCATGATCCGGTTGTCCACGCTGTAGATGGCGGCATGGGCCACCAGCGGGTTCTTGGTCAGGTTATTGAGCAGCACGTTGAGGCTGAGGATGTCGTTGGACACCAGCAACTCAGTCGCCGAGGTGGCGGTCTGGGTTGTGAGGCTCGCGCCCAGGGCATCGGCTTGCTCGTGCATGGCCTGCTTGAACTGCAAACCCATCACGCAGGCGTAGATCACCAAGGCCAGAGCGACCAGGATCACGTTATGGCTGGCGATGCGTAATGCGATCGGTACACGGCGGTGGCGCAGTGCCCGGAAGATCAGCAGGAAGAAGTTATCGGTTTTTACTGGCGTGGGCCGGTTCACTTGCGCTCGGCTCTTGGTCCGTGAAGTTGACGCGCAGTATAGCGACAGGCCTAGAACCGGCAAAGCGCTCGCTGCGCCCGATGGTCACTGAAAGTGGGTAGAATGCGGTTTTTTTCCAGCCTGGGGGTGCGCTTTGCGCGAAATTGTCCTGATAAACATCACTGGCGAAGATCGCCCGGGCCTCACCGCGGCCATTACCGGTGTTCTGGCCCAGGGTGGTGTGAACATTCTCGACATCGGCCAGGCGGTGATCCACGACACGTTGTCGTTTGGCATCCTGGTTGAAATTCCCAGCACCGAGCAGGCCTCGTCGGTGCTTAAAGACATCCTGTTTACGGCGTATAAGCTCGATCAGCAGGTGCGTTTCACGCCGGTCTCCGAAGCCGATTACCAGCATTGGGTGGACGGCCAGGGCAAAAAACGCCACATCGTGACGCTGCTGACCCGCAAAGTGACCGCCGAACAATTGCAGCGCGTCAGCTCCATCACCGCTCAATATGGTTTGAATATCGACCATATCGACCGTCTGTCGGGTCGCATGCCATTGGACACGCCGGCGGACAAAGGCAAGGGCTGTATCGAGTTCTCCGTGCGCGGCGAACCGGCCGACCCGCAAGCCCTGCGCGCTGAATTCCTCAGCGTGGCCCAGGAACTGAATGTCGACATCGCCTTCCAGGAGGACTCGCTGTTCCGCCGTAACCGCCGCCTGGCGGTGTTCGACATGGACTCCACGCTGATCGAAGCCGAAGTCATCGACGAACTGGCCAAGGCTGCCGGTGTGGGTGAGCAAGTGTCCGAAATCACCGAGCGCGCCATGGCCGGTGAGCTGGATTTTCGCGCCAGCTTCAAGGAGCGCCTGGCGCTGCTCAAGGGCTTGGACGTGAGCGTGCTGGATTCGATTGGCGCCTCGCTGCGCCTGACCGAAGGCGCCGAAACCCTGTTCGCCGAACTCAAGCGCCTGGGCTACAAGACCGCCATCCTGTCCGGCGGCTTCACCTACTTCGCCAAGCAATTGCAGGCCAAGCTGGGCATCGACTATGTGTTCGCCAATGAGCTGGAAGTGGTGGATGGAAAGGTGACCGGCGTGGCGGTAGAGCCGATTGTCGACGCGCAGCGCAAGTCGGACTTGCTCAAGGAGTTGGCCCACAAGGAAGGTTTGCGTCTGGAGCAGACCATTGCGGTCGGCGACGGTGCGAATGACTTACCGATGCTGGCGATTGCCGGTTTGGGTGTGGCGTTCCGTGCCAAGCCGCTGGTCAAGCAATCGGCCAAGCAGGCGATTTCGACGCTGGGGCTGGATGGTGTGTTGTATCTGCTGGGCTTTCGCGATCGCGACGGGCAGTTGTAACTGTAGAAATGCAGTAAAAAATGTGGGAGCGGGCTTGCCCGCGATAGCGGTAGATCAGTCAATGATGTATCGACTGATACTCCGTCATCGCGGGCAAGCCCGCTCCCACATTTTGATCTTCAATAAGCTTGAATCAGGCTTTAGGCGCGGCGATACCCTGGCCCATCTGCACTGGCGTACCTGCCACCAGCTCTTCTGCCCACTTCACCTGATCCGGCCCGAACAGCACGATGGCGGTCGAACCCAGCTTGAAGCGGCCCAGTTCAGCACCTTTCTCCAAGTGAATCGGCGCGCGTGCGGCTTCGTCGTAGCGGAAGGTTTTCAGCTCACGCTTGGGCGGCGTCACCAACCCGGCCCACACAGTTTCAATCGACGCCACAATCATCGCGCCCACCAATACCACTGCCATCGGGCCGCGTTCGGTGTCGAACAGGCAGACAACACGTTCGTTGCGCGAAAACAGTTCAGGCACGTTTTCGGCGGTGGTCTGGTTGACCGAGAAAATCCGGCCCGGCACGTAGACCATCTCGCGCAGCGTACCGGCCAAAGGCATGTGTACGCGGTGGTAGTCCTTCGGTGACAGGTAGATGGTGGCGAAATCACCGCCCATGAATGGTGCGGCCAGCGCTGCGTCGCCCCCCAGCAATTCCAGCACGCTGAAGCTATGGCCTTTGGCCTGGAACACCCGGCCGTGTTCAATCGGGCCAAGCTGGCTGACCGCGCCGTCGGCTGGGCTCAGCACCGCGCCTGGGGTTTCATCCAGCGGGCGGGCGCCGTCTTTGAGGGCGCGGGTGAAGAAGGCGTTGAAGTGCTCGTAGGCGGTGAGGTCTTCCACCAGCGCCTGGGACATGTCCACTTGGTAGCGCTTGGCGAACCAGGCTGTGAAGGCATTCTTGAACCAGCGCACGCGGCACTCGGCAATGCAGCCGGCCAGGCGCGACAGCAAGTGGTGCGGCAGCAAGTACTGGCTGAGGATAAACAACTGCTTTTTCATAACTGTCCTTAAACCTTAAATCTCGACGGGGGTGTCGGGGTGGTTGCCCCATTCGCCCCAGGAACCGGCATAACCTTTGACTCGCGGATAACCGAGCGCCTTGGCCACCAGGTAGGTGAAGCCAGAGCGGTGGTGAGTCTGGCAGTGGGTGATGATTTCTTTGTCGCGGGTCAGCCCGAGGTCTTCGAGGATCTGCGGCATGTCGCGGCGGATACGCAGGTTGCGCGCCTTGTCCATGCCGGCAGTCCATTCGAAGTTGACGGCGCCGGGGATGTGCCCGCCCTTGGCGGCGAGCACCTTCTCGCCGGAATACTCCAACGGGCCGCGCGCGTCCCAGATGCCCAGGTCGGCGGCACCGAGTCGGCTTTGCAGGTACTCGCGGGTGGCGGTGGGGCCGTCGTGCAGCGTGAGGCTGACCGGGCCGCCAACCGGGGCGGGCACTTCGGTGGACACTGGGTGCTGACCTTCCAGCCAGGCCAGCAGGCCGCCGTCCAGGTAGTGGTATTTCTGGTGGCCGATCACGTCGAGCATCCAGATAAACCGCCCAGCCCAGCCGCCGCCTTCGTCGTCATAGACGACGTAAGTGGCGTCCGGTGTGTGGCCCAGTTCGCCGAACAGCTTTTCCAGGTCGGCTTTGTGCGGCAGCAAACCGGGTGCTGGCGGCTGGCCCAACTGGGTGCGCTTGGGGTCAACGAAATGCGCGCCGGGGATATGCCCTTCGACGTAGCGGGCGGCACTGGTGAGGTCCACCAGAATCAAGTGTTCGGCATCCAGGCGGCCAAGCAGGTCGCTGGATTCGATCACCAGCGGCAAGCCAGAGAAGTCAGGCATGTGAGGTCTCCTGCGCACAAATGTTGGCGATAAAGGACGGCGATTGTAGCGCAAGCATCAGGCGCTGCGGTTGGTAAAGCTGTGCAGGGCCTTCTCGATGCATTGAGCGGTTTTGCCGAAGGCTTGCACGGTGGTTTCCGAGAACGGCCCGCCGCCTTGGTCGGCGACCATCAGCATCACTACGCGGCCATTGCAGCTCAGAGAGCGTAGCAACAGGTGTTCACCGGTAAACCAGCGGCGCAGGATCGGTGGCAGCAGCGCGGAAAATTGCGCGTGATTGTCTGGCGTGAGACGCACTTGCGCGGACTTTTCCAGCAGGCGCTGCAGCAGCGTGCTGTTGACGACATCCAGGCTCAGGTTGGCAGCCTCCTTTGGCAAACCATCGGCCTGATGCACGCGCAAGGTGCTCAGGGCGCGGTCGGCCATAAAGAGCAGCACACGCTGCATGCCACTGGCGACCAAGGCTTCCCTGGCGCAGGTGGTCAAGTGCATGGCGTTGGCAAAGCGGCTCGGCTCGACCAGCAATTCGGTGCAGCGCTTGCGCCACACGGCCAGTGCTTCGGCAGTGGGCGGTGGTGCGGGCAGCAGGCCGCGATGGACTTTTTGCACATGCCACGGCCAGATCAGCGACAGCGCCGGGTGCCAGAGGTCCGGCATCAAGGTGGTGCGCGCGCTGGTCACCGCTTGTTGGTGAACCTGTTGCTGCACGTCACACAGCGGCGCTTGCAGGTACAGCGCGGTGAGGTATTGCCAGCGCTCGGTGTGCGGGCAGGTCCAGGATTCCTGGGCCGACATCGCCAGGCCGTTGGCCAGCAGCACGGTATTGGCGGGCTGGTTCAGCCAGCGCCGCAGGTTGGGTTCGGCATCGAGCAATTGCTGCTGGCGCAACGCGTCATCTTCGCGGGCGATGTGCAGTGCCTTCACCAGCAAGCGCTGTTCGGTCAGCAGCAGGTTGTAGCCCTGGGATACCCAGATCGGCAGGTGCCAGGCTTCGGTCAAGCCCAGGCACAGGTCGAGCAAGCGTACACCGAACAGTTCCTGCTCGACCTTGCGCGCCGACTGGCCTTTGTGGATCACTCGCAGTTCCCATTCTTCCAGAAGCTTGGGGTAGGCCACGGCCAGCGGCCACAGTGGCGACAGAAACAGCAGGCTGCCCCAATGGATGTCTTGCCACAGCCGCGCCAGGCGGCTGGCGAACAAACCATTGGCTTGCTGGGAGGCGTGCTGGCTCACCAGCAGCAATTGGCGCAAGGCCACCGGGATGTCTTTTTCCGGCACCGCGGGCAGGCGCGCGAGCAATTCTTCTGCGCGTTTAAGGCCCAGGCGGTTCAGCGCCACTTCGAGGTTTTCTGCCGGCCCCGACAGGCTGCCGTGCGCCTGGCTGTTGGCTTCGCGCATCACGCTGAGCACCAGCGCCGGGCTGTTTTGCATCAGCTCGGCAATATCTCGCAAAGAACTACGGCTGTCGCGGATGGCCTTGCACACGCGTTCGTGACTAGCCTGAGGAACAGGCAGCAGCACATCGTCCAGGCGCTTGATCCAAGCGGCGAGGTTGGTGGGTTTTGTCGTTGGAACTGTCGTTTCGTTTGCCATGATTGGGGCGCGATCATCACTTGCGTTCAACACGCCCGGAACGGGCCGAATTGGCTTTTCGCCTTAACGGGCTATAGTCTGGCGCAGTTTTGCCGATAAGTAGAACAAGAGTTTTCTGCAGCACCCATTATGTCCATGAACCCGACGGCGCAAGTACCAATCTCCTATGGCTAAAATTATCGGCATCATCGTCGTCATCGCAAGTGTGCTCGGTGGGTACGTCTTGTCCCACGGTAAAATTGCCGCGCTGATCCAGCCCTTCGAAGTGCTGATCATCGGCGGCGCCGCGTTTGGTGCTTTCCTGCAGGCCAACCCCGGCTACATGACCATGCATGTGATCAAGAAGTCGCTGGGCATGTTCAGTTCGCGCTTCTCCCATACCTTTTATCTCGAGGTGCTGGGGCTGATCTACGAGATCCTCAACAAGAGCCGCCGCGAAGGCATGATGGCCATTGAAGGCGACATCGAAGACGCTGCCGCCAGCCCGATTTTCGCCAAGTACCCGGCCGTGCTCAAAGATGAGCGCATGACCGCGTATATCTGTGATTACCTGCGCATCATGTCCTCCGGCAACATGGCTCCGCACGAGCTCGAAGGCCTGTTCGACATGGAGCTGTTCAGCCTCAAAGAAGAGCTGGAACACCCTTCCCACGCCGTGACCGGCATCGCTGACGGCATGCCCGGTTTTGGTATCGTCGCGGCGGTACTCGGTATCGTGGTGACCATGGCATCCCTGGGTGAAGGCGACCAGAAGGCCATCGGCATGCACGTGGGCGCGGCCCTCGTCGGGACCTTCTTCGGTATCCTCGCGGCCTACGGTTTCTTCGGCCCATTGGCCACGTCTCTGGCCCACGATGCCAAGGAAGAAGTGAATCTGTACGAAGCGATCAAGGCCTGCCTGGTGGCTTCGGCGTCCGGCATGCCGCCATCGCTGGCGGTGGAGTTCGGGCGCAAGGTGCTGTACCCGAAACATCGCCCAAGTTTTGCCGAGCTGGAACAAGCGGTTCGCGGTCGCTAAGTCATGGAAAACAACCAGCCGATAATCATCAAGCGCGTCAAGCGCTTCGCTGCGGGGCACCATGGCGGCGCCTGGAAAATCGCCTTCGCCGACTTTGCTACGGCGATGATGGCGTTCTTCCTGGTGCTGTGGCTGATGTCGACCGCCACGCCCGAGCAGAAGATCGCCATCGCCGGTTACTTCAAAGACCCGATTGGTTTTTCGGAAAGCGGCACGCCCTTCGTGATCGACCTGGGCGGCTCGCCGCAACTGGCACCTGAGCGCACCATCAACCCGGAAGTCAAAACCGAGTCGCCGCAGGAAAACATTCCGATCGAGCGCGAAACCGTCGAAACCATGGCCGAGCAGGTCGAGAAAGAACGCCTGGAGTTGCTGCTGCAGGAACTGCAGACCAAGGTCGAAGAAAACCCGCAACTGCTCAAATTCAAGGACCAGATTTCCTTCGAGATTACCCCGGAAGGCTTGCGCATCCAGATTACCGACGCCGCCAACCGGCCGATGTTCGACTCCGGCAGTGCGCGCTTGAAACCGTACTTCGAAGACATCCTGCTGGCCATGGCCGACACCATCAAGGCGGTGCCAAACAAGATCAGCATCAGCGGCCACACCGACGCCAAGCCCTATGCGGGCCAGGGCGACTTCGGCAACTGGGAGCTTTCGGCCAACCGCGCCAACGCCGCCCGGCGTGCGCTGGTGGCGGGCAGCTATCCCGACCCGCAAGTGGCGCGCGTAGTGGGGTTCGCGTCCTCGCAGTTGTTTGACCCTAAAGACCCGTTCAACCCGATCAACCGCCGTATCGATATTGTAGTGCTGACTAAAAAAGCCCAGCGTGCGATTGAAGGTGATCAGCCGCCACCTGCGGCACCGACCCAGGGCGAAGGCGCGCCGGGTGAAGTGCCGGCCGATCCGAATGCGATTCCGCCAGGTCAGGAGCCGTTGCCAGCCCATGAGTTGCGGCAGAAGCTGAACCTGTTTGATGACGGCGGGGTGAAAGACCCGACGGCACCTGCGCCGGCGCCGGGTTCGTAGTCCAGATACAACAAGGCCGCGATAATCGCGGCCTTGTTGTATCTGCGGTTTAGTAGCTGCTCTCCGGCAAGCTCGCAATAATCGACCGATAGCTGTTCATTCGCTGCTGCTGCACACGCCCATCTTCCAGGGCCTTGAGCAATGCACAACCCGGCTCGCGGTCGTGTTTGCAGTCGCGGAAGCGGCAGGTGCCGATCAGGTCGTTGAACTCGATGAAGCCCGCTTCCACATCGCTGCGGCTGACGTGGCCGAGGCCGAATTCACGGATGCCTGGGGAGTCGATCAGCTCACCGCCGCCGGGGAAGTGGAACAACCGCGCAGTGGTGGTGGTGTGGGTGCCCTGGCCGGACAGTTCCGAGAGCGGGCCGACGCGGGTGTCGACTTCCGGCAGCAGGCTGTTGACCAGCGATGACTTGCCCACGCCCGACTGGCCGACGAACACACTGATGCGCCCGTCCAACTGCTGTTGCAGCTGTTCCATGCCATTGCCGTGATGCGCCGACACTTCCAGTACCGGGTAACCCAGCGTGCGGTAGACCGCCAGCAACGCGTTGAGCGCTGGGGCGTTCTGTTCGTCGATCAAGTCGAATTTGTTCAACAGCAGCAGTGGGCGAATGCCGGCGTGCTCGGCTGCGACCAGGTAGCGGTCGATCAGGTTGGCATGCGGCTCGGGCAGCGGTGCGAACACGATCACGATCATGTCAACGTTGGCCGCCACCGGCTTGAGCTGGCCACGGCTGTCGGGGCGGCGCAATTCGGTGGTGCGCGGCAACTGGGCGACAATTACGCCGATGCCCTGGTTGCCGGCACGCCACACGACCTTGTCGCCGGTGACCAGCGCAGGCAGGTTGGCGCGCAAGTGGCAGCGCGACACCGAACCTGCGAGTTCGCCTTCGAGCGCCTCGACTTCGACCTGCACACCAAAGTGCGCGATCACCAGGCCCGTTTGTTCAGGCCCCAGGTCGCCGCCCTCGAGCGCTTCCACGGCGGAGGATTCACGTTTGGCGGCGCGCGCGGCGCGTTCACCTTGAATCTTTTCGATGCGCCAGTTTTGGCGGCGATTGAGCTGGCGTTTGGCCATTGGTGTTCCGTGTCGATAATGCAAAGGTTGGGTAAAACGGTCGCGAGTCTAGCACGCCCCCGCCTGCTAAACTGCGCAGCTAAGCCAAGGGCCAAGAGAATCAAGCCATGCAAAACCCACAGAACCTGATTTGGATCGATCTGGAAATGACCGGTCTGAACCCCGACACCGACGTCATCATCGAGATGGCGACCATTGTCACCGACAGCAACCTCAACACCTTGGCTGAAGGTCCGGTGATCGCCATCCATCACAGCGATGCCGTACTGGCCACCATGGACGAGTGGAACACCCGCACCCATGGCAATTCCGGCCTGACCCAGCGCGTGCGCGACAGCCGTATCAGCATGGCTGAGGCCGAAGCTGAAACCATCGCCTTCCTGGAAAAGTGGGTGCCCAAGGGCAAGTCGCCGATCTGTGGCAACAGCATCTGCCAGGATCGTCGCTTCCTTTATACGCACATGAAGGGGCTGGAAAGCTACTTCCACTACCGCAACCTGGATGTGTCCACCTTGAAAGAGCTGGCGGCGCGCTGGGCGCCGGAGGTCAAGGACAGCTTCCATAAGGGCAGCACGCATTTGGCACTGGATGATATTCGCGAGTCGATCGCTGAGTTGCAGCATTACCGCAGGCATTTCATCAAGGCTTGAATCTTTGGTGCCTGCTCTGGCCCCATCGCAGGCAAGCCAGCTCCCACATTTGAAAGTATTCACAGGTCAAAGTGTGGGAGCTGGCTTGCCTGCGATGCTGTCGACACGGTCTTTCGCCATGCGCCCCCTTTTGGTGCCACCACCCAATGATTAGAATGCGCGCCTATTCGCAAGGATCGCCATCATGCTGTTGATGCTCTACCTCATCGCCATCACCGCCGAAGCCATGACCGGCGCGCTGTCCGCCGGGCGCCGTGGCATGGACTGGTTTGGCGTGGTGCTGATCGCCTGCGTCACCGCGCTGGGCGGTGGTTCGGTGCGCGATGTGCTGTTGGGGCATTACCCGCTGACCTGGGTAAAACACCCGGAATACCTGGTGCTGACCTCCATCGCGGCATTGGTGACGATCTTTATTGCGCCGCTGATGCGCCGTCTGCGCTCGCTGTTTTTGGCGCTGGACGCCTTGGGCCTGGTGGCCTTTACCTTGATCGGTTGCATGACAGCGTTGGAAATGGGCCACGGCATGCTGGTGGCCTCGGTCAGCGGCGTGATCACAGGCGTATTCGGCGGCATCCTGCGCGATATCTTCTGTAACGACATCCCGCTGATCTTCCGTCGCGAGCTGTACGCCAGCGTGTCGTTCCTCGCTGCCTGGTTCTACATGCTGTGCCTGTATCTGCAACTGCCCAGCGAGCAGGCGATTCTGCTGACCTTGTTCAGCGGCTTTCTGCTACGCCTGCTGGCGATCCGTTTTCACTGGGAAATGCCCAAGTTCGTCTACAACGACGACGTGCACTAGCGCGTAGCGTGCTGGTTCAGCGCCCATTCCACGTGTTCGCGCACCAGCTCCGACGGGTAATCGCGGCGTGCTTTCAAGGCTTCGAGCACCGGGATGCTCGACGGCGCGTTGCCCAGGCCCACTGCCAGGTTGCGCAGCCAGCGCTCATACCCGGCGCGACGTAGGGGCGAGCCTTCTGTGCTGCTGAGGAATTTATCCTCGTCCCACATAAACAATTCGGCCAGTTCTGCGTTATCCAGATTGTGCCGTGGCTTGAAATCGCTTTCGGCCGTGGATCGGGCGAAACGATTCCACGGGCAAACGATCTGACAGTCATCGCAGCCGAACACCCGATTGCCGATCAGTGGGCGCAGGTCCTCGGGGATCGCGCTCTTGAGTTCGATGGTCAGGTAGGAAATGCAGCGCCGCGCGTCGAGCACATATGGGCCGACAAAGGCGTTGGTGGGGCAGATATCCAGGCACGCGGTGCAGCGGCCGCAATGCTCGGTGGTGTGGGGCGCGTCCACCGGCAAGGGCAAATCGACAAACAGTTCGCTGAGGAAGAAGTAACTGCCGGCCTTGCGATTGAGTACCAGGGTGTTTTTGCCGATCCAGCCGAGGCCGGCTTTTTCGGCAATGGCTTTTTCCAGCACGGGCGCGCTGTCGACAAAGGCGCGAAAGCCAAACGGGCCGATCTGTGCCTGGATACGGTCGGCCAGTTGCTGCACGCGCTTGCGGATCAGCTTGTGGTAATCACGGCCCAGGGCGTAACGGGAGATGTAGGCTTTTTCTGGCTTGGCCAGCAACTGCGCCATTTGCGTGTCGCCTGGCAGATAATCCATGCGCAGCGAGACCACGCGCAGGGTGCCCGGCACCAGTTCTTCGGGGTGCGAGCGTTTGCTGCCATGGGCGCCCATATAGTCCATCTCGCCGTGGTAGCCCGCGTCGAGCCAGCGTTGCAGGTGCTGCTCATGCTCGGCCAGGTCCAGGCCGCTGATGCCGACTTGTTGAAAACCCAGCTCGCGGCCCCAGTCTTTGATCGATTGGGCGAGGGCGGGCAGATCGGAAGTAATTGCGGGCATGAGACACGGGAAACCACAGGTTAGATGCGTATAATTCTGCCAGACATCGGAGCTTGAAGACGCATGCCGCAGACAAAACACACAATTACCGACGTACAGCCGCTATTGCACGGCCATTTGCCGCAACTGGCTGCACGTTCCCCGGACGCCCATAAAGGCCAGTTCGGCCACTTGCTGGTCATCGGCGGCGACCATGGCTTTGGCGGTGCTGCGTTGCTCAGCGCCGAAAGCGCCTTGCGCAGTGGCGCGGGCATGGTTTCGTTGGCGACTCGCCCGGAACACGTGCCGGCTGCACTCGCACGCTTGCCGGAAGTCATGACCGTCGGTGTGAGTTCGGCCAATCAGTTGATGGGGCTGCTGGAAAAAATCTCGGTGATCGTTATCGGTCCCGGCCTGGGCGTAGCGTCCTGGGGCAAAAGCTTGTTGTCGGTTGCCGCCAACGCCCGGCAGCCGCAAGTCTGGGATGCCGACGCCTTGAACCAGTTGGCCGCAGGCGGTGTAAGCCTGCCGGCTAACAGTGTGATCACGCCGCATCCCGGCGAGGCGGCGCGGTTAATGGGCATCACGACAGCCGAGGTTCAGGCCGATCGCCTTAACGTGGCGCGCGCTTTGAGCCAGAAATTCAATGCAGTGGCTATCCTAAAGGGTGCTGGCAGTTTGATCTCCAGCCCGGATGGCCGTGTTTCGCGCTGTGACCAAGGCCACCCGGCGATGGCTACCGCCGGTTTGGGGGATGTGCTGAGCGGCTTGGTGGGTGCATTGCTGGCCCAAGGCATGCCCGCCTATGAGGCAAGTTGCCTGGCCGTGTGGCTGCACGCCACGGCGGGGGATCGCCAAGGCACTTATGGTCGCGGCCTGGCCGCCAGCGACCTGATACCCGCCATTCGTCAATTGCTGGAGGAGCAGTCGCCGTGTCTGAAGTAAGCCTTTTTCTGGCTGATGAAGACGCCATGGTCGCGTTGGGTCAGCGTATTGCACAGGTTACGGCCGGCGTGGGGCTGATTTTCCTTGAAGGCGACCTGGGCGCGGGCAAAACCACGCTGTCGCGGGGGATTATTCGTGGGTTGGGCCACACGGGCGCGGTAAAAAGCCCGACGTTCACCTTGGTCGAACCCTATGAGATCGGCAAGGTTCACGCCTACCACTTCGACCTGTATCGGCTGGTCGACCCCGAAGAACTGGAGTACGTGGGCATCCGTGATTACTTCGATGAAGACGCACTGTGCCTGATCGAGTGGCCAGATAAAGGCACAGGCTTTTTGCCAAAGCCGGACCTGACCATTACCATTACGCCGCATGAGCATGGACGTCAGCTGAAGTTGTTGCCCCAGAGTACGCGCGGCCAGTCTTGGTGCGCGGCCCTGGCATTGGAATTCAAATAAAATTGGTGGGGTTAGGTATGCGCTTTCGCGCGATGGTTGCTGTCGTAGGGGTGTTGCTTGCGGCAATGACTTTCAATGCTCTGGCTGCTTCACAGGTGAAAAGTGTTCGCCTGTGGCGAGCGCCGGATAACACGCGACTGGTGTTCGACCTGTCTGGCCCGGTCCAGCACAGCGTCTTTACCCTGACGGCTCCCGATCGCCTGGTGATCGACATCAACGGCGCCACCCTCGGCGCGCCGCTGAAAGTCTCCACCGCCAATACCCCGATCACCGCGATGCGCTCAGCCCAGCGCACGCCGACCGACCTGCGTGTGGTCATCGACCTGAAAAAGGCCGTGACCCCGAAAAGCTTCGTACTGGCGCCTAATGCCCAATACGGCAACCGGCTGGTGGTCGACCTGTTCGATAACCCCGCCGATGCCGCACCGCCGCCTGCGCCAACCCCGAGTGTTGCGACGGTGCCGGCCGTGCCGGTCAACCCGTCGCAGCCGCAGGTCAAGTTGCCGCCGCCACCACCAGCGCCTGCGGGCAAGCGCGACATTATTGTGGTGATCGACGCCGGCCACGGTGGTGAAGACCCGGGCGCCTCCGGTTCGCGCGGCCAGCACGAGAAAGACGTGGTACTGGCCATTGCCCGTGAACTGCAGCGCCAGGTCAATGGCATGAAAGGCTATCGTGCCGAGCTGACCCGTACCGGCGATTACTTCATCCCACTGCGTGGCCGTACCGAAATCGCCCGCAAGAAGGGCGCCGACCTGTTTGTGTCGATCCACGCCGACGCTGCGCCATCGACAGCGGCCTTCGGTGCCTCGGTGTTCGCCTTGTCGGATCGTGGCGCTACGTCCGAAACCGCACGCTGGCTGGCCGACAGTGAAAACCGTTCCGACTTGATCGGCGGGGCCGGCAACGTGTCCCTCGACGACAAAGACAAAATGCTCGCCGGTGTACTGCTCGACCTGTCGATGACCGCTTCGCTGACCTCCAGCTTGAATGTCGGCCAGAAAGTCCTCAGCAACATCGGTCGCGTCACGTCCCTGCACAAACAGCGCGTGGAGCAGGCCGGGTTCATGGTGTTGAAGTCGCCGGATATCCCGTCGATCCTGGTTGAAACCGGGTTTATCTCCAACTCCAACGAAGCCTCGAAACTGGCCAGTTCCAGCCACCAGCAGGCGCTGGCGCGTTCGATCAGCGCCGGTATTCGCCAGTTCTTCCAGCAGAACCCGCCGCCGGGCACCTACATTGCCTGGCTGCGTGATTCCGGCAAAATCGCCCAAGGCCCGCGTGACCATCGCGTGCAGCCCGGCGACACCCTGGCCATGCTGGCCGTGCGTTTCCAGGTATCGGCCGCTACCTTGCGCAGCGCCAATAACCTGAAGACCGATGAGTTGAAAGTCGGTCAGGTGTTGACCATCCCTGGCACTGAATTGGCGGCGCAGTAATGAGCGAATCAGTTTTGAATAGCGGTTCACGCATCGAACTGCTCAGCCCGCGCCTCGCCAACCAGATTGCCGCGGGTGAGGTGGTTGAGCGCCCGGCGTCGGTGATCAAGGAGTTGCTGGAAAACAGCATCGACTCCGGTGCCAAGCGCATTGATGTCGATGTGGAGCAGGGCGGCGTCAAGCTGCTGCGGGTGCGCGATGACGGCAGCGGGATCTCCTCGGATGACCTGCCGCTGGCTCTGGCGCGGCACGCCACCAGTAAGATTCGCGACCTCGAAGACCTTGAGCGGGTAATGAGCCTGGGTTTTCGTGGTGAGGCATTGGCGTCCATCAGTTCCGTAGCGCGCCTGACCCTGACTTCGCGTACTCGCAGCGCCGAGCAAGCCTGGCAGGTGGAAACCGAAGGCCGTGACATGGCGCCTCGTGTGCAGCCGGCCGCGCACCCGGTGGGCACTTCGGTTGAAGTTCGTGACTTGTTTTTCAACACGCCCGCGCGCCGCAAGTTTCTCAAGGCCGAAAAAACCGAATTCGATCACCTGCAAGAAGTTATCAAGCGTTTGGCCCTGGCGCGCTTTGATGTGGCGTTCCATTTGCGCCACAACGGCAAAACCATTCTCAGCCTGCACGAAGCCCATGACGACGCTGCGCGCGCTCGGCGTGTTTCGGCGATTTGCGGCGCAGGCTTCCTGGAGCAGGCGCTGCCGATTGAGATTGAGCGCAATGGCTTGCGGCTGTGGGGCTGGGTGGGCTTGCCGACCTTTTCGCGTAGTCAGGCGGACTTGCAGTATTTCTTTGTGAATGGCCGTGCGGTACGCGACAAGCTGGTGGCCCACGCGGTGCGCCAGGCGTATCGCGATGTGCTGTTTAACGGGCGGCATCCGACATTTGTACTGTTCTTTGAGGTCGACCCTTCGGTGGTCGACGTCAACGTGCACCCAACCAAGCACGAAGTGCGTTTCCGTGACGGGCGCATGGTGCATGACTTCCTCTATGGCACGCTGCATCGCGCCTTGGGCGATGTGCGCCCGGATGATCAATTGTCTGCGCCGATTGTGACGGCGGTGGTAAGACCCAGCGGTCCGGAGGCCGGCGAATTCGGACCTCAGGGTGAAATGAGCCTGGCCGCCAACCTGCTGCAATCGCCGCAGCCACAGCCTTCATACACCGCGCCGGGTTCCGGTTCGGGCGCGGGTTACCAGTACCAATACACGCCACGCCCGCAATCGACAGTGCCGGTGGCTGAGGCTCAGGCCGCCTATCGCGAATTTTTTGCACCGCTGCCGGGTGCCGAGCCCGGCGCTGTGGCGTTGCCTGAGGGCGGCGGTGATATTCCGCCTTTGGGTTATGCGCTGGCGCAGCTCAAGGGCATTTATATCCTCTCCGAAAACGCCCACGGCCTGGTGCTGGTGGACATGCATGCTGCACACGAACGGATCATGTACGAGCGCTTGAAGATCGCCATGGCCAGTGAAGGTCTTAGCGGCCAGCCGTTGTTGGTGCCGGAATCCCTGGCCGTGAGCCAGCGTGAAGCCGATTGCGCCGAGGAACACCACAGTGTGTTCCAGAAACTGGGCTTCGAACTGCAACGCCTGGGCCCGGAAACCCTGGCCATCCGCCAGATTCCGGCCTTGCTCAAGCAAGCCGAAGCCAACCGCCTGGTGGCCGACGTGCTGGCCGACCTGATGGAATACGGCACCAGTGACCGCATCCAGGCGCACATCAACGAACTGCTCGGCACCATGGCCTGCCACGGTGCAATCCGCGCCAACCGCCGCCTGGCCTTGCCGGAAATGAATGGCTTGCTGCGCGACATGGAAAACACCGAGCGCAGCGGGCAGTGCAACCATGGCCGACCGACCTGGACCCAGATGGGCCTGGACGACTTGGACAAACTGTTCTTGCGCGGCCGTTGATGAGTGCCTTGCCCCCCGCCATCTTCCTGATGGGCCCTACGGCCGCCGGCAAGACCGACCTGGCCATCGAGCTGACCAAAGTGCTGCCCTGCGAGCTGATCAGTGTCGACTCTGCCCTGGTTTACCGGGACATGGACATCGGCACCGCCAAGCCTTCAAAAGAATTGTTGGCACAGTATCCGCACCGGTTGATAGACATCATCGACCCGGCCGAGAGTTATTCCGCCGCCGATTTCCGTACCGACGCCCTGGCCGCCATGGCCGAAATCACCGCGCGGGGCAACATCCCGCTGCTGGTGGGCGGTACGATGCTCTATTACAAGGCTTTGCAGGAAGGCTTGGCGGATATGCCGGCGGCCGACGCCCAGGTGCGCGGCGAAATCGAAGAAGAGGCTGCACGCCTTGGCTGGCAAGCCCTGCACGACCAGTTGGCGGCAGTTGACCCGGTTTCCGCGGCGCGCATTCACCCCAATGACCCCCAGCGCCTCAGTCGCGCCCTGGAAGTCTGGCGGGTGAGCGGCCAGACCATGACTGAACACAGGCTGAAACAAACTGCGCAAAGTGCTGATGCAGGCGCATCTGGACAGTCACAATTGCCCTATACTGTGGCGAATCTGGCCATTGCTCCGGCAGATCGCCAGGTGTTGCATGAACGAATTGCACAAAGATTCACAATTATGTTGGAACAGGGGTTTGTGGACGAGGTCGTAGCACTGCGTTCCCGTGGTGACCTGCATGCCGGGTTGCCTTCGATACGTGCTGTAGGCTACCGCCAAGTCTGGGAACATCTGGATGGCAAGCTGACGTCAGCCGAAATGCAGGAACGCGGCATCATTGCCACGCGCCAATTGGCGAAGCGCCAGTTCACCTGGCTGCGCAGCTGGAGCGATTTGCACTGGCTGGACAGCCTGGACAGCGACAATCTGTCACGCGCCTTGAAATACTTGGGATCGGTCTCCATATTGAGCTGAGTCCTTGCAATTGCCGTCTATCCTTGGGGGTGTGACGGCCATAAGCTATCTATTTTCCGAATTTTATTATTGATCCTTAAAGGAGTGCGGCACATGTCAAAAGGGCATTCGCTACAAGACCCTTACTTGAATACTTTACGTAAAGAGAAAGTTGGGGTTTCCATCTATCTGGTCAACGGTATCAAGCTGCAAGGCACGATCGAGTCGTTCGACCAGTTCGTGATCCTGCTGAAAAACACCGTCAGCCAGATGGTTTACAAGCACGCTATCTCGACAGTCGTTCCAGTTCGTCCAATCCGTCTGCCTAGCGCAGCAGGTGATGAACAGGGTGACGCTGAGCCAGGTAACGCCTGATAGGAGTCTCCTTTGTTCTTTGAGCGCCACGGTGGTGGTGAGCGAGTAATCCTCGTTCACTTGGATGGACAGGACCCTGAGGCGCGCGAAGATCCGCAGGAGTTTCAGGAGTTGGCAAATTCGGCCGGCGCCGAGACCGTTGCGTTTTTTAACGTACCGCGTCATCGGCCAACCGCCAAATACCTGATAGGCAGCGGCAAGGTCGAGGAACTGCGCGACCTGGTTCACGCCGAAGAAGCCGATCTGGTGATCTTCAATCACACCCTCACGCCCAGTCAGGAACGTAACCTCGAACGTGTTTTCGAGTGTCGCGTAATCGACCGCACCGGTCTGATTCTCGATATTTTCGCCCAGCGCGCCCGTACCCATGAAGGCAAGCTCCAGGTAGAACTGGCCCAGCTTGACCACATGAGCACCCGGCTGGTGCGTGGCTGGACTCACCTTGAACGTCAGGGTGGTGGCATCGGTATGCGCGGCCCGGGTGAAACCCAGCTGGAAACCGACCGACGTCTGCTGCGGGTACGCCTGCGCCAGATCAAGGGGCGCCTGGAAAAAGTACGCAGCCAGCGTGAACAATCGCGCCGTGGCCGCTCGCGTGCGGACATCCCTACCGTATCCCTGGTGGGCTATACCAACGCCGGCAAATCCACGCTGTTCAACAACGTGACGAAATCGGACGTGTACGCGGCCGACCAACTGTTCGCTACCCTCGACCCGACCTTGCGCCGTCTGGACATCGACGACCTGGGGCCGATTGTCCTGGCCGATACCGTAGGTTTCATTCGTCATTTGCCGCACAAGCTGGTCGAAGCGTTTCGGTCTACGCTCGAAGAGTCGAGCAATTCCGACCTGCTGTTGCACGTGATCGATGCGGCCGAACCGGATCGCATGCTGCAGATCGAGCAGGTGATGGTGGTGCTGGGCGAGATTGGTGCACAGGACTTGCCGATCCTCGAGGTCTATAACAAACTCGATTTGCTTGAGGGCGTTGAGCCGCAAATACAACGCGATGAAGACGGCAAGCCCCAGCGGGTTTGGCTGTCGGCGCGCGATGGCAGTGGCCTGGAGTTGCTTGAACAGGCGATTGCCGAGTTGCTGGGCAGCGATTTGTTTGTCGGCACCTTGCGCTTGCCGCAACGTTTTGCTCGACTGCGTGCACAGTTTTTCGAACTGGGCGCCGTACAGAAAGAAGAATACGACGAAGAAGGTGTCAGCTTGCTGGCCGTTCGATTGCCGCGCTCGGAGCTGAATCGGCTGGTCAGCCGTGAAGGTGTGGTACCGACAGAGTTCATCGAACAACACACTTTGCAATAAAAGCCTCCGAAAGCGGTTGTGCCGCAGTAGCAGGCATTCTGTAGCATTGGTCGGCGCGCCGTGGGTGCGTCTTTGCTTTATCAGATGGAGAGCGCTATGGCTTGGAATGAGCCGGGTGGCAACTCGAATAATCAGGATCCTTGGGGTGGTAAACGCCGCAATAATGGCGACCGCAAGGGGCCACCAGATCTCGACGAGGCCTTCCGAAAGCTGCAGGAAAGCCTGAATGGGTTGTTCGGTGGTGGAAAAAAACGCGGTGGTGGTGACGACGGCGGTCGCACAAGCAAGGGCGGCGGCTACGGCCTGCTGGGCCTGGGACTTGTCGTGCTCGCAGTCGTTTGGCTGTACAGCGCCGTTTACGTAGTGGACGAGCAGGAGCAAGCCGTGGTGCTGCGCTTCGGCAAGTACTACGAGACTGTCGGGCCAGGCCTGAACATCTATTTCCCGCCGATCGACAAGAAGTACATGGAGAACGTCACGCGTGAGCGTGCCTACACCAAGCAGGGCCAGATGCTGACCGAAGACGAGAACATCGTCGAAGTGCCGCTGACCGTGCAGTACAAGATCAGCAACCTGCAGGACTTCGTGCTGAACGTTGATCAGCCGGAAATCAGCCTGCAACACGCAACCGAAAGTGCCCTGCGCCACGTGGTGGGTTCCACCGCCATGGACCAGGTGCTGACCGAAGGTCGTGAATTGATGGCCAGCGAAATCAAGGAGCGCCTGCAACGGTTCCTCGATACCTATCGCACCGGCATCACTGTGACCCAGGTGAACGTACAGAGCGCAGCTGCCCCGCGCGAAGTGCAGGAAGCCTTTGATGACGTGATCCGCGCCCGTGAAGACGAGCAGCGTTCGCGCAACCAGGCTGAAACCTACGCCAACGGTGTCGTGCCGGAAGCCCGTGGTCAGGCCCAGCGCATCCTTGAAGATGCCAACGGTTACCGCGACGAAGTGGTCTCCCGCGCCAAGGGTGAGGCGGACCGCTTTACCAAACTGGTTGCCGAGTACCGCAAGGCTCCGGAAGTCACGCGTGAGCGTCTGTACCTGGACACCATGCAGGAAGTCTTCAGCAACACCAGCAAGGTTCTCGTGACCGGCAGCAAAGGTGGGCAGAACAACCTGCTGTACCTGCCGCTGGACAAGATGATCGAAGGTGGTCGTAGCAGCACCAGCGCACCGTCCAGCAGCTCGAATGCCGCTGCCAACGAAGCGAGCGCCCGTGCGGCCGCTGACTTGCTGCAACAGCAAACACGTACCAGGGAGAGTCGTTGATGAGCAATAAATCGCTGACCGCCCTGATTGTGGGCGTCGTCGTGGTCATCGCTGCCTGGAACTGCTTCTACATCGTGTCTCAGACCGAGCGCGCGGTGTTGCTGCAATTCGGTCGTGTGGTGCAGGCGGATGTCCAGCCGGGCCTGCATGTGAAAGTCCCCTACGTGAACCAGGTGCGCAAGTTCGACGGCCGCCTGATGACCCTGGATGCACCGACACAGCGCTTCCTGACCCTGGAAAAGAAAGCCGTGATGGTTGACGCCTACGCCAAGTGGCGCGTCAAGGATGCCGAGCGCTTCTACACCGCGACCTCCGGCCTCAAGCAGATTGCCGACGAGCGTTTGTCGCGCCGTCTGGAATCGGGCCTGCGTGACCAGTTTGGTAAGCGCACCCTGCATGAGGTGGTATCCGGTGAACGTGATGCGCTGATGGCTGACATCACCCGTTCGCTGAACACGATGGCAGAAAAAGAGCTGGGCATCGAAGTAGTCGATGTTCGGGTCAAGGCTATTGATCTGCCGAAGGAAGTGAACCGCAGCGTGTTCGAGCGTATGAGCACCGAGCGTGAGCGTGAAGCCCGTGAGCATCGCGCCAAAGGTAACGAGTTGGCTGAAGGTATCCGTGCGGATGCCGACCGTCAGCGCCGTGTACTGCTGGCAGAGGCCTATCGCGAGTCTGAAGAGGCCCGTGGTGACGGTGATGCCCAAGCTGCGGCGATCTACGCCAAGGCTTACGGCCAGGACCAGGAGTTCTACGCGTTCTACCGTAGCCTGCGTGCCTACCGTGAAAGCTTCGCGAACAAAACCGACGTCATGGTGCTGGACCCAAGCAGCGACTTCTTCCGCTACCTGGAAAAGTCCAAGTAATCAAGCCTGTGACTTTAGGGCGCACTCCGTCGGGCGGCTAAAATGCCTGGCGGGGTGATCCTTTCAGAAAACGGGTGTATGATGCGGCAGCCGGGAAATTCCCGGCTTTTTTGCGTCTGCATGTTTGATTCGGCAGGCGCCACAGGTTTTTCGAGGAAAGTGCCCGACGAGGCCGCTGGCAGGCCGTTCGTCACGTCGCTCTTGCGCGTGGATTATGCAAAGCGTGGGTATTTTCTGCTTCACTCAAGGCTCGGCCGAGGGCTGGCCGCCCGGATCATAGGGGAATGGCGTAATGGCAACGGTAGACCGCTGGCTGCTGCCAGATGGCATCGAAGAAGTACTGCCACCAGAAGCTGCGCGCATTGAAGTAGCGCGTCGCCAGGTGTTGGATCTGTTCCAGAGCTGGGGTTACGAGTTTGTCGTGACCCCCCATATCGAGTACCTGGAATCCCTGCTGACCGGCGCGGGCCAGGACCTGGATCTGCGCACCTTCAAGGTCATTGACCCGCAATCGGGCCGGCAAATGGGTTTCCGTGCCGACATCACGCCGCAAGTGGCGCGCATCGATGCGCACACCCTGCGCCGCGAAGGCCCGAGCCGCCTGTGCTACGCCGGCAGCGTGTTGCATGCTCAGCCGCGCGCGTTGTCGTCTTCGCGCAGCCCGATTCAGTTGGGCGCCGAGTTATACGGCGATGCTAGCCCGAGCAGCGACGTTGAAGTGATCAGCCTGATGCTGGCCATGCTGCAACTGGCCGATGTGCCGGATGTGCACATGGACCTGGGCCACGTCGGTATCTACCGTGGCCTGGCCCGTGCGGCCGGTTTGTCCGGTGAAGTGGAGCAACAGTTGTTCGATGCCTTGCAGCGCAAGGCTATCGATGAAGTGATCGCCCTGACCGCAGGCGTGCCTGCGGACCTGGCCGACATGCTGCGCGCCCTGGTGAACCTGTGCGGTGGCCGTGAAGTGCTGGTGGCTGCCCGTGAGCGCCTGGCCAATGCGCCGGCGCCGGTATTGGCTGCGCTGGATGATGTGTTCGCGATTGCCGAGCAGTTGTCGGCGCGCTTCCCCGAGTTGCCGCTGTATTTCGACCTGGGTGAGTTGCGCGGCTACCACTACCACACCGGTGTGGTGTTCGCCGTGTTTGTACCGGGCGTTGGCCAGGCCATCGCCCAAGGCGGTCGTTATGACGATATCGGCGCTGATTTTGGTCGCGCACGTCCGGCGACCGGCTTTTCTACCGATTTGAAAACCCTGGTGACCCTGGGGCGTGCTGAGGTCGAGCTGCCGTCTGGTGGCATCTGGATGCCCGACAGTACGGACGCAGCACTCTGGCAGCAGGTTTGCCAGTTGCGCAGTGAGGGTCAGCGTGTTGTCCAGGCTTTGCCTGGGCAGCCATTGGCCGCCGCCCGTGATGCGGACTGCGACCGGCAATTGATTCTGCAGAACGGGCTTTGGCAAGTATCGCCACTGGCTTCTTGAGTTTTCCTGCCGGCCATCGCCGGCACCAAGTTTGCGCGAATGAGGACAAGTGTTATGGGTAAGAATGTCGTAGTCCTGGGCACCCAATGGGGTGATGAGGGCAAAGGCAAGATCGTTGATCTGCTGACCGAACATGCTGCCGCCGTAGTGCGCTACCAAGGTGGCCACAACGCTGGCCACACCCTGGTCATCGATGGCGAAAAAACCGTCTTGCACCTGATCCCGTCGGGCGTGCTGCGCGAAGGCGTGCAGTGCCTGATCGGCAACGGCGTAGTGGTTGCACCTGACGCCCTGCTGCGTGAGATCACCAAGCTGGAAGAGAAAGGCGTACCGGTGCGCGAGCGCCTGCGTATCAGCCCGTCCTGCCCGCTGATCCTATCCTTCCACGTTGCACTGGACCAGGCCCGTGAAAAGGCGCGTGGCGAGCTGAAGATCGGTACAACCGGTCGCGGCATCGGCCCGGCTTACGAAGACAAGGTTGCACGTCGTGGCCTGCGTGTGGGCGACCTGCTCAACATGCCGCGCTTTGAAGACAAGCTGCGTGAACTGGTGGATTACCACAACTTCATGCTGGTGGGTTACTACAAAGAGCCAGCCATCGAGTTCGAAAAGACCCTGGCCGAGTGCAAGGAATACGCTGAGCTGCTCAAGCCGCTGATGCTGGACGTGACTGCCGAACTGCACGACCTGCGTCGCGCCGGCAAAGACATTATGTTCGAAGGCGCCCAGGGTTCGTTGCTCGACATCGACCACGGCACCTACCCGTACGTGACCAGCTCCAACACCACCGCGGGTGGCGTTGCGACCGGTTCGGGCGTTGGCCCGATGTTCCTGGACTACATCCTGGGCATCACCAAGGCTTACACCACGCGCGTGGGTTCGGGCCCGTTCCCGACTGAGCTGTTCGACGAAGTCGGCGCGCACCTGGCCAAGCAAGGTCACGAGTTCGGCGCTACTACTGGCCGTGCCCGTCGTTGTGGCTGGTTCGACGCCGTTATCCTGCGTCGCGCTATCGATGTGAACAGCATCTCGGGCATCTGCCTGACCAAGCTGGACGTTCTCGACGGCCTGGAAGCCATCAACATCTGCATCGGCTACAAAGATGCACAAGGCAAAGACGTTGCACCGACCGACGCTGACAGCTACGTCGGCCTGCAGCCTGTATACGAAGAAGTGCCGGGCTGGACCGAATCGACCGTGGGCGCCAAGACCCTTGAAGAGCTGCCGGCCAATGCCCGTGCCTACATCAAGCGTGTTGAAGAGCTGATCGGTGCGCCGATCGACATTATTTCGACAGGCCCGGACCGCAACGAGACCATCGTTCTGCGTCACCCGTTCGCTTAACAAGCTGTTGATGTAAAAAGCAAAAGGGCTCCTTCGGGAGCCCTTTTTCGTGCCTGGCTGGCAATCGGCACGACCCTTGCTATGGTTCTTTCTTTCGCGGTGCTATCAAATTAATGGCACCCGTGGTGGAGGGATTTACCGTGTCTGCCGTTCTCTCATTGTTACAAAGCCGACTGTTGCGGCCGGTGTTCGTTACCCTAGGTATCGCTCTTTTGGTGCAAGTGCTGGTGGCCGTTGCCCTGACGCGAAGCACCGTGACGGCGTTGGAAGCGGATTTAAGCAGCCGCCTGGGTGCCGACAGCCAGAAACTCTCTGGCGAGCTGGCGCAAGCCGGCAAGGAAGTCACCTCGAGCCTGGACAGCCTGTCTTCGAGCACGCGCCAGCGTCTGACCGCAGGGCTTTCCACGCGCCTGCAAGAGGAGCAGAAGCAACTGCGTGCGACCCTGGAAAAAGACCTGCAGGATTCGGCCAATGACATGGCCCAACTGCTGGCTTCGGTGGCGCCGCGCGCCATGTGGGACAGCGACGTGCCGACGTTGTCGGAGTTTGCCCGGCGCGCCCAGCGCAATCCCAACGTGTTGTTCGTGGTGTATGACGACGCGGCTGGCGAGCACCTGACCCGTTACCTCAATCGCGAAAACCCGATCAACCAGGCGCTGCTGGACAAGGGCAAGGGCGACCGAGCCTTGGATAAGGTTCTGGATGCGGCTAAAAACGACCCCTCGGTGTTCTACGTAGAGGCGTCCATCAGCCCCAACGGCACCGAGATCGGCAAAGTCCGCATGGGCGTCTCGACCAAAGCGGTAGAGACCGACCTGGCAGCGCTGGACAAGCGCTTTGCTGCCTTGATCGCCAGCAGTGATCAGTTGGTCGGTGACAGCCTCAAGGGCGCCGCCGCCGACAGCGCAGCGGCCATGGGCGCGCGCCTGCAATCGGCGCAAGCCACCGCCACCCAGATGACCGCCAACACCAGCAGCGCGGTACGGGATGCTGCGGGAGCGTTGCGCTGGCGCATCGGTATGGGGCTCGCGATTGTCGGGTTTGGCGTATTGCTGCTGATCGCCATCGTGCTGGGACGCCGTGTGGTCAATCGCTTGAAGCTGTTGATTGCCGCCATGGACGACCTGGCGGCGGGCGAGGGCGACCTCACCAAGCGTGTGCAGATCAACAGCAAGGACGAAATCGGCGACATGGCCTCGGCGGTCAATCGCTTTGTGGATAAGTTGCAGCCGATCGTGCGTGAGGCGGGCGATGTGGCTCAGCGCACTGGCGTCGAAATCGGCGCCATGACCTTGCGCAATGCCGGGGCTGACAAGGCGGCCGGGTTGCAGCGCGATGAAGTTGCTGAAAGCCTGCGCGCGCTGTCGCAGATGGCCGATGAGGCCCAGGCCGAAAGCCATGCGATGCAGGCGGCGTTGCAGCAGGTGGTGGATATCCGCCAGGCCACGGATGAAAACTCGCGGACCTCGGCGGAGGTTGGCAGCCTGATCGAGGCGCTGGCGGGGCAAGTGCAGGCCGGTTCCCAGGTGATCGAGCGGTTGGCGCAGCAAAGCGAGCAGATCGAAGTGGTGTTGACGGTGATTCACGGGATTGCCGAGCAGACCAACTTGCTGGCCCTGAATGCGGCGATTGAAGCGGCGCGTGCGGGTGAGACTGGGCGAGGTTTTGCGGTGGTGGCGGACGAAGTACGGGCGCTGGCCAGCAAGACCCAAAGCTCCACCGGCGACATCCAGGCGCATATCGTGGCGTTGCAGCAGGGCGCTCGGGAAGCGGTGGAAACCATCGGCAAAGCCGGGCGCCAGGCGAATGAAGGGTTGTTGGTGTTGCGCGACAGTGTGCGCTTGCAACAGTCGGTGCAGGCTTCGGTGGAGCAAGTGCATGCGGCGATTGGCTTGGCGACGCGTGCGGCCGAGCATCAAGCCCAGGGCGCCCATGCGGTGCGTGGGCGGGTTGAGGTGATCCATGCGCAGGCGGAGCGGGCCGCGCAGGCGGTGGTGGAAACCACGGCCAGTGGCAAGGTGCTGGATGGGTTGGCGGCGCAATTGAAGGCGAGCTTGGGGCAGTTTCGGGCTTAGCGTTGCCTGTACCGGCGTTATCGCAGGCAAGCCAGCTCCCACATTCAACTGCATTCCAAAGTTGGAACTCGGTCAAATGTGGGAGCTGGCTTGCCTGCGATAGCGGTCTCAGCGGCTCAAATACATTCGGGTAGTGAGCAAGTACACCGGCAACCCCGACACCAGAATCAACAACGCCGCATACGGCGCCGCCGCCGCAAATTCAACATTCGAGGTATGCGCCCACACGGCAGTCGCCAGGGTATTCAACCCCGTCGGGCTGAGCAGCAAAGTCGCCGTCAACTCCTTCATCGCATCCAGAAACACCAGCGCGAACGCCGCCCCCAAGGCCGGGAAAATAATCGGCAAGGTGACCCGGCAAAAGGCGCTGAACGACGATGCTCCCAGCGTGCGGGCGGCTTCTTCCAACTGGGGCGCCGCCTTGTTCAAGGCAGTTCGAATCGGTGCCTGGGCCAATGGCAAAAACAACAGCGCATAAGCAATCAGCAGCAATGCCGAGGTCTGATATAGCGCTGGCACATAGTGCAGGGCGAAATACACCAGAGTCAGCGCAATCACCAGCCCTGGCAGGGCATGCAGCAGATAAGGCAGGCGCTCGGCCCAAATCGCCAACTGGCCTTTGTAGCGAACCACCAGCAACCCCACCGGTACTGCCAGCACCAGGCACAGCGCAGCGCCGCCCAATGACAGTGCCAGCGAGGACAGCAGCGCCTCACCAATCTCGGCCACCGGAAATGCCGCCGATGAACCCACGGCAAGCCAGTAAGCGAGCATACCCAGCGGAATGCCGCTGCCGATGATCGCCAGCGCCAGGCAATACAGCTGACCCAAGCTCGACCATTTGCCCAGCTTGACCTGTTCAGCATGCCGCGCCGTGCCCTGGCCGATGCGCACATGTCGGCCTTTGCCGCGCACGCGCAGTTCCAGCCACAGCAGCGTCAGGCACATCACCAGCAATACCGCCGAAAGCATCGCGGCATTGGCGTTGCTGAATTCCAGCTCGAATTGTTGATAGATGGCCGTGGTGAAAGTCTGCAGGCCGATAATCGACAGTGCGCCAAACTCCACCAGCATATGCAGCGCGATCAACAGCGCGCCGGCCAGCAGCGAAGGCCACAGCAAAGGCAGGGTGACGCGAAAAAATACGCCCCAGCGGTTCAGGCCCAAGGTACGCGCCGACTCTTCCAGTGAAGGGTCAAGATTGCGCAGGGTCGCTGCCACCGGCAGAAATACCAGCGGGTATTTCGACAGGGTCATCACCAGTATCGCCCCGCCAAGCCCTTCGAAGTTGGCGCTCAGCGACACCCAGGTAAAGCTGCTGACAAACGCCGGCACTGCAAATGGCAGGCACAGGATCACGCCCCAGATGCGCCGCCCCGGCAGGTTGCTGCGCTCAAGTAGCCAGGCCAGCGAGAGGCCGATGACCCCGCAGGCCACGGTTACGCCAATCATCAATGCCAAGGTGTTGCGCAACAGCCCGAACACATACGGCCGCCACAGCAGGTGCACCGCCTCCGCCCAGCCCGCCTGCCAGGCCTTGGTGCCGACATACACCAGCGGCAGCAGGCTCAAGCCCACCAGAAACAGTACGGGCAGCAGCAGCCAAATCGACGGGCGTTTGCGCCGGGGTATGAACCCGGCGGCGGAAAGCGATGGGTTCATCAGTTCAAGCCAACGTCACGTTCCAGGTCCAGGGCTTCTTCGGCGTTGCCAAGGTCTGCCGGGGTGACTTTCGGCGGTTGCAGCTCGCTGAACGGCTTGAGGCCACGATTGGATTGCATGCCCTTGCGCAGCGGGTATTCGGCCGAGGTGTTGGTGATCACGCGCTGGCCTTCTTCACTGGCCATGAACGCCAGCAGTTGCTGGGCTTCTTTGGGGTGCTTGCTGGATTTCAGTGCCGCCGCCGAGGACACGGTGATCAGGCCGCCCACATCGCCATCGGTGAAGTAATGCAGCTGCGAATCCAGGTTGGTTTTTTCTTTCTTCAGGGCGAACCAGTAGTAGTTGTTCACCAGCACGGTGGCCACTTCGCCGTTTTCGACGGCTTTGAGGGCGACCATATTGTTGCTGTACACCTTGCCGAAGGCGCGCAGGCCGGTCAGCCATTCTTCCGCGGCTTCGCGCCCGTGCAATTTGATGATGGCTACCGCTTGCTCCTGGAATGCGCCGCTGGTGGGCACAAAGCCGACTTTGCCTTGCCACTCGGGGCCAGCAAAATCGAGTACCGATTTGGGCAGGTCTTTTTCGGCGATCAGTTTGGGGTTGAAGGCCACGACGCGGGTGCGAGCGGTTACGCCCATCCAGTCACCGTTGCTGCCCACGTAATCCTTGGGCAACACGTCCAGCGTGCTCGCATCAATTTTGGCCAGCAAGCCTTGCTCGCCGAGTTTGTTCAGTGGTGGCGATTCTTCGGTGTAGATCACATCGGCAGGCGAGCGCTCGCCTTCTTCCACGACCTGGCTGGCGAGCTGGTTGCTGCTGCCTTTACGCACGTTGACGTGAATACCGGTCTTGGCTTCGAAGGCCTTGGCGAGTTCATCGCCGACTTCTTTGTGCTGGCCGTTGTACAGCGTCAGGGACACCTTGTCGGCGCAATAGGCGGTGGGCGAGAGCAGGGTCAGGCCGAGCAGGGTGAGGGTCAGGCCACGCAGAAGGGATGTCTTGAGACGGTTATCGCGGATCATCATCCGAAGTGTTCCTCGCTTGTATGCAACAAATCATTGCAAGGATAAACGATAAAACTTCTCATGTGCGGACGAGGGGGAAATCAGCGCTGAGGTTTTCAAACCCCGGAAACGAAAAAACCCGCTTTCGCGGGTTTGATCTGAATTTGGTGCCCAGGAGAAGACTCGAACTTCCACGACCTTGCGATCACCAGCACCTGAAGCTGGCGTGTCTACCAATTTCACCACCTGGGCATTATCAACAACGCTTGCGCTGTTGATGGAGCGAACTATACGGAGCGCTTTTTAATCTGTAAACCCCTGATATCAAAAATATAATTCAATATTCTTGTTAAAAATCAGAGGCCTGAAACGAAAAAACCCGCTTTCGCGGGTTTAATCTGAATTTGGTGCCCAGGAGAAGACTCGAACTTCCACGACCTTGCGATCACCAGCACCTGAAGCTGGCGTGTCTACCAATTTCACCACCTGGGCAGCATCAACAACGTTGCCGTCGTCGATGGCGCGCACTATACGGAGGCGATTTTGAGCTGTAAAGCCCTGCCATGAAAAAAGCCTGGAAAATTTCGCCAATGGTCATGCAAGGTGCTTTCCGAGGGCGGCAAAGGCCTTTTAAACGCTTGTTGATACCTGAAATTTCCCGTTTCAATACGCGTATGCCAAACTAACCCGCATATAGACAAGGTGAAAACTCTCTAATGGCCGATTGGCAGTCCCTCGATCCCGAGGCCGCTCGTGAAGCGGAAAAATATGAAAACCCTATTCCTAGCCGCGAACTGATCCTGGCGCATCTCGCCGATCGTGGTTCGCCTGCTAGCCGCGAGCAGTTGGTTGAAGAATTCGGTCTGACCACCGAAGACCAGCTCGAAGCCCTGCGCCGCCGTTTGCGTGCCATGGAGCGCGATGCTCAACTGATCTACACCCGCCGTGGCACCTATGCGCCTGTGGATAAGCTTGACCTGATCCTGGGCCGCATCGCCGGCCATCGGGATGGCTTCGGCTTCCTGATCCCGGATGACGGCAGCGACGACCTGTTCATGAGCCCGGCGCAAATGCGCCTGGTATTCGACGGCGACCGTGCCCTGGCTCGCGTGTCGGGCCTGGACCGTCGTGGTCGCCGTGAAGGCGTGATCGTCGAAGTGGTGTCCCGTGCCCACGAGTCCATCGTCGGTCGTTACTTCGAAGAAGGCGGTATCGGCTTTGTGGTGCCGGATAACCCGAAGGTGCAGCAGGAAGTGCTGATCACCCCGGGTCGCAATGGCGCCGCCAAGGTCGGCCAGTTCGTCGAGGTGAAAATCACCCACTGGCCAACGGCGCGCTTCCAGCCACAGGGCGATATTGTTGAAGTGGTCGGCAACTACATGGCGCCGGGCATGGAAATCGACGTTGCGCTGCGCACCTACGATATTCCTCACGTCTGGCCGCAGGCGGTGCTCAAAGAAGCCGCCAAGCTCAAGCCGGAAGTGGAAGAGAAAGACAAAGAAAAACGCATCGACCTGCGCCATCTGCCGTTCGTCACCATCGACGGCGAAGATGCCCGCGACTTCGACGATGCGGTCTATTGCGAAGCCAAGCCTGGCAAGCTGCGCCTGTTCTCCGGCGGCTGGAAGTTGTTCGTCGCGATTGCCGACGTGTCCAGCTACGTGAAGATCGGTTCGGCCCTGGATAACGAAGCCCAGGTGCGCGGCAACTCCGTGTATTTCCCTGAGCGCGTGATCCCGATGCTGCCTGAGCAGCTGTCCAACGGCCTGTGCTCCCTGAACCCGAAAGTCGACCGTTTGGCCATGGTCTGCGAGATGACCATCTCCAAAACCGGCGAAATGACCGACTACCAGTTCTACGAAGCGGTGATCCACTCCCAGGCGCGCCTGACCTACAACAAGGTCAGCACCATTCTGGAAGCACCGAAGACCAGCGAGGCCAAGGCGCTGCGTGGCGAATACGCCGACGTCGTGCCGCACCTCAAGCAGCTTTACGCGCTGTACAAGGTGTTGCTGGGCGCACGTCATGTACGTGGCGCCATCGACTTTGAAACCCAGGAAACCCGGATTGTGTTCGGTTCCGAGCGCAAGATCGCGGCCATTACGCCGACGACGCGCAACGATGCGCACAAGCTGATCGAGGAATGCATGCTGGCGGCCAACGTGGCCACCGCAGAATTCCTCAAAAAGCACGAAATTCCTGCCCTGTACCGTGTGCACGACGGCCCGCCGCCGGAGCGTTTGGAAAAGCTGCGCGCTTTCCTCGGTGAGCTTGGCCTGTCCCTGCACAAAGGCAAGGACGGCCCGACGCCGAAGGATTACCAGGTATTGCTGGCCAGCATCAAGGACCGTCCGGATTACCACGTGATCCAGACCGTGATGTTGCGCTCCCTGAGCCAGGCGGTGTACAGCGCCGATAACCAAGGCCACTTCGGCCTGAATTACGAGGCGTACACCCACTTCACGTCGCCGATTCGTCGTTACCCGGACCTGCTCACGCACCGGGCGATTCGCAGTGTGATCCACTCCAAGCAGAACACCCCGCACGTCAAGCGCGCCGGTGCCATGACCATTCCGAAGGCACGGATCTATCCGTACGACGAAGCGGCTTTGGAACAGCTGGGCGAGCAGTGCTCGATGAGCGAGCGCCGCGCCGACGAAGCTACCCGTGACGTCGTGAACTGGCTCAAGTGCGAGTTCATGAAAGACCGCGTGGGCGAGTCGTTCCCAGGTGTGATCACTGCCGTGACCGGTTTTGGCCTGTTCGTCGAGCTGACCGACATCTACGTCGAAGGCCTGGTGCACGTCACTGCGCTGCCGGGCGACTACTACCACTTTGACCCTGTGCATCACCGCCTGGCGGGCGAGCGCACCGGTCGCAGCTTCCGTTTGGGCGACACCGTGGAAGTGCAGGTCATGCGCGTCGACCTCGACGAGCGCAAGATCGACTTCGGCATGCCCGACAAGCCGAGCGAAACACCGACAGGCCGTAAAAAGCGTGGCAGCGAACCGACTGCGCCCGCCAGCAAAGGCAAGGGCGCGCCTGCGAAAGCAGCTGCTGCCGCCGAGCCTGCGCCAGCCAAGGCCGGTCGTCGTTCGTCCACCAAGGAAAAGGCCCCCGAGGCCTACCGCCCGAGCGATGCTGCGGCGAAAAACGCTGAAGTGCGCAAGAGCCGTGAGTTGAAGCAGCAGTTGCTCAACGAAGCCAAAAGCGGTGGTAAAGCGGCGTCTGGGGGAAAGTCCCACGGGGCGGAAAAGCCGTCGAGCAAACCGAGTAAACACCGTAAAGGCCCGCCTAAAGCGGGTTCGGCCCCAGCGAAAAGCGGCGGGTCGCGCAAACCTAAGGCCAAGTCATGAGTCTGGAAAAAATCTACGGCGTACACGCCGTAGAAGCACTGCTGCGTCATCACCCTAAACGCGTCAAGCAGGTGTGGTTGGCCGAAGGCCGCAGCGAGCCGCGCGTACAAGCGCTGGTCGAGCTGGCCACGCAAAACAAGGTCGCTATCGGTCAGGCCGAGCGCCGTGAGATGGACGTGTGGGTTGAAGGCGTTCACCAAGGCGTGGTTGCGGACGTAAGCCCGAGCCAGGTCTGGGGCGAAGCGATGCTCGACGAACTGCTCGACCGTACCGAAGGCGCACCGCTGCTGCTGGTGCTGGACGGCGTGACCGACCCGCACAACCTCGGCGCTTGCCTGCGTTCGGCCGATGCTGCCGGTGCGCTGGCGGTGATCGTGCCTAAAGACAAGTCGGCAACCCTGACGCCGGTCGTGCGTAAAGTCGCGTGCGGCGCGGCGGAAGTGATTCCACTGGTGGCCGTGACCAACCTGGCGCGCACCCTGGAGAAACTCCAGCAGCGCGGCCTGTGGGTCGTTGGCACGGCGGGCGAGGCCGAGGTCAGCATTTATGACCAGGACCTCACCGGCCCGACCATCCTGATCATGGGTGCCGAAGGCAAAGGCATGCGTCGCCTGACTCGTGAGCATTGCGATTACCTGGTGAAACTCCCGATGGCCGGTAGCGTCAGCAGCCTCAACGTGTCGGTTGCCACCGGCGTGTGCCTGTTTGAAGCCCAGCGCCAGCGTGGCGTCAAGGCCAAAGCCAAGAAATAAGGCTTAAGAGCCACGCAAGACCCTGTGGGAGCCGGGCTTGCCCGCGATGGCGGTGTGTCAGTCAGCAGAGATGTTGCCTGTGCCATTGTCATCGCAGGCAAGCCAGCTCCCACATTTGTTTGTGTTTGCCTTGACTCTTCGTTGTTCAAATAATCACCAATCACCTTGCGCCGTTTCTCCCCCTTCTCTACAATTGCGCCCCTTGCCTTCCTGGCAGGCACCTATGTGCCTCCCTGCGGCAAGATCCATAAGTGTCATTCACTCCTTGTCTGACCGTTTTTGAGCGGCAGGCTACAACCCGTAAGGAGCATTCATGCGTCATTACGAAATCATCTTTTTGGTCCACCCGGATCAAAGCGAGCAAGTCGGCGGCATGGTTGAGCGTTACACCAAGCTGATCGAAGAAGACGGCGGCAAAATCCACCGTCTGGAAGATTGGGGCCGTCGTCAACTGGCCTACGCAATCAACAATGTTCACAAGGCTCACTACGTGATGCTGAACGTTGAATGCACTGGCAAGGCCCTGGCCGAGCTGGAAGACAACTTCCGCTACAACGATGCAGTGATCCGTAACCTGGTCATCCGTCGCGAAGAAGCCGTTACCGGCCAATCCGAGATGCTCAAGGCTGAAGAAAACCGCAGTGAGCGCCGTGAGCGTCGCGACCGTCCTGAGCACGAAGGCGCCGAAAGCGCTGATAGTGATGACAGCGACAACAGCGATAACGCTGACGAGTAATCCACGGACCTTTTAAGGAGCCTATCAAATGGCACGTTTCTTCCGTCGTCGTAAATTCTGCCGCTTCACCGCTGAAGACGTGAAAGAGATCGATTACAAAGATCTCAACACTCTGAAAGCCTACGTATCCGAGACCGGCAAAATCGTTCCAAGCCGTATCACCGGTACTAAAGCACGTTATCAGCGTCAGCTGGCCACCGCTATCAAGCGCGCCCGCTTCCTGGCCCTGCTGGCCTACACCGACAGCCACGGCCGCTGAGACCGGGCAGTCGACAAGTAGTAAGGGATTGAATGCATGCGCGCCTTAGCTGAGTTCATCATGCGCGGTCGCGTGCAGGCCACTCTGGTAGTGGCTGGATGTGCGGCATTGCCGCTGCTTTATTGGTTGGGTGCTGCTGCAGGTTGCCTTGTGCTCCTGCGGCGCGGTTTGAAGGACGCCCTTGGCGTTCTTGCCCTGGGATTGTTGCCGGCCTTGATCTGGTGGCTTCAATTCGGTGATCCACGGGTACTTCTGGTACTGCTTGGGTCATCGAGCCTTGCGTTGGTTTTACGCGCAAGTGAGTCCTGGGTCCGCACGCTGCTGGTCAGCGTGGCATTGGGGTTGGTGTACTCAGTGATGCTTGGCGCGGCTTTCCGCCCGCAAATCGAAGCGCTGTCGCAAGAGATCGTCAAGATCCTGCCGATGGCCCTCGGGGATCTCTACCAGCAATTGTCGGTAGATGAGCGAGCGCGGTTTGCGTCACTGATTGCCCCGGTCCTGACCGGCCTGATTGCGGCATTGTTGCAGGTCGTCAGCGTGCTGAGCCTGATTGTTGGGCGTTATTGGCAGGCGTTGTTGTACAACCCGGGTGGTTTTGGTCGCGAATTTCGCAGTATCAGAATCCCAGCGGGGCCGGCGATGTTGCTGCTGGCGTGCATGGTTGTCGGGCCGAACTTCGGCCCACAGATGGCCTTGCTGGCGCCGATTTGCAGTGTACCGCTGGTGTTTGCCGGGCTGGCCCTGATGCATGGGCTGGTGGCGCGCAAGCGCCTGGCCAAGTTCTGGCTGGTGGGGTTGTACGTCACGATGTTGCTGTTTATGCAGCTGATCTATCCGTTACTCGTGGTTTTGGCCATTGTCGACGGCCTGATTGATTTTCGCGGTCGTCTGGCGTCGAAAGACGCCGATAACGCGAACGGTGAAGGTTAAAAGTTAGAGGATTTTCACATGCAACTGATCCTTCTGGAAAAAGTCGCCAACCTGGGCAACCTGGGCGACAAAGTGAACGTTAAGGCCGGCTACGGTCGTAACTACCTGCTGCCATACGGCAAAGCCACCGCTGCAACCGCTGCCAACCTGGCTGCGTTTGAAGAGCGTCGTGCTGAGCTGGAAAAAGCCGCAGCAGACAAAAAAGCTTCGGCCGAAACTCGCGCTGCCCAACTGGCTGAGCTGGAAGTGACTATCACTGCCACCGCCGGTGACGAAGGCAAGCTGTTCGGTTCGATCGGCACCCACGACATCGCTGATGCACTGACCGCCTCCGGCGTTGAAGTGCAGAAGAGCGAAGTTCGTCTGCCGAACGGCACCATCCGCAACGTAGGCGAATTCGACGTAGCCGTGCACCTGCACGCCGAAGTTGAAGCCACCGTACGCGTTGTAGTGGTAGCAGCTTAAGCAACACCTAACTGACTGGCACCTCGCGTGCCAGGCGGTTAACATCGGGCACGATCCTGTTTACAGGTCGTGCCTTTTGTTTTTCTACACACCCCTAATTTCAAGTGGCCATGAACGATATTTCAGCTCCTGAGCAATACGATCTGCAAACCGCTGCCCTGAAGGTGCCGCCGCATTCCATCGAGGCCGAACAGGCTGTGCTCGGTGGCTTGATGCTGGACAACAACGCCTGGGAACGCGTGCTGGATCAAGTCTCGGACGGTGATTTCTATCGCCATGACCACCGCCTGATTTTCCGCGCCATCGCCAAGCTGGCCGACCAGAACTCGCCGATCGACGTGGTGACCCTGGCCGAGCAACTGGATAAGGAAGGCCAGACCTCCCAAGTTGGCGGCCTGGGCTACCTGGGCGAACTGGCAAAAAACACGCCGTCCGTCGCCAACATCAAGGCGTATGCGCAGATCGTTCGCGAGCGCGCCACCCTGCGCCAGTTGATCGGTATCAGCACCGAAATCGCCGACAGCGCCTTCAACCCCGAAGGCCGCACCGCCGCCGAGATCCTTGATGAGGCTGAACGCCAGATCTTCCAGATCGCCGAAGCGCGCCCGAAGACCGGCGGCCCGGTCAGCGTCAACGACCTGTTGACCAAGGCCATCGACCGCATCGACACCTTGTTCAACACCGACAACGCCATCACCGGTATTTCCACCGGCTACACCGACCTCGACGAGAAGACCAGCGGCCTGCAGCCTTCTGACTTGATCATCGTCGCCGGCCGTCCATCCATGGGTAAAACCACCTTTGCGATGAACCTGGTGGAAAACGCCGTGTTGCGTAGCGACAAAGCCGTATTGGTTTACTCGCTGGAGATGCCAGGTGAATCGCTGATCATGCGTATGCTTTCCTCGCTCGGCCGTATCGACCAGACCAAGGTACGTGCCGGCCGCCTGGAAGACGACGATTGGCCGCGCCTGACGTCGGCGGTCAACCTGCTCAACGACCGCAAGCTGTTCATTGATGACACTGCCGGTATCAGCCCATCGGAGATGCGTGCGCGCACTCGCCGGCTGGTGCGTGAGCACGGCGACATCGCCCTGATCATGATCGACTACCTGCAGCTGATGCAGATCCCAGGCTCAAGCGGCGACAACCGCACCAACGAGATTTCCGAAATCTCCCGGTCGCTCAAAGCCCTGGCCAAGGAATTCAACTGCCCGGTGGTGGCGCTGTCCCAGCTCAACCGTTCCCTCGAACAACGGCCGAACAAGCGCCCGGTGAACTCCGACTTGCGTGAGTCCGGAGCCATCGAGCAGGATGCTGACGTGATCATGTTCGTGTACCGCGACGAGGTGTATCACCCCGAGACGGAACACAAAGGCATTGCCGAAATCATCATCGGCAAGCAGCGGAACGGGCCGATCGGCTTTATCCGCCTGGCATTTATCGGTAAATACACGCGCTTCGAAAACCTGGCGCCGGGCAGCTATAACTTCGACGATGACGAGTAAGTCTCAGCGCCTGTAAGGGCCTCATCGCAGGCAAGCCAGCTCCCACACTTGAACGGTGAATACCTTCAAATGTGGGCGCTGGCTTGCTTGCGATTGCATCAGCACAATTCCGACCATTACCGTCGGAATTGGTCAAAATTTGTGCTATATTCCGCGCCCGCGATTTTTCATCTCAACACCGGTCACCGTCATGCAAACAGCCAAGCCGTTATTTGACTATCCCAAGTACTGGGCCGAATGTTTCGGTCCTGCGCCATTCCTGCCGATGAGCAGGGAGGAGATGGATCAGCTTGGCTGGGATTCCTGCGACATCATCATCGTCACCGGTGATGCGTATGTGGATCACCCGTCGTTCGGTATGGCGATTATCGGCCGGCTGCTGGAGTCCCAGGGCTTTCGCGTCGGGATCATTGCGCAGCCGAACTGGCAGTCCAAAGACGACTTCATGAAGCTCGGCGAGCCGAACCTGTTCTTCGGCGTCGCGGCCGGCAACATGGACTCGATGATCAACCGCTACACCGCCGACAAGAAAATCCGTTCCGACGACGCCTACACCCCAGGTGGCATGGCCGGCAAACGCCCGGACCGCGCCAGCCTGGTGTACAGCCAGCGTTGCAAGGAAGCCTACAAGAACGTGCCGATCGTGCTTGGCGGCATCGAGGCCTCGCTGCGTCGCATCGCCCACTACGACTACTGGCAGGACCGTGTGCGCAACTCGATCCTGATCGATGCCTGCGCCGACATCCTGCTGTACGGCAACGCCGAGCGGGCTATCGTCGAAGTTGCCCAGCGCCTGTCGTGGGGCCACAAGATCGAAGACATCACCGACGTGCGCGGCACCGCGTTCATTCGCCGTGACACGCCTGAGGGCTGGTACGAGGTGGACTCCACGCGTATCGACCGCCCGGGCAAGATCGACAAGATCATCAACCCGTATGTGAATACCCAGGACACCCAGGCCTGCGCCATCGAGCAGGAAAAAGGCCCGGTTGAAGACCCGGAAGAGGCCAAGGTCGTACAAATTCTTGCCAGCCCGCGCATGACCCGTGACAAGACGGTCATTCGTCTGCCGTCCATGGAAAAAGTCCGTGGCGACTCGGTCCTGTATGCCCACGCCAACCGCGTGCTGCACCTGGAAACCAACCCAGGCAACGCCCGCGCCCTGGTGCAGAAGCATGGTGAAGTGGACGTGTGGTTCAACCCGCCGCCCATCCCGATGACCACCGAAGAAATGGACTACGTGTTCGGCATGCCGTACGCCCGCGTCCCGCACCCGGTGTACGGCAAGGAAAAGATCCCGGCCTACGACATGATCCGTTTCTCGGTGAACATCATGCGTGGCTGCTTCGGTGGCTGCACCTTCTGCTCGATCACCGAGCACGAAGGCCGCATCATCCAGAACCGTTCCGAAGAGTCGATCATTCGCGAGATCGAAGAGATCCGCGACAAAGTGCCAGGCTTTACCGGCGTGATCTCCGACCTCGGTGGCCCGACCGCGAACATGTACCGCATTGCCTGCAAAACGCCGGAAATCGAATCCGCGTGCCGCAAGCCGTCGTGCGTGTTCCCGGGCATCTGCCCGAACCTGAATACCGACCACTCGTCGTTGATTCAACTGTATCGCAGCGCCCGTGCATTGCCGGGTGTGAAGAAGATTCTGATTGCTTCCGGCCTGCGCTACGACCTCGCGGTCGAGTCGCCGGAATACGTCAAAGAGCTGGTGACCCACCACGTCGGTGGTTACCTCAAGATCGCCCCGGAACACACCGAGGAAGGTCCGCTCAACCAGATGATGAAACCGGGCATTGGCAGCTATGACAAGTTCAAGCGCATGTTCGAGAAGTACACCAAGGAAGCGGGCAAGGAGCAGTACCTGATCCCGTACTTCATCGCCGCCCACCCGGGCACCACCGATGAAGACATGATGAACCTGGCCTTGTGGCTTAAAGGCAATGGCTTCCGCGCCGACCAGGTGCAGGCGTTCTACCCGTCGCCGATGGCCACGGCCACGGCGATGTATCACTCGGGCAAGAACCCGCTGCGCAAGGTCACCTACAAGAGTGACGCGGTCACCATCGTCAAAAGCGAAGATCAGCGCCGTCTGCACAAGGCGTTCCTGCGCTACCACGACCCGAAAGGCTGGCCGATGCTGCGTGAAGCACTCACGCGCATGGGCCGCGCCGACCTGATCGGGCCGGGTAAAGACCAGTTGATTCCGCTGCACCAGCCGTCCACCGACAGCTACCAGAGCGCCCGTCGCAAAAACTCGACTCCGGCCGGCAGCCACAAGGTTGCGAAGGAAACCACCACCAGGATCCTCACCCAGCACACCGGCCTGCCACCGCGCGGCAGTGATGGCAGCAACCCGTGGGACAAGCGTGAGCAAGCCAAGGCGGCGGCTCAGGCGCGTAACAAGCAGGCGGCTAAAGAACGCAGTGATGCGGCGAAAGGCAAGGGCGGCAAGCCTGCGCGCAAGCCGGTCGTGCCGCGTTGATCGCAGCCTGAATATGCAAAACGCCAGCCTTGTGCTGGCGTTTTGCTTTCTATTCGCTGGCGTGCCTGTTTGTTAAGGTGGCGCCCATTGAATCGCCTTCGCGAGCAAGCCCGCTCCCACATTTGTCCGAGTTCCAGCATGAGGATGCGGTCGAATGTGGGAGCGGGCTTGCTCGCGAAGGCGTCAGTTCAGGCACTATTCACTTCAAGGACGAACACCCATGAGCAACCCCCTGCTCTCAATCGGCATGGACTCCAACCGCTCCCAATTCATGGCGCGCCAGCGCATCGAAAGCCAGATCAACCTGCCACGCTTGTTCGCCGCCATCGATGCCGACCCCGGCATTGTCGGCGCCGGTGTGGTGTACATCGACGCCGACTTCAATGTCATCACCCTGCGCGAATTCAGGCCCCTGTGCAGCATCAAGCCCAAGCGCATCATTTTGCGCGAAGCACAGAAGTACATTTCCCCCGCGCAATTTGTGGAACAGGTGAAGACCGACCCCCGTGAAGAACGCCTCAGAAAAGAGGCGTTTGATATGGGCTTGTCTTGCACCGCCGCGATTATCGGTTGGATCGTGGTGTTCAGCGGCAGCGTCGCCGTGCCTTTTACGGCGGGCGCCAGCGCGTTCGTGGTGGGCATTGGCGTGACGGCGGCGCTGGCCAGCAGTGCGCAGTGCGGGTTCGGCGTGGCACGTACCTACAACGAAATCCTCGACCCCGACGCGAACGACCGGATGGATGACGCCGAATGGTTCGGTGTTGTTTCTACAATCCTTGATACGGCCTCCCTGGTGGGGATTGGCACCGGTGCGCTGACCACGGTGAAGCTGCTCAGAGCCAAAAAGGCTGCCGCTTTGGGCAAGAGTTGGTATGAACTGCTCAAGGGTTTGAATCGCCAGGAACGCAAGAAACTGACCAAAGAGCTGCTAAGCCTGCGCGACCCGAGCCTGACGCCCAAGTTGCTCAAGTTGCAGCAGCGAGCAGGCAAACTGACCAAAAGCTTCAGCTCCACGGAAATTCGGCATGCCACCCTGACCCAGATGAAAGACGCGTTGGGCGGCATCCTCGGCATTGTGGGCAGCTACCGCAGTGGGAGCGTGGGCAGTGCCACCACCCTTGCCATCGGCTTGTATGAGGACCTCACCGAATGAAAGGTTTCCCCGACATGGGCAGTTTCCTCGCGCGCTATTTCCCGGTGTTCATGGGCACGATCTTCATGGCGATCTTTGCCGGCGCGTCTGCTGTATCCCTCGCCGGCGTGACGTATTTGCGTGGTGTCGATCCGTCGCTTAAATCCGACTACTCCGGCCTGGCGATTTTGCTGCTGGTGGCGGTACTGGTGTTTGGCAACTTGATGGTTGCGCGCGGACGCCCCTGGGCCACCGGCTTGGTGGCGGGTTACCTGGGCTGCTGCCTGTTGTTCGTGCTGCCGATGATTCAGTACCCCATTCCCAAACTGGTCTACGGCTCGGCGGTACTCTTTCCGCTGTTGGGTTTGTTGCTGCTCAACAGCAAGCGTCACCGCGAAATGCGCCAGAAGCTGCTCGAAGTTCGCCATCTGCGCGCAGCCATGATTGCCCGACACAAAACCCGCTGACTGGGTAGATTCGCCACCCGGCCTCACACGCACGCCACAAATATGTGCAAGCCTTGCACCACGGCACCCCCGTTGGCGCCGTTTTGGTGCTGTACTGCACCGGGTCTTACGATAAAGCGCAATGACGGCCGCTCTGGCATAAGTCTTGCGCGCTTTGTGTCCATGCCCTGGCTCGCAGGAGGCCGCCGTGTCGATTCATGTCGCGTTGCACCACGTTACGCATTACCGCTACGACCGCGCTGTCGAACTCGGCCCACAGATCGTGCGCTTGCGCCCGGCTGCCCATAGCCGCACGCGGATCTTGTCTTATGCGCTCAAAGTGCTGCCTGAGCAGCACTTCATCAATTGGCAGCAGGACCCGCAGGGCAATTACCTGGCGCGCTTGGTATTCCCGGAAAAGACCGACGAGCTGCGCATCGAAGTAGACCTCGTTGCCGAAATGGCGGTGTTCAACCCGTTCGACTTTTTCCTCGAGCCCTACGCCGAAAAAATCCCCTTCAGCTACGCCGCCGATGAGCAGCGCGAGCTGGCGCCGTACCTGGAAACCTTGCCGCTGACGCCTAAGTTTGCCGCCTACCTGGCGGGTATTGACCGCACGCCGCTGCCGGCGGTGGATTTTCTGGTAGGCCTCAATCAGCGCCTGGCGGCCGACATCGGCTATTTGATCCGCATGGAGCCGGGCGTACAAACCCCGGAATTCACCTTGGGCGCCGCGTCCGGCTCTTGTCGTGATTCGGCCTGGCTGCTGGTGCAACTACTGCGCAACCTGGGGCTGGCGGCGCGGTTTGTGTCGGGCTACTTGATCCAGCTCACCGCCGACGTCAAAGCCCTTGATGGCCCGTCCGGCACCGAAGTCGACTTTACCGACCTGCACGCCTGGTGCGAGGTGTATTTGCCCGGCGCGGGCTGGATCGGCCTGGACGCCACCTCCGGGCTGTTCGCCGGTGAAGGGCATATCCCATTGGCCTGTAGCCCTGACCCTTCGTCCGCCGCACCAATCAGCGGGCTGGTGGAACCCTGCGAGTGCGAATTCACCCACGAGATGTCGGTGGAGCGCATTTGGGAAGCGCCGCGTGTCACCAAGCCCTACACCGAAGAGCAATGGCTGGCGATCCAGGCGTTGGGCCGGCAGATCGACGCCGACCTGCTCAAGGATGACGTACGCCTGACCATGGGCGGCGAGCCGACCTTCGTCTCCATCGACGACCCCGACGGCGCTGAGTGGAATACCGCGGCCCTCGGGCCGGATAAGCGCCGGCTGTCCGCCGAGCTGTTCCAGCGCATGCGTGCCCATTACGCGCCCAAAGGCCTGGTGCATTTTGGCCAGGGCAAGTGGTACCCCGGCGAGCAACTGCCGCGCTGGTCGCTCAATTGCTACTGGCGCCGCGACGGCGTGCCGATCTGGCACAACAGCGCGCTGATCGCCGACGAACAACAGGACTATGGCGCTGATGGCGCGATGGCTGGGCGCTTCCTCGCCAGTGTCGCCGAACGCCTTAAGCTGCCGGCACGTTTTGTGTTCCCGGCTTTCGAAGACAACTTCTACTACCTGTGGCGCGAGGGTGCGCTGCCGCAAAACGTCACCGCCCAGGATCCACGCCTGAGTGATGACCTGGAGCGCGAGCGCCTGCGCAAAGTGTTCAGCCAAGGCCTGGATAAAGTCATAGGCCAAGTGCTGCCGCTGGCGCGCACGCCAGCCAATGACCGCTGGCAGAGTGGGCGCTGGTACCTGCGTGACAACCACTGCCGTCTGGTGCCGGGCGACTCGCCGCTGGGTTACCGCCTGCCGTTGGCCTCGCAACCGTGGGTGACGGCGGCGGAATACCCATTTGTGCATCCCACCGACCCGAATCAGGATCAGCCGGAACTGCCGACCACCGCGCAACTGCACAGCCATGGCACGCCTGCGCCGAGTGATGAGCGCGTGCCCAAGGTCGACGAGTCCGCCGACTGGCTGACCCGCACCGCCTTGTGCGCCGAAGCACGGGAAGGGCGCTTGTACCTGTTTATGCCGCCGCTGGAACGCGTCGAGGATTACCTGGAGTTGGTGGCCGCCATCGAAGCCACCGCCGAAGAGCTGCATTGCCCGGTGTTGCTGGAAGGTTACGAGCCGCCGTTCGATACGCGCTTGAGCAACTTCCGGGTCACGCCGGATCCGGGTGTGATCGAGGTCAATGTGCAGCCGTCCGCGACTTGGGATGAGCTGGTGGAACGCACCGAGTTCCTCTACGAAGAGGCGCGGCAAACCCGCCTGACCACCGAAAAGTTCATGATCGACGGGCGCCACACCGGCACCGGCGGTGGTAACCATTTTGTGCTGGGCGGCGCGACGCCGAAAGACTCACCGTTCCTGCGCCGCCCGGATTTGCTGCGCAGCCTGATCAGTTACTGGCATAACCATCCGTCCTTGTCGTATCTGTTTTCCGGGCTGTTTATCGGCCCGACCTCCCAGGCGCCACGGGTGGATGAAGCGCGTAACGACGCGCTGTATGAGCTGGAAATCGCCTTCGCACAAATGCCCGAACCTGGCGAGGAATGCCCACCGTGGCTGGTCGACCGGCTGTTGCGCAACCTGCTGATCGATGTGACCGGCAATACTCATCGCGCCGAATTCTGCATCGACAAACTCTATTCGCCCGATGGCGCCACCGGCCGCCTGGGCCTGCTGGAATTGCGCGCATTTGAAATGCCGCCCCATGCGCGCATGAGCCTCACCCAGCAATTGCTGCTGCGCGCTTTGGTCGCGCGTTTCTGGCGCGAACCCTATGCACCGCCAAAACTGGCGCGCTGGGGCACTGAGCTGCACGACCGCTTTTTGCTGCCGCACTTTATCGAGCAGGATTTTGCCGACGTGATCGTTGAGCTCAACGCCGCCGGTTACCCGCTGCGCGCCGAATGGTTTGCCCCGCACCTGGCGTTTCGTTTCCCCAAGGTCGGCGACTATGCCGTCAGCGGCATCGAACTGGAGTTGCGTCAGGCGTTGGAGCCTTGGCACGTGCTGGGCGAAGAAGGCGCCGTGGGGGGCACGGTGCGTTACGTGGACTCGTCCCTGGAGCGCTTGCAGGTGAAGTTGAGCGGCTTGGCGCCGCAACGCTATCTGCTGACTTGCAACGGCATCCCGGTACCGTTGCAGCCGACCGGGCGTATCGGCGAGTTCGTCGCCGGCGTGCGCTATCGCGCCTGGCAACCGGCCAACTGTTTGCAACCGACCATCGCGGTGCACGCGCCGTTGGTGTTCGACTTGCTCGATACCTGGATGCAACGCTCGCTGGGCGGTTGCCAGTACCACGTCGCGCATCCGGGTGGGCGCAATTACGACAGCTTGCCGGTGAATGCCAATGAAGCAGAGAGCCGGCGCATGGCGCGGTTTTTCCGCTTGGGGCATAGCCCTGGCAAGCTGCCTGTGCCGCCTTTGGTGATTAACGATGAACTACCGATGACCCTGGATTTGCGGCGTTTCCCCAATAAGAAATGACCAATCCAAATGTGGGAGCTGGCTTGTTGTGGCTAGGGAGCAAGCTCCCCTAGCCACAACAAGCCAGCTCCCACATTAGATTGCAGTGAATTTAATTTAAACTGACTCCCCTTGCCTCTGCCGAGCGTTCCATGCCCGATTTGCTCGACCGTTACCCGCTCACTGCGGGCACCTATCACGAACTGCTCGACGACAGTGGCGCGGTGCGTGCCCATTGGCAGCGCCTGCTCGATCACCTGCAACGCAGTACGCCCGTGCAACTGGCCCAGCGCCAGGCGTTGCTGACCCGGCAGATCCAGGAAAACGGCGTTACCTACAACGTCTACGCCGACCCCAAGGGCGCCGACCGCCCGTGGGAGCTGGACTTGCTGCCCCATGTGCTGGCCGCCGATGAGTGGCAGCACCTGTCGGCCGGCATCGCCCAGCGGGCGCGGTTGCTCAATGCCGTGCTGGCCGACCTGTACGGCCCTCAGCGCCTGATCAAGGAAGGTTTGCTCCCGGCCGAACTGGTGTTTGGGCACAACAACTTCCTGTGGCCGTGCCAGGGCATTCAACCGCCGGACGGCGCGTTTCTGCACCTGTATGCCGTGGACCTGGCGCGCACCCCGGATGGCCGTTGGTGGGTCACCGCCGACCGTACCCAGGCGCCCTCGGGCGCAGGTTACGCGCTGGAAAACCGCACCATCGTGTCCCGCGCATTCCCGGATCTGTACCGTGATTTGCAGGTTCAACACCTCACCGGTTTCTTCCGTACGCTCCAGGAAACCCTGGCCCGCCAGGCGCCCGGTGATGACCAGCCGCCGCTGATCGTGCTGCTCACGCCGGGGCGTTTCAACGAAAGCTATTTCGAACACCTCTACCTCGCACGCCAACTCGGCTACCCGCTGGTAGAAGGCGGCGACCTCACGGTGCGCGACAGCACGGTGTTCCTCAAAACCCTCAGCGGCCTGCGCCGGGTGCACGCGATCATGCGGCGCCTGGATGACGATTTCTGTGACCCGCTGGAACTGCGCACGGACTCAGCCCTGGGCGTGCCCGGCCTGCTGGACGCGGTGCGTCAGGGCAATGTGCTGGTGGCCAATGCCTTGGGCAGCGGCGTGCTGGAGTCGCCCGGTTTGCTCGGCTTTCTGCCGAAGATCAACGAGTTCTTGTTTGGTGAGGAACTGATCCTGCCGTCCATCGCCACCTGGTGGTGCGGCGAGGCGCCGGTGCTGGCCGAAGCCTTGGAAAAACTGCCGGAATTGCTGATCAAACCGGCGTTCCCCTCGCAAAGTTTCGCACCGGTGTTTGGTCGCGATTTGAACGACGAACAACGCCTGGCCCTGTCCGAGCGCATGCGTGCGCGGCCTTACGCCTATGTGGCCCAAGAGCTGGCGCAACTGTCCCAGGCACCGGTGTGGCACACCGTCGACGACCATCTGCAACACCGCGCCATCGGCATGCGCGTGTACGCGGTGGCCAGCGCTGACGGCTACCGCGTATTGCCCGGTGGCCTGACTCGTGTGGCGGCGGAGGCGGATGCCGAAGTGGTGTCGATGCAACGCGGTGGCGCGAGTAAAGACACCTGGGTACTGGGCGACCGCGCCGTCGGCGGCGAGCATTGGCGCGCACAACGGGCGATTGGCGTGCACGACCTGGTGCGCCGCGACCCTTATCTACCGTCGCGCGTGGTGGAAAACCTGTTCTGGTTTGGCCGTTACTGCGAGCGCTGTGATGACAGCGCGCGCTGGCTGCGCATTGTGCTGGCGCGCTATGTCGATGGCGACGACCCGCAAGCCCTGCAGGCCGCTGTCGAGCTGGGCGAGACCTTGCGCTTGTTGCCGGAGGAGGGCGAGCTGCCCGAGCGCCTGCTTGCCGCCTTGCTTGGTGATGACTGGCCGTCGAGCCTGCGCGCCAACCTGCAGCGCTTGCAGTGGGCGGCGTCCCAGGTGCGCGGCAAGTTGTCTCGCGAGAACTGGCAAGCGCTGGTGGAGTTGCAGCGCGAAGCCCTGGAGCTGGAAAGCGAGACCCCGGATTTTGGCGAGTTGCTGGATTTCCTCAACCGCTTGGTGATGTCCCTGGCGGCCTTGTCCGGCTTCGCCCTGGATGACATGACCCGCGACGAAGGCTGGCGCTTTTTGATGATGGGCCGGCGTATCGAGCGCCTGCAATTTCTCAGCAGCAGCCTCGCCGCGTTCCTGCGTGGCGTGGCGGTGTTTGATCAGGCCGGGCTGGAATGGCTGCTGGAGCTGGGCAACAGCAGCATCACCTATCGCTCGCGCTACCTGGCAGTGCCGCAACTGATCCCGGTGCTCGACTTGTTGCTGCTCGATGAACAGAACCCCCACGCGGTGTTGTTCCAGTTGAAGCTGGTCAGCCGCACCCTGCGGCGTCTCAATGATGACTTTGGGGTGCCACGGGAAACCGGTTTGGCGCCGTTGGTGGAGCGCCTGTCGCGGTTTGACCTGGGTTGCCTGGAGAACCCGTTGTTCGGTGAGTCCAGTGTGCGCGCCGCGTTGGATGGCCTGGCGGACCTGCTGCAAGCGGTCGCCGATGAAAGCGGGCAAGTGTCGGATCGCCTGGCGTTGCGCCACTTTGCCCATGTGGATGATGTCAGCCAGCAAACGGTGTCGGTGTGATGAGTGCGCGCTACCAGATTTTTCACGATACCCATTACCACTACGACAGCCCGGTGTCCCTGGCCCAGCAGTTGGCGCACCTGTGGCCGCGGCCGTGCGCGTGGCAGCGCTGCAGTTCCCAGCAATTGGATATCAGCCCGCAGCCGTCGTCGCGCCGTGATGAGCTGGACGTGTTCGGTAACCCGATCACCCGGCTGGCGTTCGAACGGCCCCATGATGAATTGCTGGTGAATGCGGGGCTGACCGTGGAAGTGCTGGCGCGGCCGGCGCTGGATTTCCAACAGTCACCGGCCTGGGACCAGACCCGCGACAGCCTGACCTACAGCAGCCAGGTGCTGTCGCCTGACATGCTCGAAGCCTGCCGTTATCGCTTCGAGTCGCCCTACGTACACCTGAAGAACACCTTCGTCGAGTTCTCCGAAAGTTGCTTCGCGCCAGGCGTGCCCTTGCTGCTGGGCGTGCAGGCCCTGATGCAGAAAATCTTCAGCGAATTCACCTTCGATGCCGAAGCCACCCAGGTCGCCACGCCCTTGGTGGAAGTGCTGGAACGCCGACGCGGCGTTTGCCAGGACTTCGCCCACCTGATGCTCGCGTGCCTGCGCTCGCGGGGCCTGGCGGCGCGTTACATCAGCGGCTACCTGCTGACCCAGCCACCGCCCGGCCAGCCACGGCTGATCGGCGCCGATGCATCCCACGCGTGGGTCTCGGTGTTTTGCCCGGTGGCGGGCTGGGTGGATTTTGATCCGACAAACAACGTGCAGCCTGCACTCGAGCACATCACCTTGGCCTGGGGCCGTGACTTCTCGGATGTGTCGCCGTTGCGGGGGGTGATTCTGGGAGGAGGGAACCATGACCCGGAAGTTCGGGTGACGGTGATGCCGCTGGAGTAACAGTGGGTTGTGGTGAGCAGGGAGGGCCTGCTCACCCCAACAAAATTTATTCCGCCGGGTCTTTCGGTGTCTCGGTGTCATCAGCAGCCACTTCACCTTCAGCATCCGGGTTCAGTGCACCTGCTTCTTCATCTGCAGCGGCTTTCTTGCGTTGCAGCTTTTCCTCTTTCTTCTGCTCCTTGGCCAAGTCTCTCTGACGTTTGGCGAAGGAGTAATTAGGTTTGGCCATGGGCGATCCTCTAGGGTCGAAGGTGAGGGTGGGCGGCGCGCAGCTGCCTTGGGTCGCTATGGTAGCAGCTTAGCAGCGCGATTGGCCTTCACTTACCGCAGGCATACGCGGCCAACAAGCCGTTGAAGAATTGATTGAGGTGCATGGCAGACGCTCCGGTGGGTGATGGAGCGATCATAGGCGGGTGGCTGTTGTTTGGCTGGTAGATTGTGTTGATCAGTCTGATAGCCTAAAGTTGTATACAATCTGTTGATTCAGATCATAAGAATTTCAGCCTGCTTGAGGCACCCTAGTCACAATACGCGTTTTTTAAACCCTGCCTTGGAGATTCACATGTTTGCCAAAATCGTTGCTGTTTCCCTGCTGACACTGGCGAGCGGCCAGTTGCTTGCTGCAGAGTGCGCGGTCACTGTTGATTCCACCGACCAGATGTCCTTCAACACCAAAGAAATCACCATCGACAAGAGCTGCAAGAAGTTCACCGTGAACCTTGAGCACTCCGGCAGCTTGCCGAAAAACGTCATGGGCCATAACTGGGTGCTGAGTTCCGCCGCCGACATGCCTGGCGTTGCCAGCGACGGCATGGCCGCCGGTATCGACAAGAACTACCTCAAAGACGGCGACACCCGCATCATCGCCCACACCAAGATCATTGGTGCTGGCGAGAAAGATTCGGTGACCTTCGATGTGTCGAAACTGGTTGCGGGCACGGATTACGCGTTCTTCTGCTCGTTCCCGGGCCACATCTCGATGATGAAAGGCACTGTGGTAGTCAAGTAATACCGCGTTATCGTTCTTCGCGAGCAAGCCCGTTCAGGGCTTGCTCGCGAAGGCGATCTAACAAACACCGCCGGACTAACAGGCTTACCTCACGGCGCAAATGGCATGACGCGCTTGTGCTCAGTCTTGCGATAGGTGTCGCAGATAATCTTGAACGCTTCCTCACGCACCGGCTCGCCGTGCAGGAACGCATCGATTTCGGCGTAGGTCACCCCGTGTGAAGCCTCGTCCGGTTTGCCCGGCGACAGGTCTTCAAGGTCGGCAGTCGGGATCTTCTCCACCAGCGACTCCGGCGCACCGAAGTGCCGCGCAATCGCGCGCACCTGGTTCTTCACCAGCCCGCTCAACGGCGCCAGGTCGCAGGCACCGTCACCGAACTTGGTGAAAAAGCCCATTACCGCTTCCGCCGCATGGTCAGTGCCGATCACCAAACCACCGGCTGCGCCAGCGATAGTGTACTGCGCCACCATGCGCATGCGCGCCTTGGTGTTGCCCAGCACAAAATCACGCGACACCGCCGCCTTGCCTTCAAACGCCGCCACTTCATTGGCCAGGGATTTCACCGCCGGGCCGATGTTCACGGTGTGGCGTTCGTCCGGCTCGATAAAGTCCACCGACGCCTGGGCGTCGTGTTCGTCGAACTGGGTTTCATAGGGCAGGCGCACCGCGATAAAACGGTAGGCTTCATCACCGGTGCTGGCACGCAGCTCTTTCATTGCACGCTGGGCCAGCAGGCCGGCGGTCAGGGAGTCGACACCGCCGCTGATGCCCAGCACCAAGGTCTTGAGCCCGGAATTGCGCAGGCAGTCCTGGATAAACCCTACGCGGCGCGCCACTTCGGCCTCAAGGGCGGCCTGGTCGTTGAACGGCGCTTGGACCTTGAGCTGCTGCGCAATCTCACGCTGTACGGCTTGCATGATTCACTCCTTGCTGGAAAGGGCAGGTACTTTGAAAACGTGACGCAAATAGGCGACAAAATTCGGGTCGGTGCAGTGGGTCTTGCCCGCTTCATCGGAAATCTTCGCGACGGGCTGGCCATTACAGGCAGTCATTTTAAGCACGATGCTCATCGGTTCAACACCCGGAATGTCACAGGTCAGGTTGGTGCCGATACCGAAGCTGACATTAATGCGGCCACGCAGCGCGCGGAAAATCTCCAGGGCCTTGGGCAGCGTCAGGCTGTCGGAGAACACCAGGGTCTTGCTCATCGGCTCGATGCCGAGCTTGTGGTAGTGGGCGATGGCTTTCTCGGCCCATTGAATCGGGTCACCGGAGTCGTGGCGCAGGCCGTCGAAGAGCTTGGCGAAGTACAGGTCGAAATCGCCCAGGAACGCATCCGTGGTGATGCAGTCCGTGAGCGCAATGCCCAGCAGGCCACGGTACTCGCGCACCCAGCAGTCAAGCGCGGCGATCTGGCTGTCGATCAGGCGCGGGCCGAGTTGCTGGTGGGCCATGATCCATTCGTGGGCCATGGTGCCCAGCGGTTTCATATCGAACTCGCGGGCCAGGTGCACGTTGCTGGTGCCGACAAAACGCCCGGGGAAATCGTGCTTGAGCACGCTGACCACTTCTTCCTGCACGCGGTACGAGAAGCGCCGACGGGTGCCGAAGTCGGCGACTTGCAGCTCCGAGAGCTCTTCGCTGCTGGCATTGGCAGACAGCCAGTCGAACTTGCGGTACAGCTGCTCGCGGGCTTGTTCGAGGATGACGGTCTGGTAGCGGTAGCGGTTGCGCACTTCGCTGACGATGGCCAGCATCGGCACCTCAAACAGGATCACATGCAGCCACGGCCCGCGCAGGCGGATAAACAGCTCGCCGTTCTCAATGCCGGTTTGCACATAGCGCAGGTTGAAGCGAAACAGCCCGAGGAAGCGCAGGAAGTCCGGCTTCATGAAGCTGATGCGCTCAAGAAAGCCAAGCTGGTCGGGGCTCAGGCTCAGTTCGGCGAGGCGTTCGATCTGGTAGCGGATTTCCGCCAGGTACGGGCGCAGGTCTTCACTGTTGCGGCAACGAAACTCCCATTCAACTTCCACGTTCGGGTAGTTGTGCAGCACCGCCTGCATCATGGTCAGCTTGTAGAAGTCGGTGTCGAGCAAGTTCTGCACGATGCGATCGGCAAACACACTCTCGCTCATAACGGGAATCTCCAGACGGGTCGGCGATGGGCGCCGGCCTTTACGCACTATTGAGGAATGGTGCTAGTGGCGCATAGACCTGTGGGGTTTTGCCAGTGATTTTTTCAGTGCGGCCACTGGCCGCATCGCAGGCAAGCCAGCTCCCACACTGGAAATGCGTTCCAAATGTGGGAGCTGGCTTGCCTGCGATAGCGGTGGTGCAGCCCAAAAAGATCTAAACCTGCTCCATCATCCACTTCACAAACTCACGCACCTTGGGCACCTCCGCCGAATGCTCCGGGTACGCCAGGTAATACGCATCCAGGCTGGGCATTGCATGCTGCCAGGGAATTACCAACTTGCCCTCGGCCAATTCCTCCTCCACCAGAAAGCGCGGCAACAAGGCCACGCCACAGCCCACCTGCGCCGCCCGAATGCACATATAAAAGGTATCAAAACGCGGCCCGTGGTAGCTGTGCTCGGTCTGATAGCCCTGGCTGGCGAACCAGTCATGCCAGCCCTGCGGTCGCGAGGCATTCTGCAGCAGCACCAGGTTGCTCAGTTGCGTGGGGTCGGTGAATGGCTGCGCGGGCAGGCTCTCCGGCGCGCACACCGGCACCAACTCTTCGCTGAACAGCTTCAGGCTTTCGGTGCCCGGCCGTGAACCCTGGCCGAAGTAGAAAGCCATGTCGGCCTTGCCTTGCAGCAACTCGTCGGGCTCCTGCTCGTTGCACAGGTCCAGGTGGATCTGCGGATGCCGCAAACGCCAGCCCTTGAGGCGTGGCACCAGCCAGCGCGCGCCGAACGTGTAAGGCGTGGACACGCGCAGCACTTCAGTCTCGCCGCCGTAGGAGCGCAGGTAGTGGGTGGACATCTCTACTTGCGTGAGGATTTTGCGCACTTCCACCAGGTACAGATCCCCCGCCGGGGTCATCTGCAAGCGGCGGCGCACTCGGCGAAACAACAGGTGTTGCAGCAGTTCTTCCAGCTGCGCCACCTGTTTGCTCACGGCGCTTTGCGTGAGGTTCAGCTCCTCGGCAGCGCGGGTGAAGCTCAGGTGACGGGTGGCGGCTTCGAAACACTGCAGGGCGGTGATCGAGGGCAAATGTCTTTTGTTGAGCACGGCACGCCTCTTTTTATTCTTTGCATGAGTAAACGGAATGATATCTCGCCTAATCGTCGTTTGTTGGCAAGTCTTGGGCCAGCTACAAATAAGGTCTGGATCGCCGTGTCTGTGACGGCGCGAATTTTCTGTTTGAGTTTGAAGGAGTGACCCATGGTTGCCGCATTGCTTGATCGTCTCGGGGTAAACCCGGCGCTGTACCAGTCGGGTAAACAGCCCGTGCATTCGCCGATTGATGGCAGCCGTATCGGCAGTGTGCATTGGGAAGGTGCCGCTGAAGTGGAGCAGCAGGTCAGTCGCGCCGAGCATGCATTCGAGGCCTGGCGCAAGGTGCCGGCACCGCGTCGCGGTGAGCTGGTGCGCCAGTTCGGCGATGTGTTGCGCGAATATAAAGCCGACCTGGGCGAGCTGGTGTCGTGGGAAGCCGGCAAGATCACCCAGGAAGGCTTGGGTGAAGTGCAGGAGATGATCGACATCTGCGACTTCGCCGTGGGCTTGTCCCGCCAGTTGTACGGCTTGACCATCGCCTCCGAGCGCCCTGGCCACCACATGCGTGAAACCTGGCACCCGCTGGGCGTGGTCGGTGTGATCAGCGCGTTCAACTTCCCGGTCGCGGTGTGGGCGTGGAACACCACGCTGGCGCTGGTGTGCGGCAACGCGGTGATCTGGAAACCGTCGGAAAAGACCCCGCTCACCGCACTGGCCTGCCAGGCCTTGTTCGAGCGCGTACTGAAGAAGTTCGACGGCGCCCCACAATACCTCAGCCAAGTGATCATCGGCGGCCGTGACGCCGGTGCGGCATTGGTGGATGACCCACGCGTCGCGCTGATCAGCGCCACCGGCAGCACCCGCATGGGCCGCGAAGTGGCGCCCAAAGTCGCCGCACGTTTCGCCCGCAGCATCCTCGAACTGGGCGGCAACAACGCGATGATCCTCGGCCCAAGCGCCGACCTCGACATGGCCGTGCGCGCCATCCTGTTCAGCGCCGTCGGCACAGCTGGCCAGCGTTGCACCACCTTGCGCCGTCTAATCGCCCATGAGTCGGTCAAGGAAGAAATCGTTACCCGCCTCAAGGCCGCCTATTCCAAAGTGCGCATCGGCCACCCGCTGGAAGGCAACCTGATCGGCCCGCTGATCGACAAGCACGGTTTCGAGAATATGCAGGACGCCCTGGAGCAAGCCTTGAGCGAAGGCGGCAAGGTGTTCGGCGGCAAACGCCAGTTGGAAGACAAATTCCCGAATGCCTACTACGTGTCGCCGGCCATTGTCGAAATGCCCGAGCAAAGCGACGTAGTGTGCACCGAAACCTTCGCACCGATTCTGTATGTGGTCGGCTACACCGAGTTCACCGAAGCCCTGCGCCTGAACAACGCCGTGCCGCAAGGCCTGTCCTCGTGCATCTTCACCACCGACGTGCGTGAAGCCGAGCAGTTCATGTCGGCGGTGGGCAGTGACTGCGGCATCGCCAACGTCAACATCGGCCCGAGCGGCGCGGAGATTGGTGGCGCGTTTGGCGGTGAGAAAGAGACCGGTGGTGGGCGTGAGTCGGGTTCGGATGCGTGGCGCGGGTATATGCGGCGCCAGACCAATACTGTGAACTACTCGCTGGAATTGCCGCTGGCGCAGGGCATTACCTTCGACTAATCCTCAAGTCGAAGTGCGGTCAGTGTGGGAGCTGGCTTGCCTGCGATAGCGGTGTATCAGTCACCACCGCTATCGCAGGCAAGCCAGCTCCCACAGTTGATTGGGTTTGCAGTTCGGAAATAGTTGTTTGTTGGGTCTCATCGGAGTCTGGCAATGGCACTACGCGAAACATGTTTATGGGAACAACTCACCCCAGGCCGGCCTGATCGCGCCGCGCTCAAGGGCGAGGTCAAAGTGGATGTGTGCGTGATCGGCGCCGGGATCACCGGCTTGTCGGCCGCCATCCACCTGCTGGAACAAGGCAAAAGCGTCGCCGTGCTGGAGGCTCACCGCACCGGCCATGGCGGTTCGGGGCGTAACGTCGGGCTGGTCAACGCCGGTATGTGGATCCCGCCGGACGAGATCGAAGCCGGTTTTGGCGAAACGGTGGGCAGTCAGCTCAACCGCATGCTGGGCGCGGCACCCTCGCTGGTATTCAGCCTGATCGACAAATACAAGATTGATTGCCAACTGCGCCGTGAGGGCACCTTGCACATGGCGCATAACGCCCGTGGCGAGGCGGATTTGCGCAGCCGCGAAGAACAATGGAAGCGCCGTGGCGCCCCCGTCGAGCTGCTCACGGGCCAGGCGTGCGAGCAAGCCACCGGCACCAAAAAGATCGCCGCCGCTTTGCTGGACCGGCGCGCGGGCACCTTGAACCCGATGGCCTATACCACTGGCCTGGCCAATGCGGCCCTGGGGCTTGGCGGGCAGTTGTTCGATCATTCACCGGTCACTCAACTTGAGCGCCAAGGTGCACTCTGGTCGGTGCAGACCGCCCAGGGTTCAGTGCAGGCGGCGCAAGTGGTGATCGCCTCCAACGCCTATACCGAAGGCGAATGGACCGAGCTGCGGCGCAACTTCTTTCCCGGTTACTACTACCAGGTCGCCTCGGCCCCGCTGACGGACGAAGCCGCGCAACAAATCCTTCCTGGCGGGCAGGGCTCATGGGACACGCGCCAGGTGTTAAGCAGCATCCGCCGCGACGCCGAGGGTCGGCTATTGCTCGGCAGCCTGGGGAACGGCAACCAGAAACCCACGTGGTTCCTCAAGGCGTGGGCCGATCGGGTGCAGCAGCATTACTTCCCGTACCTCAAATCGGTGCAGTGGGAGTGCACCTGGACCGGCTGCATCGCCTTCACCCCGGACCACCTGATGCGCCTGTTCGAGCCGGCACCCGGTCTGGTCGCCGTCACCGGTTATAACGGGCGTGGCGTGACCACTGGCAGTGTGGTCGGCAAGGCTTTTGCCGACTATTTGTGTCACCAGGACCCACAGGCATTGCCGATCCCCTTTGCGCCCATGCAACCGTTGGCCGGGGTGGGCCTGCGCAGTTGCCTGTATGAAGCAGGGTTCTCGCTGTATCACGCCGGGCAATGCCTGCGGATCGTGGTCTGATCAGCGAAATAGCTGTCAGAAGCCTGCATTTTCTTAGCAGGCTACTAATCTGTATTGGTGCAAGTCGTAGCAATCACGCACTGTAAATGTGCAGTTCCGTTACGCACATTGTTACAGCTGTAGGAACTGTCGTTTAGGCATCCGGTTGCAGGTGCGACCTGCCAGGGTTGTACTTTTTGGATCCATTGGTTGCACCTTTCGATGCTAGACGGTTGCACGTGCTGGCAGAAGGAGCCGAAACGCCTGCAATAACAATGACACCGTGTCTTTTTGAAGAATAAAAAAGTAATGGCACGCGCCTTGCTCTGGGCTTTCCTGTGAAAGTTTGACGCGAATTCGTAGTGCCAATAAACAAAAACCTCGGAGCACCACTCATGTCCCAGACGTTTTACAAGAAAGGTTTTCTGGCCCTCGCCGTTGCAGCGGCGTTGGGTGTTTCTGCGTTTGTTCAAGCTGATGTGAAGATTGGCGTGGCAGGCCCGATGACGGGCGCCAACGCAGCTTTCGGTGAGCAGTACATGAAGGGTGCCCAAGCGGCAGCCGATGTGATCAACAAGGCCGGCGGTATCAACGGTGAGAAAATCGTGCTGGTTGCCGGTGACGATGCTTGCGAACCCAAGCAAGCCGTGGCCGTGGCCAACCGCCTGGCCGACCAGGACAAAGTGATCGGCGTGGTTGGGCACTTCTGCTCGTCCAACACCATCCCGGCGTCTGAGGTGTACGACGAAGCGGGCATCATCATGATTACCCCGGGCTCCACCAACCCACAGGTAACCGAGCGTGGTTTGAGTGCCGTGTTCCGTATGTGCGGGCGTGACGACCAGCAAGGCATCGTGGCCGGCGACTACATTGTCGACGTGCTCAAAGGCAAGAAAGTCGCGGTGATCAACGACAAGGACACCTACGGTAAAGGCCTGGCCGATGCCACTGCTGCCCAGTTGACCAAGCGCGGCGTCAAGCCAGTGCTGGAAGAAGGCCTGACCCGCGGCGAGAAAGACTTCAGCGCCCTGGTCACCAAGATCCGCTCCACCGGTGCCGACGTCGTGTACTTCGGCGGCCTGCACCCGGAAGCTGGTCCATTGGTTCGCCAGATTCGTGAAGCCGGCCTCAAAGACGTCAAGTTCATGTCCGATGATGGTGTCGTGACCGACGAACTGGTGGCCACCGCCGGCGGCGCACAATACGTAGACGGCGTGTACATGACTTTCGGCGCCGACCCGCGCCTGCTGCCAGACAGCAAAACCGTGGTGGAAGAGTTCCGTAAAAACGGCACCGAGCCGGAAGGCTACACCCTGTACGCCTACGCCTCGATCCAGGCCCTGGCCGCCGGCTTCAACGGCGCCAAGTCCAACAAGGGCGAAGACGCCGCCAAGTGGCTCAAGGCTCACCCGGTGAAAACCGTGATGGGTGAAAAAGCCTGGGATACCAAGGGCGACCTGAAAATCTCCGACTACGTGGTTTACCAGTGGGATAAAGACGGCAAATACCACCAGCTGGAAAAGCAGAAGTAAGAACAAGCACCACGGAACCAATGTGGGAGCGGGCTTGTTGTGGGAGCTGGCTTGCCTGCGATACAGGCACCTCGGTACTTCAGTAATACCCAGGTGATGCAATCGCAGGCAAGCCAGCTCCCACACAGGGCCTGCTCCCACAGGGGAGTGGTGTTGATATCAAGATCTGTCTTTTCCTCCAGAAGCGCCGCACACCACCCGTGTGCAGGTGCTCACCGCGTGAGATTGCGTTATGGATGGTATTTTCCTGCAGCAACTGGTCAACGGCCTGACCCTCGGGTCGGTCTATGGCCTGATCGCCATCGGCTACACAATGGTCTATGGCATCATTGGCATGATCAACTTCGCCCACGGCGAGGTTTATATGATTTCCGCTTACCTCGCGGCGATCAGTCTGGCACTGCTGGCTTACTTCGGCATCGAATCCTTCCCGCTGCTCATTCTCGGCACCCTGATCTTCACCGTGGTCGTCACTGGCGTTTACGGTTGGGTCATCGAGCGTGTCGCTTATAAACCGCTGCGCAACTCCACCCGACTGGCACCGCTGATCAGCGCCATCGGTATCTCCCTGATCCTGCAAAACTATGCGCAGATCGCTCAGGGCGCGAAACAACAAGGCATTCCAACCCTGCTGGCCGGCGCCTGGCGCGTCGATATCGGCACAGGGTTTGTGCAGTTGACCTACACCAAGGTGTTTATCCTGGTGGCCGCGTTTCTCGGCATGGGCCTGCTGACCTACATCATCAAGTACACCAAGCTCGGCCGCATGTGCCGCGCCACCCAGCAAGACCGCAAGATGGCCTCGATCCTGGGCATCAACACCGACCGCGTGATCTCCTACGTGTTCGTCATTGGTGCCGCCATGGCCGCCCTGGCCGGCGTGCTGATCACCCTCAACTACGGCACCTTCGACTTCTATGCCGGCTTCATCATCGGCATCAAGGCATTTACCGCAGCGGTACTCGGCGGCATCGGCTCCCTGCCTGGGGCGATGTTGGGCGGGATCATCCTGGGTATCTCCGAGTCGCTGTTCTCGGGGTTGATCAACTCTGACTACAAAGACGTGTTCAGCTTCTCCCTGCTGGTGGTGATTCTGATCTTCCGTCCTCAGGGCCTGCTTGGTCGCCCACTCGTGGCTAAGGTGTAAACATGTCTGCTGCCAAATCTATCGATATCAAGAAAAGTGTGGTCGATACGGTCCTTGCCGGGCTGATTTCGTTGATCGTATTCGGCCCGATTGTCGGCGTGGTGCTCGACGGCTACAGCTTTAACCTCGAGCCTGCGCGTGTGGCCACTTTGGTTGCCATCGTGATGGCCGGGCGCTTTGCCTTGAGCCTGTTCCTGCAAACCCCCAAGGGCGTGAAGATTCTGCAAGGCTTCGAGAGCAGTGGCTCCGGTGTGCACGTGTTGCCGCCAGACTACAAATCGCGGCTGCGCTGGATCATCCCGGCACTGATCGTGATCGCCATCGTGTTCCCGATCTTCGCCAACAAATACCTGCTGACCGTGGTGATTCTCGGGCTGATCTACGTGTTGCTTGGCCTTGGCCTGAACATCGTGGTGGGCCTGGCCGGCTTGCTCGACCTGGGTTACGTGGCGTTCTACGCCATCGGCGCCTACGGCCTGGCACTCGGTTACCAATACCTCGGCCTGGGCTTCTGGAGTGTGTTGCCCCTGGCAGCCATCGCTGCGGCGCTGGCGGGATGCATACTCGGGTTCCCGGTGCTGCGAATGCACGGCGATTATCTCGCCATCGTGACCTTGGGTTTTGGTGAAATCATCCGTCTGGTGCTCAACAACTGGTTGTCGTTCACCGGCGGCCCCAACGGTATGCCAGTGCCTTCGCCGACCTTCCTCGGCCTGGAATTCGGGCGTAAGGCGAAGGATGGCGGGATTCCGTTCCACGAGTTCTTCGGCATCGATTACAACCCCAACATCAAGTTCATGTTTATCTACATCGTGCTGTTCCTGGTGGTGCTGGCCGTGCTGTACATCAAGCACCGCCTGACCCGCATGCCAGTGGGCCGCGCCTGGGAAGCCTTGCGCGAAGATGAAATCGCCTGCCGCTCCATGGGCCTGAACCATGTGCTGGTCAAGCTCTCGGCGTTCACTATCGGGGCCTCGACTGCGGGGCTGGCCGGGGTGTTCTTTGCCAGCTATCAGGGCTTCGTCAACCCGTCGTCGTTTACCTTCTTCGAGTCGGCGTTGATCCTGGCCATCGTGGTGTTGGGTGGCATGGGCTCGACGGTGGGCGTGGTGATCGCGGCGTTCGTATTGACGGTTGCGCCGGAGTTGCTGCGTAGCTTCTCCGAATACCGTGTGCTGCTGTTTGGCGTGTTGATGGTGGTGATGATGATCTGGCGACCGCGCGGCTTGATCCGCATCAGCCGTACCGGTGTGACCCCACGTAAAGGAGTGGCGCCATGAGCAAAGAAGTCGTCCTCTCCGTGGAACACCTGATGATGCACTTCGGTGGCATCAAGGCCTTGAGCGATGTAAGTCTGCAGGTCAAACGCAACTCGATCTTCGCCCTGATCGGCCCTAACGGCGCGGGCAAGACCACGGTGTTCAACTGCCTCACTGGCTTCTACAAAGCCAGCGGCGGCAAGATCGAACTGAACATTCGTGGCAAGCAGACCAACGTGATCCAGTTGCTCGGCGAACGCTTCAAGGCCGTTGACTTTGTGTCGCCGAAAAGCTTCTTCAGTCGCGTGTACTACAAGATGTTTGGCGGCACTCACTTGGTGAACCGTGCAGGCCTGGCGCGGACCTTCCAGAACATTCGCCTGTTCAAGGAAATGTCGGTGTTGGAAAACCTGCTGGTGGCCCAGCACATGTGGGTCAACCGCAACATGCTGGCGGGCATCCTCAACACCAAGGGCTACCGCAAGGCCGAAAGCGATGCCCTCGACCATGCCTTCTATTGGCTCGAAGTGGTGGACCTGGTGGATTGCGCCAACCGCTTGGCCGGTGAGCTTTCCTACGGCCAGCAGCGCCGCCTGGAAATCGCCCGCGCCATGTGCACCCGGCCGCAGATTATCTGCCTGGACGAACCGGCCGCGGGCCTCAACCCGCAGGAAACCGAAGCCCTCAGCGCGATGATTCGCCTGCTGCGCGACGAACACGACCTCACGGTGGTGCTGATCGAACACGACATGGGCATGGTGATGAGTATTTCCGACCACATTGTGGTGCTCGACCACGGCAACGTGATCGCCGAAGGCGGCCCGGATGCAATCCGCAACGACCCGAAAGTGATCGCCGCCTACCTGGGCGCAGACGAAGAGGAACTGGTATGAGTGCACCTATCCTCGAAATGAAGGACCTGGACGTGTTTTACGGCCCGATCCAGGCCCTCAAAAAAGTCTCGCTGCACATCAACGAAGGCGAAACCGTAAGCCTGATCGGCTCCAACGGCGCGGGTAAATCCACGCTGCTGATGTCGATTTTCGGCCAGCCGCGCGCCGAATCCGGGCAGATTCTGTACAACGGCGTCGACATTACCCACAAGTCATCCCACTACATTGCCTCCAACGGCATTGCGCAGTCGCCGGAAGGGCGGCGGGTGTTCCCCGACATGACCGTCGAGGAAAACCTGCTGATGGGCACCATCCCGATTGGTGACAAGTATGCGCAGGAAGACATGCAGCGCATGTTTGAGCTGTTCCCACGCCTTAAGGAGCGGCGTACTCAGCGTGCAATGACCATGTCCGGTGGTGAGCAGCAAATGCTTGCCATCGCCCGCGCCTTGATGAGCCGGCCCAAACTGCTGTTGCTGGATGAACCGAGCCTGGGCCTGGCGCCCATTGTGGTGAAGCAGATCTTTGCCACACTGCGCGAGCTGGCGGCTACCGGGATGACCATCTTCCTGGTGGAACAGAACGCTAACCACGCGCTGCGCCTGTCGGACCGGGCGTATGTGATGGTTAACGGCGAGATTCGCCTGACGGGCACCGGCAAGGAATTGCTGGTTAACGAGGAAGTGCGCAACGCCTACCTCGGCGGGCATTAACGCCTGCCCCTGATCGTTCCCACGCAGAGCGTGGGAGCGATCATCAACACTTGTTTTTGGGGTGTCTTCAGTGCGCCCGCCAAATTGTGGAAAACAAATCCAGACACCCTCCAAAGCGCGACATATAGCCGCCGCAAATCCCTGTTTTGTCACAGTTTTGACTTGTCTCCATCCGCTGTGGAACCGGCTGTGGGTAACGTGGGAGTAGCTGGCTGTAAGCCTTTAAAAACGTGGCTTGCAGCGTGGTGGTTGTTTATTGATCAGCGGTTTTTTGCTGGCCTGCCGAGGGCTTTGTCAACCTGTTTAAAGACACAGGTATATGACTGATTTATGTCCGCTCAGCCTGTGGATAAGTCTGTGACTAAACTCTGGAAAGACCTCCGCAGAGGCCGGAATGACTGGCCTGGAGCCATCGTTCAGATTTTTCCTCTTGCCATTGGCCTACATACGCCTTGGCCAAGGTCAAGCAAAAAACTTTCTGAAACCGCCTGCAAGCCTTGTATAGAGCGGCTTGGCGCTTTTTACACTTGCCCCCAAAGACTGTGGGCGCCGTTGTGGATAACCTGCGTGTATATGGCTGCAAGCCACGTTCTATAAGGCTTTGCGTGATGTGATTAAAAAACAACCAGCCGTGCATGAAGTTATGCGCTTAACGGTTGCCGCAATCGTGGCGTAAGGGCATTCTGCTGGCTGTTTTTTTCCCGATGCCCGCAAGGAGAACACCATGTCCGACACGCTGTTTATTACTGGCGCCACCTCAGGTTTCGGCGAAGCTTGCGCCCGCCGTTTTGCCGACGCCGGCTGGAAACTGGTGCTTACTGGCCGTCGTGCTGAGCGTTTGAATGCCTTGGTCGAAGAGCTTTCCAAGCAGACCGAAGTGCATGGCCTGGTGGTGGACGTGCGTGACCGCAAGGGTATGGAAGAGGCCATCGCCAACCTGCCACCGTCGTTCGCCAAGCTACGCGGGCTGATCAACAACGCCGGCTTGGCCGTGGGCACCGACCCTGCGCCCAAGTGCAGCCTCGACGATTGGGAAACCATGGTCGACACCAACATCAAGGGCCTGCTGACCACCACCAACCTGCTGTTGCCGCGCCTGATCGCCCATGGCCGTGGCGCCGGCATCATTAACCTGGGGTCCATCGCCGGTAACTACCCGTACCCAGGCAGCCACGTGTATGGCGGCTCCAAGGCGTTCGTGAAGCAGTTTTCGCTGAACCTGCGTTGCGACCTGCAAGGCACCGGCGTGCGTGTGACCAACATCGAACCGGGTCTGTGTGAGAGCGAGTTCTCGCTGGTACGCTTTGGCGGTGACCAGGCGCGTTATGACGCGACCTATGCCGGTGCCGAGCCGATCCAGCCGCAAGACATTGCCGACACCATCTTCTGGGTGATGAATACCCCGGCGCACGTGAACATCAACCGGTTGGAGCTGATGCCGGTGAGCCAGACCTGGGCTGGGTTTGCGATTGAGCGTGGGGCCAAGGGCTGAAACTGATTGTTGTTGTGGCGAGGGAGCAAGCTCCCTCGCCACAATGGGTTTCATTGGCCTTTAATTGGCGTCAAATCGGCCAAAACAGGACATAAGGTACACTCCACGCCTGAAAACCCCTCCGCACTGTGCGGTTTAAAGGTTTTGACGGGAGGAAATGTGAGTAACCGAGGTGAGCAGGCACTGCTCAAACAATCGACGATTCTGATGTTCGCAGTCGCGATCGCCGGGATTGTCACGGGTGTGATATCTGGCGCCCAATCCATTCTATTCGACGGCTTTTTCTCGCTGATCGCCACCGCCATCAAGGTGCTGATGCTGATCACGGCCAAGCTGATCGCCAAGAAAAGCAACGAGCGTTTCCAGTTCGGCTACTGGCACCTGGAACCGATGGTGCTGCTGATCGAAGGCAGCTTCCTGTTGCTGATCGCGATCTACGCGTTTCTCAACGGCGTGTTCGGCATCATCAATGGTGGGCGTGAAATCGAATTGGGGCTGGTGATCGTCTACGCGGCGGTGTTTACCGTGGTCGAGTTCGCCTACTTCTTCTACGTGCGCTATCGCAATCGCACGCTGAAATCTTCACTGATCCAGTTCGACAACATCAGTTGGCTGGTGGACGCGATGCTATCGGTGGGCTTGCTGATCAGCTTCCTCGCCGCGCTGTTGCTCAAGTCCCAGGGTTATGGCGAATGGGCGGTGTATGTTGACCCATTGATCCTGATTCTGCTGGCCCTGAGCATGCTGGCGCCGGCGTTCAAGATCCTGCGCCCGGCGTTGCGCGAGGTGCTGGGCATTGCCCCGGACCACTTGGACGACAAAGTGCGTGAAGTGATGGACGCGGCCCAGGCCAGGCATGGTTTCGATGACTACGTGTCCTACGTGCAAAAGCACGGGCGGGCGCGGTTTATCGAGATTCATGTGGTGCTGCCGGCCAATTACCCGGTGGATAACGTGGCCACGCTTGATGGGCTGCGTGAGGAGATATCCACAGGGCTGGGTACGCCGGATGCGGCGCGCTGGTTGACGATCAGTTTTACCGGGGATCGCAAGTGGATTGCATGACAGTCAGGTAGACCGAGGTGAGGCTATCGCAGGCAAGCCAGCTCCCACATTTGACTGTGTTCACACATCAAAATGTGGGAGCTGGCTTGCCTGCGATGAGGCACTAAAGCTCAACCCAGATGCTGGATCAGCCCCTGGTAGCAAGTGGCCAAGTGATACGGCGTTGTCGACGGCATATCCCGCCGGCTCACCGCACCCTTGGCATCCAGGCATTCATGCCAGCCTTTCTCATGCAAAAAGCGCTGTTGCAGCGCCAGCAATTGGCGCTGTAACACCGCCTCGCTGCCCGGCCGCAAGGTCAGTGCCCGCAGGTATTCAGCCTGGGCCCAGATCCGTTGCGTGCCGTCGCGCACGCTGCCATCCAGCGCGAGCATGCCGCTGACTGCGCCACTTGATTTATCCACACCCTTGAGCTCCGCATAGGCAAATGCCCGCGTCAGCGAGGCATGCAACGCTGTGCTGCGCAGCACGTCCGACGATTCGAGCAAAAAGAACCATTCGAATTGATGCCCCGGCTCAAACCAGTTATCCACAGCGCCCAGCGGTTTTTCCATCATCACCCCGTGCTGGCGGTCAATGAAGCGCTTTTGCAGGGCGGTGGCCAGGTCCAGCAACGCATCCTGGGTGATCGCGTCTTCACGCACGGCCAGTGTGGCGAGAAAGCCTTCAGCCAGGTGCATCAGCGGGTTTTGCAGCGGGCCGGACTTGAGCGATGACCAGTTGCGCTCCAACACGGCTTCGTACAGGCCGTCGCCGGTGGCAAAACGTTCGGCGACCACCGCAAGGGCCGCGTTGAGTACCGACTCCACCAGCGGCTCGCGTACCTTGGCCCAATAGTGGGCGCAGGCGAAGATGATGAAGGCGTGGGTGTAGAGGTCTTTGCGCTTGTCCAGCGGTTTGCCGTGGGCGTCGATGCTGTAGAACCAGCCGCCATGCTCGGCATCATGGAAATGCCGTTGCAGCGAACGAAACAGCGCCGCCGCGCGTTCTTCGGCAAACGCTGCACCGGGCTCGCCGATCAGGCTGGCGAACAGGTACAACTGCCGGGCGCAGGCCATGGCGCGGTAGCGTTGCGGGGGCAATGGCTGGTGATTGGCGTCCAGTGCCTCGTAGGGCAACGCCAACTCGGCATTCCAGCCCGGGCCTTGCCACAGCGGCACGATCAAGGTGTGGAAGTGCGTAAGCACGGCATTCAAGGAAGGTTGGGAAGCGATGGGCATCGGCTGGCGTCGTCACGGCAGAGGTGTAGGCGCGCATGGTAGCAGGCTTGAGTTCTGCGGTGTTTGTGCCACCGCAATCGCAGGCAAGCCAGCTCCCACATTGGGCTGTATTCACAGATCCATATGTGGGAGCTGGCTTGCCTGCGATGGTGCCCTCAGCAGCGCCGCCAATCAGCCCGCCAGCAACCAGACCCCAGTCGCCGCCGAAGCAGCACCGGCAACCCGCACCAACGGCGCCGCAGCGGCCGGCAGAAAGCGCACCACCGCATATCCAACGGCATGCAGAGCCGCCGTCGCGCCCACAAACCCGGCCGCATACGCCCACGGGCTGGACATGTCCGGCAGCTCCAGGCCGTGGGCCACACCGTGGAACAGCGCAAACAACGCCGTTGCGGCCACTGCCACAAACAGCGGCGGTCGCACTGCCAGTGCTACTGCCAGGCCCAGCGCCAGCACCGAGGCGGCAATCCCGCTTTCCAGCGCCGGCAGTTCCAGGCCTTCAAAGCCGAGCAGGCCGCCGATCAGCATGGTGCCGACAAACGCGCAAGGCAGTGCCCAGCGCGCCTTGCCTTGTTGCTGCGCGGCCCACAGGCCGACGGCGACCATGGCCAGTAAATGATCAATACCGCCCAATGGGTGGCTGATACCGGCCACCAGCCCATTATCGCCATGCCCGGGGTGAGCGAAGGCGAGGGCCGGTGCCAGCAGCAGGGCAGCGGTAGCGAGAAGTTTGTTAAGACCCATACAGGCTCCTTTTTGGGGGTGGGATCAGGCCGCAGTCAGCAAGCCCTGACGTTCGATAAAGGCGACGATTTCATCCAGGCCGACGCCGGTTTTCTGGTTGCTGAACACAAAGGGCTTACCGTTGCGCATGCGTGTGGTGTCGCTGTTCATCAGTTCCAGCGAGGCGCCGACCAAAGGCGCCAGGTCGATCTTGTTGATCACCAGCAAGTCGGATTTGCAAATACCGGGCCCGCCTTTGCGTGGCAGCTTGTCACCGGCAGACACATCGATCACGTAGATGGTCAGGTCTGACAGTTCCGGGCTGAACGTGGCCGACAAGTTGTCGCCGCCAGACTCCACCAGGATCAGGTCCAGGCCGGGAAAGCGGCGGTTGAGTTGGTCCACGGCTTCGAGGTTGATCGAGGCATCTTCACGAATCGCCGTGTGCGGGCAGCCGCCGGTTTCCACGCCGATGATGCGCTCGGGCGCGAGCGCCTGGTTGCGCACCAGAAAATCCGCGTCTTCACGGGTGTAGATATCGTTGGTGACCACCGCCAGGTTGTAGCGGTCGCGCAGCGCCAGGCACAGCGCCAGGGTCAGGGCGGTCTTGCCGGAGCCCACTGGGCCGCCGATGCCGACACGCAAAGGTTGTGTGTTCATGTAGGTCTCCTAGGAACGGAACAGGCGGCTGTATTGGCGCTCATGGGCCATACACGCCAGGGACAGGCCGAACGCGGCGCTGCCGAAATGGTGAGGGTCGATGCGTGCCGCGTCCTGCTGGGCTTGTTGCAACAGGGGCAGCAGTTCGCTGGTCAGGCGTTGGGCGGCTTGCTGGCCCAGCGGCAGGGTTTTCATCAGCACCGCCAATTGGTTTTCCAGCCAGCTCCACAGCCATGCGGCCAGGGCGTCGTCGGGGCTGATGTGCCAGGCGCGGGCGGCCAAGGCCCAGCCCAGGGCCAGGTGCGGTTCGTCGCGTTGGGCCAGAAAGTGGCGTGCGGCGTCGTCCAGCTCCGGCAAGCCGTTGAGCAGCTGTTGCAGGGAGTAGCCCATCTGGCGACTCTCCTGATACAACTCGCGCGTCTCGCGGCTGGCGCGGTGCTCTTCGCACAGCTGCGTCAAACGCGGCCAATCCTGTTCGGCGGCGGCGCGGCAATGGGCTAGCAACAGCGGCGCTTCAAAACGGGCGAGGTTGAGCAACAACTGGTCGCTGATCCAGCGCCTGGCACTGGCTGCATCATTGACCCGGCCGTTGTCCACCGCCATCTCCAGCCCTTGGGAATAGCTGTAGCCACCAATCGGCAATTGCGGACTGGCAAGACGCAACAGCGCCCAGGCTGGGTTCATAGACGCACGCCGAACTGGTGCAGCTTGGGGGGGTAATTGAAGTCTTCATCGCCATGGCGCGAATGATGATGGCCGCCGCCATAGGCACCGTGTTCCGGCTGGAACGGAGCCTCGATGGTTTGCGTGGTGGCACCGAGCTGTTCGAGCATGGCCTTGAGCACGTAGTCATCGAGCAGGCGCAGCCAACCGTCGCCGACTTGCAGGGCCACATGGCGGTTGCCGAGGTGATAGGCCGCGCGGGTCAATTCAAAGGCATTGCTGCAGGTCACGTGCAGCAGCTGTTCAGGGCGGGCGACCACGCGTACCACGCGCCCGTCTTCAGCCTGCAGGCACTCGCCGTCGTGCAGTGGCGGTTGGCCGCGCTCCAGAAACAGGCCTACATCTTCGCCGTCGGCACTGAAACAGCGCAGGCGGCTTTTGCTGCGGGCTTCGAAGTTCAGCAGCAGTTCAGCGGCCCAGAGGGCTTGGGGGGCGATTCGGCGGTGGATCACCAGCATCAGGAGGCTTCCAGCTATGAGCGATAAATGAGCTAGAGCAAGGGGCTTGCCAACCGTGTGTATGGACAGGAAATCCCTGTAGGCAAGCACGGACATGCCACCGAATAGGGCGTCAGCCATTTCCTGCTGCGCTTCAATTTGGTGCGTCAGGGGTTTTATAGCACTGGATAGGGGCGTTTTGCGTTGATAGACGTTGCGTGGAGGATGAAATTTCCTTCATCTGTTTCGCACCGGATTTTTCTCGGAATTGTCCTACGCGATTGAAGGAATTAGCGTCCAAAAAGTTACGTGCTGTTTCATTACGATGTGCGCCGTGTTTAATCCACTGCGACGCCGATCATGTTCAGAGTATTTTTGGTTTCACTCATTGTCAGCTTGTCCTGCGCCGTCATACCGGCCTCAGCCAATTTAAAAGCACCTGTGGCCTTTGAGCCCTCCGCCACCATCGACAACGTGATCGATCGTGCCCATGAGCTGCTCGGTACGCCCTATAAAAGCGGCGGTACCAAGGTTGACCAGGGGTTTGATTGCAGCAGCTTCCTGGTCTATCTGTTCAAGACCGAAGCCAATATCCGCTTGCCGCGCACCACCACAGAAATGCATCGATCAAGCGCCGCGACCGTAAAGCGCGAGGCGCTCAAGCCCGGCGACGCGGTATTTTTCAAAGGCAATGGGCGCGGCCAGGTCAGCCATGTCGGCCTTTATATCGGCAAGGGTAAATTCATCCACTCGCCGAGCACCGGCAAACGCGTGCGTATCGATTCATTGAGCAACAGCTACTGGAAAAAGCACTACACCACCGCCAAGCGCTTTCACACGGCGGGCTGATTTGGGCTTACTCGGTACTGCCCAGCCCTTGCCAATGCTTGAGGCCGATAAAGATAAAGCGCAGTTGCTGGGTGATTTTCGCCTGGGGCGTAAGGTGGGCAGGCAGGGCGTGGGTCGGTGGGTCGATGATGTCGGGCAGGGTGGCGAATACGCTCTTGACGATCAGGTCGGCCATCACGTGCAGGCCGTCGGCATCCAGGTGCTGGAGCTTGGGCATCAACGTGAGGTCGGCAGCCAAATCACTGGTGATGTCTTCACGCAGCGCGCCGATGGCTTGGCGCACAGCCAAACAACCACCGTATTGCTCGCGGGCCAGGAACAGGAATTGCGAACGGTTGGCTGAAACCACGTCCAGAAAAATCCGCACAGAGGCATCAATGATGCCGCCCATCACGAACTCGTTGTGACGGACCAGGCGAATGGTGGCGCGGAAGGTCTGGCCGACTTCACTGACCAGGACGAGCCCTAGCTGGTCCATATCCTCAAAATGACGATAGAACCCGGTGGGCACGATCCCGGCGGTCTTGGCCACTTCGCGCAGGCTCAGGCTGCCAAACCCACGGCCACACTCCATCAGATGGCGGGCTGCGTCCATCAAGGCGAGGCGGGTCTGTTGCTTTTGTTCGGCGCGGGGCAGCATCGGCGGGCGGGCTTTGTCGGCAAGTACAGCGACGCACTCTAGCAAAACAGCTTCAGCTACGTCGAACTTGGCGGGGTATCGGGGTGTGATGCAGTTCAGATAAAAGCAAAAGCCCGATCTTCGGATCGGGCTTTTTTCTCGGCCACCACGGGGTTAGCTCTGTGCTTGATGCAGTTCTTGCAGACGGTCAGCACCGCCTTCAGCAACGCCTTCGGTGTAAGCGCGTTTGTTGGCTTGCTCAGCACCGCCTTCTACCAGACCTTTTTGTTCCAGGCGATCACGGCCACCTTCAGCAACGCCTTCGGTGTAAGCGCGTTTGTTGGCTTGTTCAGCGCCGCCTTCTACCAGGCCTTTCTCTTCCAGGCGGTTACGACCGTTTTCAGCTACAGCGCCTTTGGCGTAGTCGCGGTTTTCGTCTTCTTGCGAACCGCTGCGGGCCAGGGTCTGGCTCGACTGAACAGCTTGAGCTTTGTTCTGTGGGGTAGCTTGTTCAGCGGCTGGAAGGGCAAATGCGCTGGAAGCCAGGACCGACAGCAGGACAGTAGCGAGTATTTGGCGTTTCATGATGGGTTGCTCCTTGGGAGGGCGATAAAGTGGGTACAGGGCTAATGTTACTCTCGAGAAGTCGATATAAAAGTTCATAAACACAATGGTAATAATCAACAGAATTGATTGTTCCCCACAGAGGCTCTAGAACGCGCCTCTCAAGCCCGCGCTTTTGCACCGTGGTGGGTATTTTCGACACGAAGGTGGGTAACAATGGTGCGCCGTCGATGATGAAAACTGTCTGGTCGATCAGGAATGTGGCTTTTTGCGACTAAATCGCTGATCGGGTTAAACCCCCAGGCGGTTTGCCAGTCGTAGCCTTATAAGCTGTAGTTTTGCTATCTGTGTTGAGGAGTCCTGTGCAATGACGCGCACTCGTAAAATCGTGGTTTGGAGCTGCGCCAGCTTCGCTGTGTTAATCGCTATCGTGGTCTTGGTGCTGGTGTTTTTTGATTGGAACCGCATCAAGCCGCCGCTCAATGCCAAGGTCTCCGAAGAATTGCATCGACCGTTTGCCATTAATGGCAACCTCGCCGTGGTGTGGGCGCGCGAGCCCGACGAAGGCGGTTGGCGTGCCTGGGTGCCGTGGCCGCATGTGATTGCCGAAGACCTGAGCCTGGGCAACCCGGACTGGTCAAAAAAACCGCAGATGGTCACGCTCAAACGCGTTGAGCTGCGCATTTCGCCTTTAGCATTGTTGGCCCAGCGCGTGGTGATCCCGCGTATCGACCTCACCGAGCCGAGTGCCGACTTGCAGCGCCTGGCTGACGGTCGCGCCAACTGGACCTTCAAGTTTGACCCCAAAGACCCCAACGCCGAGCCCTCCAACTGGGTGGTGGACATCGGCTCCATCGGCTTCGACAAGGGCCATGTCACCCTCGACGATCAAACCCTCAAGACCCAGCTGGATGTGATCATCGACCTGCTCGGCAAGCCGATTCCCTTCGGTGAAATCGTCGGTGACGCGGATGCCAAGAAGGCTCTGGAAAAAGGCTCGGCGCCGCAGGATTACGCATTCGGCCTCAAGGTCAAAGGCCAGTACCACGGCCAGAAACTCGACGGCACCGGCAAGATCGGCGGGCTGCTGGCCTTGCAGGACGCGGCCAAGCCGTTCCCGCTGCAAGCGCAAGTTAAGATCGCCGACACCAGCATCGCGCTGGCCGGCACCCTGACTGACCCGCTCAACCTGGGTGCCCTGGACCTGCGCCTGAAACTGTCCGGCAGCAGCCTGGGCAACCTTTACCCGCTGACCGGCGTGACGCTGCCAGACTCCCCGGCCTATTCCACCGACGGCCATCTGATCGCCAAGCTGCATGAGGCCAGCGGCGCGTCATTCACCTACGAAAACTTCAACGGCAAGATTGGCGACAGCGACATCCACGGCAACCTCAGCTACGTCGCCAGCCAGCCACGGCCCAAGCTCAGCGGTACACTGGTGTCCAACCAACTGCTGATGACCGACCTTGCGCCGTTGATTGGTGCCGACTCCAACGCCAAGCAAAAGGCCCGTGGCGGTGAGAGCAAGCAGCCGGCGACCAAAGTACTGCCGGTGGAAGAGTTCCGCACCGAACGCTGGCGTGACATGGATGCCGATGTGGAGTTCACCGGCAAACGCATCGTGCACAGCGCCGACCTGCCGTTCACCGACCTCTACACCCACTTGGTCCTCAACGATGGCCAACTGAGCCTGGAGCCCCTGCGCTTTGGCGTGGCCGGTGGCAAGCTGGATGCGCAGATCCGCTTGAACGGACAAACCACGCCGATGGAAGGCCGTGCCAAGCTGACGGCGCGCAACTTCAAGCTCAAGCAGTTGTTCCCGACATTCGAGCCGATGAAGACCAGCTTTGGTGAACTCAACGGCGATGCCGACATTTCCGGGCGCGGCAACTCCGTGGCAGCCTTGCTGGGCACCTCCAACGGCGACCTGAAAATGTTGATCAATGACGGCGCCATCAGCCGCGGCCTGATGGAAATTGCCGGGCTCAACGTGGGCAACTACGTGGTCGGCCGCTTGTTTGGCGACAAGGAAGTGAAGATCAACTGCGCGGCGGCGGACTTTGGCATCAAGACCGGTCTGGCAACGACGCGGCTGTTTGTGTTCGATACCGAGAACGCGATCATTTATATCGATGGCACGGCGAACATGGCGACCGAGCAGTTGGACTTGACCATCACGCCCGAATCAAAAGGCTTCCGCCTCTTTTCCCTGCGCTCGCCGCTGTACGTCAACGGTCCTTTTATCAAGCCGAATGCAGGTGTGAAAGCGGTGCCGTTGATGTTGCGTGGTGCCGGGATGGTCGCGCTCGGTGTGATCGCCGGCCCGGCTGCCGGGTTGCTGGCATTGGTCGCACCAAGCGGTGATGAACCCAACCAGTGCGCACCGTTGCTGCAACAGATGAAGGAAGGCAAGGCGCCCAAGACTGTGAAGTAACAGAAGGCACGCTAACCCGATGTGGGAGCGGGCTTGCTCGCGAAGGCGGAGTGTCAGTCAGTATTGCTCTGACTGACACTCCGCCTTCGCGAGCAAGCCCGCTCCCACACTGTTTTGTGGTGTTAGTTACAGGTCCTGCAGAATATCCGCCATGTCATCGGCGTGTTCTTCTTCCTGGGCCAGGATGTCTTCAAAGATGCGACGTGTAGTCGGGTCTTTATCACCGATGTACTGGATGATTTCGCGATAGCTGTCCACCGCGATCCGTTCGGCCACCAGGTCTTCGTAGACCATTTCCTTCAAGGTGTTGCCAGCCACGTATTGAGCGTGGGAGTTCTTCGACAGCAGGTCGGGGTTGAACTCCGGCTCACCGCCCAGTTGCACGATGCGCTCGGCCAGTTTATCGGCGTGTTCGGCTTCCTGGGTGGCGTGCTCCAGGAACTCATCGGCGGCGACACTGGCTTTCAAGCCGCTGGCCATGAAGTAGTGTCGCTTGTAGCGCAACACGCAGACCAGCTCAGTGGCCAGCGACTCGTTGAGCAGGCGGATAATTTCTTCACGGTCGGCGTCGTAGCCTTCGGTCACGGCGCCGTTTTCGACGTGCTGGCGGGCGCGGCTGCGCAGGGTGGCAACGTCGGTCAAGTTTGCTTGGGTCATCTCAATCTCCTGGTGCTAATCCGGTTTTGCGCCACGCTCTGTTGGCGTGATCACTCCAAGTTGTGAGTCCTGGCTGACGCAAAAAGTTTTATCGGATTTCACACCGCCTGGCCGGATAGCTCGGCTTCCTCCCGCACCCACTGGAAAAACGCCCGCACCGGCGGATGCCGCTCACGCCCCGGCACACACAGCGCGCTATAGCCGGCACCGCCCACACTGATCTGCGGCCGATAGGGCACCAGCAGGCCGCTGGCGACGCTTTCGGACACCAGGATATTGCTCGCCAGCACCAGCCCTTGGCCGGCAATTGCCGCCTGCAGCGCGTAGTGTTCCTCGTCGTATTCTCGCAACGGACCCAGGCCGAGCCAGGCTTCACCCGCTTTATCACACCAGGCTTGCCAGCCCAGGGCATAGAGCTCGGAGTTGTGCCAGCGCACGCTGATCAGGGTCGGCACCTGAGTACTGGCCCGCGCGACCTGCTCGGGCGAGCCGTACACCGCAAAACACTCGTCGAACAAACATTGGCCGTACAGATTGGGGTAATCGCCCAGGCTGTAGCGAATCACCAGGTCGACACTGGCGTCTTGTTGCAGGTCGACCACCTCACATTGGGTGTCCAGGCGCAGGTTAATGTCCGGATGAGCGGCATAAAAACGCCCCAGCCGTGGCACCAGCCATAACGCTGCAAAGGCGGGCGTGGTCGAGACGGTGAGGTGCCCGGTGCTGCGTTGCGGGCGCAAGGTGTCGAGGTTCTGTGCCACCTCCAGCAAGGCGCCATGCAGGCTGCGAAACAGCCGCTCGCCGCTGTCGGTCAGGCGCACCCGGCGTGGCAGGCGCTCGAACAGCGGCACGCCGAGCCAGGTTTCCAGCGAGCGAATCTGATGCGATACCGCCGTGGGGGTCACCGACAGTTCCTCGGCCGCCGCCTTGAAACTCAGCAGGCGCGACGCGGATTCGAACGTGCGCAGGGCAGTAAGGGGCAGCGAAGCAAACATTTCAACTCCATGGATGAATTGAATTCAGCCGGATTAACTATTGATCATTTGTCGGCCAGCACCCACGGCTCTAGATTCGCAGGCAGAAGCGGTGGCCATCCAGGTTGCCTGAGTTTACTCCGTGAAGGGTTTTACAGATGAAAAAAATGCTTGTGATACATGCCAGTCCACGTGGCGAACGTTCGCACTCGCGGCGCCTGGCCGAGTCGTTTCTGCAGGCCTGGCAAGCCGCCAACCCCGGCGCCCAACTGACCCGCCGCGAAGTCGGCCGCGCCGCCATTCCCCATGTCAGCGAAGCCTTCGTGGCGGCCAATTTCTACCCTGAGCCGCAATCATTGCCGCAGGTGATGAAGGCCGATCTACAACTCAGCGATCAACTGGTTGGCGAGCTGATCGACCATGAACTGCTGGTCATCTCCATGCCGCTGTACAACTTCGGTGTGCCCAGCGGCCTCAAGGCCTGGATCGATCAGATCGTGCGCATGGGCCTCACCTTCGATATCACCCTGGACAGCCACGGCAACGCGCAATACCAGGCGTTGCTCAAGGGCAAGCGCGCGTTGATCATCACCAGCCGAGGCGGCAACGGCTTTGGCCCAGGTGGCGAGAACGAGGCGATGAATCACGCTGACCCGCACCTGCGCACAGTGCTGGGCTACATTGGTATCGACGACATCCAGGTGATTGCCGCCGAGGGTGAGGAATCGGACAAAAGCGTGTTCCTGCGCGCCTTTGCAGAGGCCGAGCGCCAGTTGCACGACCTGGCCGGGCATTTCTAACGGCGCGGTCATGGGGCAGTCATGTCGGTTGGTCTAGGATGGCATTATCGCTTTCCGACCTGGATGTTGCCCCATGCCCGATTTCCTCGCCACGCGTTACCCCTTGGTGTTGGTACCCGGCATGCTGGGCTTCGTGCGCGTAGGCTTTTTCCCTTACTGGTACGGCATTGTCCCGGCACTGCGGGCGGGTGGGGCGCAGGTATTTGCGATTCAGGTGGCGCCACTGGACTCCAGCGAGGTGCGCGGCGAGCAGTTGCTGGCGCACATCGAACAAATCCGCCGCGAGACCGGCGCCGACAAGGTCAACTTGATCGGCCACAGCCAGGGCGCGCTCACCGCGCGTTATGCCGCCGCCATGCGCCCGGAGTGGGTGGCGTCAGTGACGTCGGTGGCCGGCCCCAACCATGGCTCGGAACTGGCGGACCATATTCACGCCCATTACCCGCCGGCCAGTGTGAAAGGCCGACTGATGAGCGCGGTGTTTCATCTGGTTGCCTGGGTGATGGGCTTGCTGGAATCCGGCTATCGCGGCCCGCGCTTCAAGGCCGATCTAGAGGCTTCGCACCATTCTCTTACCAGTGCCGGTGTGGCCTTGTTTAACCGCCAGTATCCCCAAGGGCTGCCCGAAACCTGGGGCGGGCAGGGCGCCGAGGTGGTCAACGGCGTGCGTTATTACTCGTGGTCCGGCACCTTGCAGCCAGGCAAGACCGATCGCGGGCGCAACCTGCTGGACGGCACGAACCGCAGTTGCCGGTTGTTCGCCCGCAGCTTTGTGCGTGAGAAGGGCCAATGTGACGGCATGGTCGGGCGCTACAGCTCGCACCTGGGCACGGTCATCGGCGATGACTACGCCCTGGATCACTTCGATATCGTCAACCAATCCATGGGGCTGGTGGGCAAGGGCGCGGAGCCGATTCGGTTGTTTGTCGAGCATGCCCGGCGGCTGAAGGCGGCCGGGGTTTAACAGGGAGACCGGGTTATCGTTCATCGCAGGCAACCCCAACCTCGCGGCGCACCGGCGTCGTCCAACGCTCCGACAAAATCACCCCGCCCAAGGTCAGCAAACCGCCGACCAAGTGATACATCGCCAGTTCTTCCTTCAGCACCACTGCCGCAATCAAGGCGGTAATCAGCGGCAGCAAATTGAAAAACAGCGTGGTGCGGCTTGGCCCCAGGTGTTTGACCGAATGCATCCAGGCCAGTGGCGCCAGCATCGACGCCAGCAAGCACGCGTACAGCACCAGGGGAATATTCGCCCAGCCCAAGCCGGCCTTGGCCGAGAACAGAAACAACGGAAACAGCACCACCACCGCCACCAGGATCTGCAAGTACAGCAATACCAACGGCGGCAGGCGCAGTTGCCATTTTTTCAGCAGGGTGCTGTAGACCGCGTAGGCCAGGGTGGCGAACAGCATCATCGCGTCACCCAGGTTGAGCCCGTGTTGCAGTAATGCGCCGAGGTTGCCGGCCGAGACCACCACCACAACGCCTGCGAACGACAGCACCGCGCCGGTCAGCGCGCCGAAGGTGAGGCGTTGGCCGAGGCTGATGATGGCGGCAGTCAGCGACATCAACGGCATCAGCGAGAGGATGATGCCCATGTTGGTGGCGCTGGTCAGCGTCGCGGCGTAATAGGCCAGGCTTTGATACACCGCCATGCCCAGCACGCCGAGGATAAAGATCTTGCCCAGGTTCGGACGGATCAGCGCCCAGTTGGCCAGCACCGGCTTGAGCATGAAAGGGGTAAACAGCAGCGCCGCCAGCAACCAGCGGTAAAAGCCGATTTCTGCGGGGAAGATCGAACCCACGGCCAATTTGTTGACCACGGTATTACCGGCCCAGATAAAGATGGCCAGCAGGGGATACGCGTATTGCATCGAAAGAAACCAGGTGTGTTGATGAGCCGGGATTATCCTCTGTCTGGATAGAAGCCTATACTGCGACCCAGACAACCGACCTCTGTATCCAGACAATATGGCCAGACACACTGTACGCCTCGCGGATTTTCGCAGCCTGCCCAGCCCGGTGTACTTCCGCTACTCCGAATTCGCCCCCGACACCGAATGCACGCCGCACCGGCATGGCTGGGGTTCGTTGGACTATTCGGCCAATGGCGTGATGCGCATGGAAGTGGCCGGCAACCGCTTTATGTCGCCACCGCAGTACGCGGTGTGGATCCCACCCAATACCGAGCACAGTTCCTACAACGCACAAGCGATTGTGTATCGCTCAGTGGGCCTGGCTCCGGAACTCTGCGCACAACTGCCGCAGGCGCCGTGCACCTTGGCGATCAGTGACATTCTCAAGGCGATACTCAGCGACTTTGCCCAGCGTGACGTCAATATTCCGCAGACCGAGGCCGATACACGCCTGGCCCAGGTGCTGGTGGATCAGCTCAAGCAGGCGCCCATACATGATTGCTTTCTGCCTTATGCACGTCACCCCGGGTTGCTCAGCGTACTCGAAGGGATGCAGGCCGAGCCTGGGGACAATCGCCCGTTGGCGCAGTGGGCTGAGCAAGTGCATGTGAGTGAGCGCACCCTGGCCCGTCAGTTCGTGCGTGAGTTGGGCATGAGCTTCGGCGAATGGCGCCAGCGCCTGCGCTACCTCGCCGCCATCGAAGCCCTGGACAGCGACCGCAGTGTGCAACACGTGGCGTTTGACTTGGGCTACAGCAGCGCCTCGGCGTTTATCGCCATGTTCCAGCGTCACGCCAGCTGCACCCCAGAGCAGTACCGCCGGTCGAATATTCGCGGGCGCTGAAGATGTAACAGGTTTTGACTACACTGCTGCGTAGGCCGTGCCCCTTTGGTGCGGTAACAGGGAGAAAACTCCATGAAGATGCTGCGTATTCCGTTGTTGATGATGGGCCTGCTGCTGTGTTCCCAAGGCTTCGCTGCCACAGCCCAGCAAAATAAAATGACCACCTGCAATGCCGAAGCCACCACCAAGACGCTCAAGGGCGATGACCGCAAGGCTTTTATGAAGACCTGCCTGTCGGCGCCGGCCGCCAACGATGCCAAGACCCTGACTCCGCAGCAGCAGAAGATGAAAGACTGCAATGCCACGGCGAAAACCAAGGCGTTGGCTGGCGATGCGCGTAAAACCTTTATGAGCACCTGCCTCAAAGGCAACTGATAGCGCCTATCTCCTGTGGGAGCGGGCTTGCTCGCGAAAGCGGTGTGTCAGTTTCAGATGTACTGACTGATCCACCGCTTTCGCGAGCAAGCCCGCTCCCACACTGCCGGTGTTCACAATTCAGACCTCTCGCTTGATTCTCTCAAGGCTGGCAGACTGCCCATCCTTTAACGCCGTTCGTTTTGAGGCTGTATGCCAACGTTTTCTCAGCGTCACGTGTTGTTGCTGGTCAGTTGCATCATCATTTTCGGCGGGCTCTTGCTGGTTCTGCCGCTCAAGCTGCTGCCGAGCCTGCTGGCCGGCCTGCTGGTTTATGAACTGGTCAACATGCTTACCCCGCAGTTGCAGCGACTGATTGAAGGCCGGCGTGCGCGTTGGCTGGCGGTGGCCTTGCTGGGCACCTTGATCGTCAGCGTGCTGACCCTGATCTTCGCCGGCGCCATCAGCTTCCTGCTCCACGAAGCGGAAAACCCTGGGGCTTCCCTGGACAAATTCATGGGCGTGGTCGACCGCGCGCGCGGGCAACTGCCGCCGTTCGTTGACGCCTACTTGCCCGCCAGCGCCGCCGAGTTTCGCGTGGCCATCGGCGATTGGCTGAGCAAACACCTGAGCGAGCTGCAACTGGTCGGCAAAGACGCGGCCCACATGTTCGTCACCCTGCTGATTGGCATGGTGCTCGGCGCCATCATTGCCCTGCAGCGTGTGCCCGACCTGACCAAGCGCAAACCCCTGGCCGCCGCGCTGTTCGACCGCCTGCACCTGTTGGTCCAAGCGTTTCGCAACATCGTCTTCGCCCAGATCAAGATTGCCGCGCTCAATACGGCTTTCACTGCGATTTTTCTCGCGGTCGTGTTGCCGCTCTGCGGTATCCACCTTCCCCTGACCAAAACCCTGATCGTGCTGACCTTCCTGGTCGGCCTGCTGCCGGTGATCGGCAACCTGATCTCCAACACCCTGATCACCATCGTCGCGCTGTCGCTGTCGATCTGGGTGGCAGTGGCGGCGTTGGGGTATTTGATCGTGATCCACAAGGTCGAGTACTTCCTCAACGCGCGCATCGTCGGCGGGCAGATCAGTGCCAAATCCTGGGAATTGCTGCTGGCGATGCTGGTGTTTGAAGCGGCCTTCGGTTTGCCAGGTGTGGTGGCGGGGCCGATTTATTATGCGTATTTGAAGAGTGAGTTGAAGCTGGCGGGGATGGTTTAAGCATTGTAGGTGCCTGAACTGGCCTCTTCGCGAGCAAGCCCGCTTCCACATCTGAAATGCATTCCAAGTGTGGGAGCGGGCTTGCTCGCGAAGGGCGCACAGCAGATTTAAGCTAAATCTCAGCTGCCGTAGCGCTTGCTCGCCTCAATCGCCAGACCACTGCCGATACTGCCGAAGATATTGCCTTCCACATGCCGTGCATTCGGCAGCATCGCCGAGATGCTGTGGCGCAGCGCCGGGATGCCGCTGGAGCCCCCGGTAAAAAACACCGTGTCTACTTGGGCCACGCTCACCGAAGCGTCATTGAGCAGCTGCGTGACGCTGTTGCGCACGCGCTCCAGCAGCGCGTCGATGGACGACTCGAACAATGCCCGCGTCAGGTTTACGCTCAGCCCCGGCTCAACTCGGTCCAGCAGCACATGGCGGCTGTCTTCGTGGGTCAGCTGGATCTTGGTTTCTTCCACTTCCATGGCCAGCCAGTGCCCGGCGCGCTGTTCGATCAGCTTGAACAGGCGATCGATGCCGCCGGTGTCTTCGATGTCGTAGCGCATGCTGCCCAGGGCCAGCTGGGATTTTTGCGAGTACACCGAGTTGATGGTGTGCCAGGTGGCCAGGTTCATGTGGTGGCTGGTGGGCATGTAGGCGCCGCTTTTCATGCGGCTGCCGTAGCCGAACAGCGGCATCATGCCTTGCAGGCTGAGTTGTTTGTCGAAGTCGGTGCCGCCGATGTGTACACCGCCGGTGGCGAGGATATCGCTCTGGCGGTTGTCGTTGTGACGGCGGTCCGGCGACAGGCGCACCAGCGAGAAGTCTGAAGTACCACCGCCGATGTCGACGATCAGTACCAGCTCTTCTTTTTCGATGGTGGACTCGTAGTCGAACGCCGCCGCAATCGGTTCGTACTGGAACGAGATGTCCTTGAAGCCGATCTTGCGCGCCACATCCACCAAGGTATTTTCGGCTTCCTGGTCGGCCATCGGGTCGTCATCGACGAAGAACACCGGGCGGCCCAGCACCACTTCTTCGAACTCGCGGCCGGCGTTGGCTTCGGCGCGGCTCTTGAGCTGGCCGATAAACAGCGCCAGCAGGTCGGTGAACGGCATGGCCGTGCCCAATACGCTGGTGTCGTGCTTGATCAACTTGGAACCCAGCAGGCTCTTGAGCGAGCGCATCAGCCGGCCTTCGTAGTTTTCCAGGTATTCGTGCAGCGCCAGGCGACCGTATACCGGGCGGCGCTCCTCGAAGTTGAAGAACACCACCGACGGCAGGGTGATCTTGTCGTCCTCCAGCGCGATAAGCGTCTCCTCGCCGGGACGGATCCAGCCGACGGTGGAGTTGGACGTGCCGAAGTCGATGCCGCAGGCACGGGCTGGGGATGTGTTGTTCATGTCTTCCAGGTTCCGGTTAAAAAACGGCCGCGCAGTGTATGTCACTCGCGCGCAGATGCGTAGGCCGACTATCCGCTAAATCGTGCTTGAAAGCTGGGTATTTGCCCCCACATCTGTTGCATACGGCTAGCGCCGATAACACTTTGACGCACCCCCAGGCCACATCACTCAACAGGTGCAAAGCAGCGCACGTTGTGCCCCGGGCTGTGCGATCTCGATTAAGGATGGTGAACTGCCGATGGATTTCAAAGACTATTACAAGATATTGGGTGTCGAGCCGAGCGCCGATGACAAGGAAATCAAGGCCGCGTATCGCAAGCTCGCGCGTAAATATCACCCGGACGTGAGCAAGGAAAAGGACGCCGAAGAGAAATTCAAAGACGCGTCCGAAGCCTACGAGGCGCTCAAAAGCGCCGACAAACGCGCCGAATACGATGAGCTGCGTAAATACGGCCAGCATGGCCAGCCGTTCCAGGGGCCACCGGGCTGGCAGAGCCGTGGCGGCTTTGGTGGCGGGGGCCAGGACACGGGCGATTTTTCGGACTTCTTCAGCTCGATCTTCGGCGCGCGCGGCGATGCCTTTGGTGGCGGCCAGCGCCGTCCTACCGGGCGCAAAGGCCAGGATGTGGAGATGCAACTGTCGGTGTCCCTTGAGGAAACACTGTCCACCGAGTCCAAGCAGATCAGCTTCCAGGTGCCGCAATACGATGCGTCTGGCCGGCATGTCAGCAATACCGTCAAGAGCCTGAACGTGAAGATCCCGGCCGGTGTGGCCGATGGCGAGCGCATCCGCCTCAAGGGCCAGGGCGCACCGGGTGTGGGCGGTGGTGCCAATGGCGACCTGTACCTGATCATCAAGTTTGCGCCGCACGCCAAGTTCGAAGTGGATGGCGAAAACCTGATCATCAACCTGCCGCTGGCCCCTTGGGAGCTGGCGTTGGGCGCGGAAGTCGCAGTGCCGACCCTTACCGGCAAGATCAACCTCAAGGTGCCGGCCGGCAGCCAGAACGGCCAACGCATGCGCGCCAAGGGCCACGGCTTGCTGAACAAGGCCGGGCAACGCGGTTATCTGTTTATCCAGCTCAAGGCCGTGATGCCTAAGGCTGCAGACGATGAGGTCAAGGCGTTGTGGCAAGCCCTGGCGGAAAAAGCCGCGTTCGACCCCCGCGAGCACTTCTGAGCGGGCTGTCTACATAGTTAGCGCCATCGGGAAAACGGCACTGCATAGGATGACAATCTTTTCCATTGCAAGGTTGTCTTCCCATGCCCGACCCTCAGATTTCTGCCCCACCTGCGCCCCTGCCCGGTGAGCAGGGGCAACATTACGCGCTGATCAAGCAAGCGATTCCTTCCTGCCTGGTCAACAGCTCGCCCGAACGGCGCAAGGCCCTGCAGCACACCGCTGTACATATCCCTACCTGGTATGACACGTCCTCCCAAGCGCAGAAAGATCAGCTCAAGACGCTGCTGGAAGCCCGATGCGAGTCCATGATCGAGCTGGAGAAGTCATTTGGTAAGGTCCAGTCGGTTGAAGGCTTTGCCCAGCCGCTATTGACGGCGGCATTGAAGGCGGCCGGCCATGAGCTGGACATCCATCACACCTGGTTGCGCCTGTACGTTCCTGTCGAAGATGCATTTGGTGTCAAAACGGGTGGCTATCAAGTCAAGACGCTCTCCTTGTTTCAGGCCGCCCTGGCTAATTTTGAGGCACGCGAGGCCGAGGAGGGCTTTTTCAACAGCACTTCCGGCTTCATCACCGAGCCGGATGCGCGCGGCCATTTCGATCGTCATACCACTTCCCTGACCATTCACGCGTTTGCCACGCTCTGTCGGGACCTCGACTTGGGTGCCCAGTACCTGGCTCACCTCAAAGCGTTGCTGGAGCCCGCCGATGTACGAGCCCTCAACGTCTTCCGCGAACGCTACATCAGTCATCAGAAGGACGCCTTCAAGGCTGCGGCTTACCTGGCGCTGCTCAAGGGCGACATCGGCGCCAGCGATCATGCGTTGCTGATGCGCGTGGCCGCCGGCGAACGGCGCATCATGTTGGGTGAAAAGCAAGTCTGGTACCGTCGCCCGTGCCTGATGAATCTGCACCTGCACGACTGTCTGATCATCGACCCCTGTGTCAAATACCGCTATTCGGATTGGATCATCGTCTACATCCCTGACGATCCCGAGCACCCGATCAAACGCTATGAAACGTTCAATGAGTTTCGCAATGACGTGACCGACCGCCTGACGGTGAAGGCCGACCATGAAACCGACCGTTCCAAAGGCTGGCTGGCGACGCCGAACCAGCGGTTTTTTGGCCAATTCATAGCCTACAAGGATCGGCCCTACTATTACCGCAGGCTCACTGAGTTGGTGGTGGACGCTCCGCCGCAACCGTTCGGTGCCCAGTGGCTACGCTCTGAGTGGGGGCGATGGCTGGTCGGGTTGGTATCCCCGCCGTTTTCCTCGATTACTTCAACGTTGGGTGAGCCACAGCCGTCAGTGCGGGTTCCCATAAAGGCGCCGGGCTTCAATATCAATGCTGACGCCCTCAATGGCCTGTGGGGCGAGGTGGACCTGTGGCCACATCGCTATGACAGCCTGCGTAAACGAATGTACGAGGACGCCCGCAACCAGGCCGTGTCCACCGCGGATGCCGACGAAGCGTCGCGCTCTCGACGTATTGCCCATTACCTGAGTATTGGGATGTTCGGTCTCAACCTGGCAGCGATGGCTATCCCGCCGCTGGGTGCGGTTATGGGAGGGGTGATGGCCGGGCAAGTCCTTTACGAAATCCTGGAAGGGGCTGTTGAATTGGGCGAGGGCGACCGCGAGGCCGGTTGGGCTCACATTACCGAAGTGGTGGAAAACCTGGCAATGTTGGCAGCCGGTGCGGCGGCGTTCCACTTTACGGTGTCGCCTTTCTTCGAGGAACTCAGGACGGTCACGCTGCCCAGCGGCAAGACGCGCCTGTGGAAGCCCGAACTGTCGTCTTACGAGTACACAGGGCCGATACCCATCGGTGTCACGGCCGATGAGCAGGGGTTGTACAAGTTTGACGGGAAATCCCTGCTGAAACTGGAGGGCAAATACTACGTAGTGGAATATGACGATGGGACCGAGGCGTACCATATCGTCCACCCCTCCCGGCCCGATGCCTATAAACCGATGCTTACGCAAAATGGCAGCGGCCTGTGGAACCATGAGGTCGAAAGGCCGCTGGGTTGGGAGGGGGCAGCGCTGATGCGGCGGTTGGGTGCGGTGACGGAGGGCTTCAGCGATGCCGAGCTGGAGCAGGTGCGCCGGGTTGCAGATGTGAGTGAAGACGTGTTGCGCCGTGTGCATGTGGACGGTGAGGCAGTGCCCGCGATTGTGCTCGATACCCTGCGCCAGTTCCGTGCCTATCGTGACGCGGTAAGCGTGGCCGAGGGCATCGGCCAAGGCGCCCTCAGCAGTCAATTGTGCAGCTACGCCGCGTCCTTGATGGTCGAACTGCCGGGCTGGCCGCCCAACAAGGCGATCGAAGCTTTTGCGGGCACCGAGTTGAGTGGGCCGTCGATCAAGTATGGCAATCGCCTGGCAACCGCAGCCGATACCGTGGGCATTCATCGCACCGACTTGATGAACGGGCAGTTACCCAAACGTATTGTCGAATCGCTCAGTAGTCGCCAGCTGGACAACTTGTTGCACAGCTCCAGGCACAGCACGCCCGAAGCGCGTACCGCAGCGTTGCAGGCGCAACTCCAGAAGAGGGCAATCGATGTGCGCTCGCGCTTGATGAACAGCATCTATGTTGAACAGCAGCCACCGTCGGACCCCGCGATCATGTTGATTCAGCGCGATTTCGGTGGCGTGCCGACGATCCTGGCCCGCGAACTGCTGGAGGACGCCACGCCGGCCGAGCGCGAGATTATGAAAAGCGCCGAGCGTGTACCGCTGCGTATTGCGCAGAAGGCGCGCCTGGCGCAACAACAGATGCGCCTGACCCACGCGTATGAGGGTTTGTACCTGGACGCTCTGGCCGGGCCGGACACTGAGGCGTTGGTACTCAATAGCCTGCAACGCTTGCCCGGTTGGACCGACAACCTGCGCCTTGAGGTCCGCGAAGGGCATTTAGAGGGGGCGTTGCGCGCCAGTTTCGGCCCCGAAGATGCTGCAGATCGCAAGGTGCTGGTACGTCTTGATGAAGGGCGCTATCAGCCGCGTAACACGCGTGATGAAGATTTGCATGGCATTGACGACCTCTACGTTTCGTTGCAGCACGCATTGACCGATCGTCACCGTCAAGCGTTGGGGCTTCCGCATCCCAAGCAGGGCGCTGCATTGAAAGCGAAAATCCTCGAACATGCCTTGCCCCGTGAAGAATTGCGCCAGGTGCTCAAGCTGCCAAGGGGCCGTTGGCCATTCTTCCGGGCACCGGTGCGCGTGTCAGGTGATCGACGTGGTTATCCGTTGAGCAACCATGGCCGGGAAGCCGCCGCGCGGTATGCCCTTGAGCGACGTATCAAAGATCTATACACAGGCTTCACCCAGGACCAGGTCGATGCGTTCATCGCCGGGACGGGGCCCGATGTCGCGAACATCCTCACGGCGCTGGAGCAGGAATTGAAGACGCTCAAGGACAGCCTGAAGACGTGGCTGCGTGAGCAGAAGGAACAGGCGACCCCCGCGGATCGTGCCTCGAGCGATTACTCAGAAAAACGTGCGGCCAGGCGGAGCATCATCAAGGCGCTGTTACAAGCATGGCGGCGCACAGGCGAGGAGGACGAGGCGCTGACCGGAACGTCCCAGGGGCAGTTTATGGATTTGTCCGGCGAACCGCTGCATAACCAACTGGAGCAGTTACCACCGCTGACGGCCTACTTCGGGCATGTCTCTCACCTTGACCTGTCAGGCACAGGGCTGACTGACGGTATAGATACCTTTCTGGGCTACTTCCCGCGCCTGCGCCGACTGAACCTGAGCAATAACGAGTTGATTGAGGTGCCCGCACCCATCCAGCAGCTGTGGCGTCTCACCGAATTGGACCTGTCCGATAACCTGATCGAACTGGACGCCGCTGCGGTCGATGCCCTGCGAGGGCTCAAGCGCTTGAACTATCTGGGGCTTGAGAGCAATCCGTTGGTGTTGTCTCCGGATATCAGTCAGATGCCGGACCTCAATATCCTGAAGCTGGCCCAGACCGGGCTGACGACCTGGCCTACAGGAATATTCGAGCAGGAACGCGCGACCTCTTTTTATCTGGACCTGAGTGCCAATCAGCTGGAGCTGATTCCAGATGTAGCACTGGGCACGGCCCAATCGGGCATTGTAGCGCGCACCGAGATCAGCCTGGACCCCGAGTTTATCAGCGCAGAGAACCTGCAACGGTTCAGAAGCCATCGAGCGTCCGAGGGAATGGACCCCAATCGTGTCGCACCGCCACGGGGCATGCAGGAAAGTATTCATTGGCGTGAGGGGTTGAGCGAAGAGGAGTTTTTTGCTAACCAGAGCGCCTGGGATAGCCTTGAGCATGAGTTTGACTCCGAACCTTTCTTCAATGAGCTGCGCCTGTTGGCGCAATCGGCGGACGCCACGACCGAGGATCCCGCGGTAAGGGCCGAGTTGACGGGCAAAGTCTGGCAGATGATCAAGGCGGCGGTGGCGGACACTGCCTTGCGTAAAAAACTGTTCAGGATGGCTGAAGCACCGAGTGCCTGTGTGGATGCCGGCGCACAGTTGTTCAACGCCATGGGCGTCGAGGTCCTGGTTCTACAGGCCCAGGAGTTGCCAAGCGTTGACTTGATCGAAACGCGGCTGTTGACACTGGCTCGCGGCAAGTCACGCCTGGATGCGTTGGGCAAGATCGCCAAAGCCCGGATCGACGTGTTCTATGCTCAGGGGCGCAGATTTCCTGAGTACGATCAGGACGGGCGCGTGATAATTCGTCACGATGCTGATGGCAACCCTCTCGATCCGATCGATGAGGTGGAAGTGCACATGATCTACACCACCGCGCTGGCGCAAACCCTGGACTTGCCTTGGCAGTCACGTGGCATGCACTACGACGAACCCTCGGTGACGCCCGAGATGATCGAGCAAACGCGTTTAGAGGTGCTGGCGGCGGAAGAGGGGCCGAAGTTGGCCCAGCGGGTCCTCGAACAGGAGTTCTGGACGGATTTCCTGCGTCGATCCAACCCGCAACCGTTCGATGCCCTGGCGGCCCGTGAAGAGGCCTTGAACGATGCAATCAAGGCGCCGGAGCCGATCACCCAAGCCGCTTATGAGGCCGGCCAGGACCTGGTCGCCGCGGACTTCAAGGCCCTGTTTCTATCGCTGACCGAGCAAGCACTCGAGCGTGCCGGTTGGTCAGTCAGTGTCACCCCTTAAAACAGGAAATAACGCTGCGCTATCGATCCTTATCGATCACGTCGGCTTTGCGCACCTTGCTTGGAGCCTGCTAAATAGTTAACCCCAGCAAAAAAAATGCGCTGCATAGGATGGCAATCTTTCTCATGACAAGGTTGTCATCCCATGCCCGATCTTCAAATTATTGCCCCCACCACGCTCCCGCCCGGTGAGCAGGGAAAACATTACGAGCTGATCAAACAGGCGATCCCATCCTGCCTGGTCAGCAGTTCACCCGAACGGCGCCAGGCGCTCAAGCAGACACCCGCGAGTATCCCCGATTGGTACGACACCACGTCTCAAGCACAAAAGGATCAGCTCAAGACGCTGCTGGAGAGCCGTTGCCACTCCCTGAATGAGCTGGAGAAATCCCTAAGCAAAGTCCAGGCACTGGAAGCATTCGCCCAGCCGTTACTGGAAGCGGCATTGAAGGCTGCCGGCCATGCGCTGGACGTCAATCAAACCTGGTTGCGTCTGTATGTGCCGGTTGAGGAAGCCTTTGGCAGAAAAACCGGCGGATTCAGGGTCAAGACGTTCTCCTTGCTCAAGGCTGCCCTGGGCAACTTTGAGGCGCGGGAGGCCAAGAAGGATTTTTTCGACAGTGCCTCGGGATTTATCACCCCGCCGGATAGGCTTGAGCACTTTGAACGTCATGCCACGACCCTGAAAATTCATGAGTTCGCCCAGCTCTGCCGTGACCTTGATTTGGGGCGTCAATACCAGGCTTATCTCAGGGCGCAGTTGAGACCTAATAATGTACGGGTCCGCGCCGCGTTCCGGGATCGCTCCATCCGCCACCAGAAAAATGCCTTCAAGGCGGCAGCGTATCTGGCCTTGCTCAAGGGGGATATCGGTGCCACCGATTACGCGTTGCTGATGCGCGTGGCGGCGGGTGAAAAGGACATCATGGTCGATAACCAGCCGGTCGGTTACCGCTGCTTGAGCCTGATGAACCTGCACCTGCATGACTGCCTGATCATCGACCCCTGCGCCAAGCAGCGTTATTCGTGCTGGGTTATCGCCTACATCCCTGACCACCCCGAGCATCCCATCAAGCGTTATGAAACGTTTAATGAGTTTCGCAACGAATTAACGGATCGCCTGACCGCGAGCGCCAGCCAGAGGGCCGACCGCTCCAAGGGTGTACAAACCACCCAATACCAGCAGTTTTTTGCCCAGTTTGTCGCCGATAAGGATCGCGCTTATTACTACCGCAGGCTGACCGAGCTGGCGGTGGATGCGCCGCCCCAACCGTTCGGCGCGCAGTGGCTGCGGTCGGAATGGGGGCGTTTACTGACGGCCCCCTCCTTTACCTCCGGCTCGTCGCTGGGGGAGCCGCAACCGTCTGTGCGCGTTCCGATAACCGCCCCCGAATTCAACATTCAAGCCATAGAAATCGCCGGCCTCTGGCGGGCGGCGGACCTGTGGGTGTATCGCCATGCCAGTCTGCGCACGCGACTGTTTAACGATGCCCAAAACCAGGCCGTGAGCACTGAGGATGCTGACAAGGCATCCAGTTCCAGGCGCGCAGCCCATTACCTGAGTATCGGCATGTTTGGCCTGAACCTGTTGGGGATGGTGGTCCCACCCTTGGGCCTGGTGATGGCCGGGGTGATGGCTGGTCAGCTGCTTTACGAGGTCTTTGAAGGCGCGACCGAACTCAGCGAAGGCGACCGCGAGGCGGGTTGGGCGCACGTCACCGATGTGATGGAAAACCTGGCCACACTGGCGGCGCAGGCGGTGGCGTTCCACTTCACAGTGTCACCGTTCATTGAGCGGCTCAAAGCCGTCACGTTGCCCGGCGGCAAGACTCGCCTGTGGAAGCCGGATCTTGCGCCTTACAAGGTGCCTGTCGAACTGGCCGCAGGTGCCAAGCCAGACGCTTTGGGCCTTTACTCGCACGACGGCCAGTTGATTTTGCCCCATGAGGGTGACCACTACCGTGTCGGGCAGGACTCCGTCACCGGCCAGTATCGCATCCAGCACCCCAACCGCCCTGGTGCGTATGAGCCGCTGCTGGAACATAACCACGCTGGCGTCTGGAGCCATGAATTCGAGCAGCCGCTGACCTGGGACAAACCGACCCTGATGAGGCGCCTGGGGCTGGAACAGCGTGGGCTTGACGCCCAAACGCTGGAACAGGCCCGAATGGCCAGCGGTGTCGAGGAAGACGTCTTGCGCCAGACGTTTGTTGAGCATGACCCGGTGCCTTTGTTGCTGGATGACACGATCCAGCACTTCAAGGCTCATCAGGAACTGACGACGTTTGTCGAGCAAATGAAAAGTAGTGACCCGGCTGTCTATGCCCAGAGCGACCCCGTGCTGCAACTGCAAATCATGCGTCGACGAGGAATGTTGCCTGATGCGCCGCTACGGGTCAGGGTCAGTGGCAGCAACAGCCGGGTGTTGTGGGAGGAGACCTTCGGGGGCGCCTCCAGGCGCGTAGTGGAGGTCAGTGAAAGGCAGCTGGCGGGTGGTGAGTGGCTCGACCAGGTGCTGTACAGCTTGCAAGGCGTGGACACCGCGCTCAGGGAAATCCCCGGCAGTGCCGAAGAGTCGCTGGCGGTGCGGGCCGGCAAGCTGCGTGAACACATCGCCAACGTCGTCGATACCTTTAAGGGCTCGCTGGTCGAAGAGCGCTACCAAGCCTTGAATGCCACGAACGATCCTGATGTGCGCCTGGTCATGGCGACTTACCCAAGGCTGCCGGCGTCGATGGCCACTGAGTTGCTCAGAAGGCTGAGGGCTGAGCAGTTGCAGACCTTTCGGGATACCGGGTTTTTGCCCGAGGAACGTATTGAGCAGGCGAGGTGGCTTGAGCAGGAAGTTCGCGTATCACGTGCCTATGAAGGCCTGTACCTGGACACGCTGGCAGGTATTGATAGCCAGCGTCTGGCCTTGCGCACCCTGGAAACCTTGCCTGGATGGCAGCGTGGAACGCGGGTGGAGTTGCGTCACCACTCGGCCCAAGGCACGCTGCTGGATGCCATTGGTTCCGTGGATTCAACCACCACCAAGACCTTGGTGCTCAAGGACAATGGGTTGTTTGAAGCACCCATGCCCAGGGATTTTTTTGGGGCAATCTGGGACCTGTTGTCCACCCCCGAACGCCAGAGCCTTGGGGTCGCCGATGCACAGCAGTTGAAGGCCGCGATCCAGCAATCACCTTTGCCTCGTGAGCCGCTGCGCACGGTGTTGCTGGAGCATCCGGTGCGCAAACCGACGGTTGATTCGACACTCAGATTACTTGGCGGTGGCGGCGGGTCCAGCCGACAGGCGTCCAGCGACAGCGACAGCGACAGTGACAGTGGCAGTGACAGCGATTTAGTACGCGAGCAGGTCACCGATCTGTTCCCGTTGATGGACGAGGATGAAGTCGATGCGTTTGTCCTCACATTGGGCGACGATGTCGACGGTGGGTTGACACACTGGAAGACTGAACTCAAAACGTTGACGAGGGAGTTGGATACCTGGGTTTACGCCAGTGGGCCGCCGCGTGGATGGGATCTCAGCGTTCCCAGCGCGCACTCTATCGCCAGAGAGATCAGGAACCACTGGCGGCTTATGAATGAAGGCCCCCTGAAGTTGGTGATGAGAGGCGATCTGGAGCTACCGCTACTAAGTGCTGATTTCAGCCACATTGAGGGGCTTGAGATCTACGGCCGCGGTTGGTCCGGCAAGACTGATGCTTTCCTCACATCATTCACCCACGTCAAGCATTTGGCCCTGATCGGTTGCGGACTTACCGAGTTACCCGGCGCTATCGGTGAAATGCGCTCCCTGACTTCGTTGAACCTGACCGGCAATAATCTTGAGTTGACTCCACCAACCGGCCGTATGCTGAGCAACCTCAGCGCCCTTGTCACACTTGATCTGCGCAGCAACCCGCTGGGTGCCGCCCCTGATGTCCGTGGTATGCCAAATCTGGCGGAGTTGAACCTCAGTAATGCGCAAATTGAGCAGTGGCCCTTGGGATTAACCGCACTGACTGGATTGCGACGTGTCGATTTATCCGAAAACCGCCTGCAGGAGGTTCCACCAGAACATTTGGCACCACCGCCTGAGCAGCTTGACGCGATCGTTCGGACAAACAACGTCGTCATGCTTGAGCGCAATGAGTTTCCTGCGGACTATTGGCAGCAGTTCGATCGCTACTGGCAGACGCTGACGCAAACACGGCCCGAACTGCTGCAAGGAGCCATTGAGGGTGCCTTTGACAGTGGTAATCCAAGGCTTAGGGTCATGCAGGAAATATATCCCGACATTGGCATCCAAGCCTCCCGGAAGATGATTTGGGCGCTGGGCGAACGCGCTGATGCTGAGCTGGCCCTGCGAGAGCAGGAATTTAACGCGCTCAAGCGTCAGTTAAAAGCCTGGACCCCCTCCAACGAGCGTCAGAGTAACGAGCGCGTCGGGTTAAATGAGCGTGTGCTGGAATCCAACGGTCGTTATCACGCCAAGCGACGCATCATCAACTGCTGGAGAGCGGATAACCCCCTCGTTGCTGCCAGCGACGGTACGCTCATCGAAATCGAACTGGACCTCAGTGGGTTGCGCCTGTCGAGCCTGCCCGACCTTGGCGCGAGTTTCATCCGTCCGGCGGTACTCAAACTGAGCCATCTGAACCTGCGCACATCACCAGAAGGTTTCCTGGCGCACTGCCGAGGCGTGCGCTCGCTGGACATGTCGGATAACCATTTGTTCGAGTTGCCGCCAGCCGTGGGGAATATGCACGAATTGACCCGTTTGTCTCTGCAAAACAACCGAATCCGCTTGACTGCCGAGTCGGTTGCTCTCCTGTCGTCGCGCACGGCACTGCGTGACTTGACACTCGATGATAACTTCCTCGGCCTGACGCCGGATGTCAGCCAGATGACGGATTTGCGTACCTTGCAGATGAGCAATGCGGGGATTGATACCTGGCCTGCGGGATTGGTTGAACGGACAAACCTGCTACGGGTCGATCTGAGCCAGAACCGTATTACCACTCTCCCGGACTCCGTCATTGCACCGTCGGATGAGCAGTTGGCGCAGACGGCGCGCGTGACTCGTGTGACGGATATCAGCGAGAACCCGTTGACCGAGCAAACCCGGCGACAAGTTCACGAATACAGCCGGCGCCTTGAGGAAGCCGGGCTGATGTCTGAGGATCTTCCGAACACGCTACGGTTGACGGCTGATATTGCCCCTGACCGTGAAGCATCCACAGACGGCCCGCAGGATCTATTTCTGCGTTGGTCCCAAGGCATGTCCGCGCAAGACGCGAGTAGCAAGCGGCTCCTGTGGGTGGCATTGGAGCGCGTACCGAGGGTCGACCCGTTTTTTGACATCCTTGAGCGTCTGGAACCGACTGTCACCAACCACGCCGACATGCAGCGCCGCGTCTGGGACATGATCGAAAGCATCACCCAGGACACCGCCGAATCGGAAAACCTGCGCACAGAACTCCTCGACCTGGCCGGCGAGCCAGGGTGTTGTGACCTTGCGGCTTTCTCCTTCAGTAACCTGGAAGTGCGCACGCTGGCCTACAAGGCTCGTTTGCAGGCCACCGATCAGACCCAGGGCCTGCAATTGGCAAGGTTATCCAGGGGCTTGTTCCGCCTGCACGAAGTGGACAAGATCGCGTCGGCGGATATCCAGCGCAGCGAAGCCATCGTCAATGACCCCAGCGTGTCGGCGGACGACAAGTTGCCCCATACCCAACGCCTGGACGAAGAGGTTGAGATCCGACTGGCGTACCGTTACGGCCTCAAGGATCGGCTGCAGCTACCGGGGCAGCCGCAGGAGGTCGTGCATACCAACTTGGGCGACGTTACCTCATCAATGCTCGATACCGCCTATGACACGATCAAAGCCCTGGATAACTCTGCGCAAGAGCTTCAGGCGCTGCTGTCCAGGGACTTTTGGCAGGATTACCTGAAAGGCAAATACCCCGCGCAATTTGACGAGCTGCGCAACCCGTTTCACGATCAGTTGGAGGACTTGCGCAGCAGGTTTGAAGCCAACGCGATCACCGAGGCTCTTTACGATCAACGGGCCAGAGAACTTCAGGCGCAATTGCAGATCAGCGAGGCGGTGCTCATCGAGACTCTGACCCGTCAGGAGTTGCTTGAGCATCCGCTGGACGTGGCTGAGGTCGTTACCTAAAACAAAAAGTAGCGCTGGGCCATGGGCAGCACATCGGCCGGTTCACACCACAACAACTGCCCGTCGGCCTTGACCTGATAGGTCTGTGGGTCAACCTCGATATCCGGCAGGTAGTCGTTGTGTATCAGGTCGGTTTTCTGTACATCGCGGCAACCCTTGACCACGGCAATCTGCTTCTTCAACCCCAGGGCCTCGGGCAAGCCGGCGTCCTGGGCGGCCTGGCTGATAAAGGTCAGGCTGGTGGCGTGCAGCGAGCTGCCGAAGCTGGCGAACATCGGGCGGTAGTGCACCGGCTGCGGTGTGGGAATTGAGGCGTTGGCGTCACCCATCAGGCTTGAGGCAATCGCGCCGCCCTTGAGAATCAAGGTCGGTTTGATGCCGAAGAACGCCGGGCGCCACAACACCAGGTCGGCCCACTTGCCCACTTCAATCGAGCCGACGATGTGGCTGACGCCGTGGGTGATCGCCGGGTTGATGGTGTACTTGGCGATATAGCGCTTGGCGCGGAAGTTGTCATTGCCGGGGCCGTCGCCGGGCAGGGCGCCGCGCTGCTTTTTCATCTTGTCGGCGGTCTGCCAGGTGCGTGTGATCACTTCGCCGACACGGCCCATGGCCTGGCTGTCGGAGCTGATCATCGAGAACGCGCCGAGATCGTGCAGGATGTCTTCGGCGGCGATGGTCTCGCGGCGGATGCGGCTTTCGGCGAAGGCCACGTCTTCGGCAATGCTCGGGTCCAGGTGATGGCAGACCATCAGCATGTCCAGGTGCTCGTCGATGGTGTTGCGCGTGAACGGCCGCGTCGGGTTGGTGGAGCTGGGCAGCACGTTGGCGAAGCCGCAGGCCTTGATGATATCCGGCGCGTGGCCGCCACCGGCGCCTTCGGTGTGGTAGGTGTGAATGGTGCGGCCCTTGAGCGCGGCCAGGGTGGTTTCGACGAAGCCGGATTCGTTCAGCGTGTCGCTGTGAATCGCCACCTGCACGTCGTATTGGTCGGCCACGTTCAGGCAGTTGTCGATGCTGGCAGGTGTGGTGCCCCAGTCTTCATGCAGCTTCAAACCGATGGCGCCGGCCTTGACCTGTTCGATCAGCGGCTCGGGCAAACTGGCGTTGCCCTTGCCGGTAAATCCGATGTTCATCGGGAACGAATCGCTGGCTTGCAGCATGCGCGCCAAATGCCACGGGCCGGAGGTGCAAGTGGTGGCATTGGTGCCGGTGGCCGGGCCGGTGCCGCCGCCGATCATGGTGGTGACGCCGCTGGTCAGCGCCTCTTCGATCTGCTGTGGGCAAATGAAATGCACGTGGCTGTCGATGCCGCCGGCGGTGAGGATCATGCCTTCACCGGCGATCACTTCGGTGCTGGCGCCGATGGCCATGGTCACCCCTGGCTGGATGTCCGGGTTGCCGGCTTTACCGATCGCATGAATGCGGCCGTTCTTCAGGCCAACGTCGGCTTTGACGATGCCCCAGTGGTCGATGATCAGCGCGTTGGTGATCAAGGTGTCGACCACTTCATGGGCGAGCAATTGGCTTTGGCCCTGGCCGTCGCGGATCACCTTGCCACCGCCGAACTTCACTTCTTCGCCATAAATGGTGAAGTCCTGTTCGACTTCGACGAACAGGTCGGTGTCGGCCAGGCGGACCTTGTCACCGACGGTGGGGCCGTACATGTCGGCGTAGGCTTGGCGGCTGATCTTCATGTGTGTATGCCCTGAAAAATAGGTGTTGAATGTGATATCGCTATCGCAGGCAAGCCAGCTCCCACAGTTGGAACGCATTCCCCTGTGGGAGCTGGCTTGCCTGCGATGAGGCCCTAAAGGTCGCCCATGATCCGTCCGGCAAACCCGAACACCCGCCGCCCGCCGCTCAAATCCACCAACTCGATTTCGCGGCTCTGCCCCGGCTCAAAGCGCACCGCCGTCCCGGCGGGAATATTCAGGCGCATGCCACGGCTCGCCGCGCGGTCAAAGGTCAGCGCGTCATTGGTCTCGAAAAAGTGGTAGTGCGAGCCCACCTGGATCGGCCGGTCGCCGCTGTTGGCCACGCTGAGGGTGACGGTGCGCCGGCCGACATTGAGTTCGATGTCGCCAGGCTGGATCTGATATTCACCAGGAATCATGCAGGTTGCCCCAGGGTCTTGAAGTAGATGGCGGTCGGGGTGTAGCGCCCGTCCGGGCTTTGGCAGTAGTTGGGCAGCTCACCGATTTTGGTGTAGCGCAGCGACTGGTAGAAGGCTTCGGCACCGGAGCCGGCCTCGGTGTCCAGGTACAGCAGGCCGCGCTTGTGCTGGCGCGCGGCGAGTTCCAGGGTGTTCATCAACTGTTGGCCCAGGCCATGACGTCGCGCGCTGCTGTGTACCAGCAGCTTTTGCACTTCGGCGCGGTTCAGGCCGTTGGTTTTCAGGCACAGCGCCAGTTGCACGCTGGCGATGACTTGTTCGTCGCGCACCACCACCCACAGCAGCAGGCTGCCCTCTTCGATACTGGCCTGCACGCCGCTCAAATAGGTACGGGCCTGGGCGTCATCGAAGTCGGCCATGAAACCGACTGAAGCGCCGTGCTTCACCGCGTCCAGCAACAGCTCAATCAAACCCAGGCGGTAATGGGCAAAACTTTCAGCATTGACTCGACGCAGTTGCGTAGCGCTCATCGATCTCACTCCTTGGGCGGTTCGGCGCCCGGGTTCAATGTCAGTTGCATAAAGGTCAGGTCCAGCCAGCGGCCGAACTTGATGCCCACTTGCGGCATGTGCCCGGTGCTGATGAAACCCAGGCGTTCGTGCAGGCGGATCGACGCCTGGTTGCCGCTTTCGATGGCCGCGACCATCACGTGCTTGCCGCAGGTTGCGGCACGCTCGATCAGCGCTTGCATCAGGCGCGGGCCGAGGCCTTTGCCGCGTTGGTCATTGCGCACGTACACCGAGTGCTCAACGCTGTAGCGAAAGCCCTCGAACGGGCGCCAGTCGCCGAATGAGGCGTAGCCGGTGACTTCATCGTTTTCCACCGCCACCAGAATCGGATACTGCTGCGCCTGGCGTGCCGCGAACCAGGCTTGGCGGTTGGCCAGGTCCACCGGTTGTTCGTTCCAGATTGCCGTGGTGTTGAGCACGGCATCGTTGTAGATGTCGCGGATCGCCGGCAGGTCTTGTTCGGTAGCATCACGAATCATGGCCGGGCCTCACGCAATTGGCTGGTGGACGGTCACCAGCTTGGTGCCATCGGGGAAGGTGGCTTCCACCTGGATGTCCGGGATCATTTCCGGGATGCCTTCCATCACTTGCTCACGGGTGAGCAGGGTGGTGCCGAAGTGCATTAGCTCGGCCACGGTGCGGCCATCGCGGGCGCCTTCCATCAGCGCTGCGGAGATATAGGCGATGGTTTCCGGGTAGTTGAGCTTCACGCCACGCGCCAAGCGGCGCTCGGCCACCAGGCCGGCGGTGAAGATCAGCAGTTTGTCTTTTTCCCGTGGGGTCAAATCCATGGTTCAAGGTCTCTCATAGAAAGCATTCTTAACTGCATCAGAGGTCAAAATTTTGATCTTCAGGTGCTCCAGATTCGTGGTGCGACGGCTTCTCGCCCCAGCACTGCCGGGCGCAACAGCCGCCATAAATCAATCAACCAACCCCGCGCCAGCAGCGCCTCACTGGCCAGGCAGCGGGCGACCAGCAAGCCGGGCAATTGGGTCAGGTCACCGCGCACCGCGTGGGGCAGGGCGCGGCAGGTTTCCAATAATTCAGGGTCTATATCGCCGGTCAGCAGCAACGTCGCAAACACCGGCTGCCCGTCCAGCCCTATGGGCGAGTCGAGCAAACCGTCGGCGCCTACAATGCGCTGGCGCTCATGCCAGAACAACTGGCCGTCGCGGCGAATATCCAGGTGCGATTGAAAGTGGCCCAGGTCGAAACGCTCGCCGCTGGCCGGGCGGCCTAGAGCGATCACGTCCCAGTAGAACAGCCGTGCATCGCCTTGTAGATCAATGCGCGTGCTGAGTTCGGCCTGGGCGGCGCTGAACACGATGGTCTCCTGGGGCAGCCATTCCAGAGTCGCACCGGCTTCCACGGTGAGGTCGAGTGTTTGATAGGCCGGGCCGCTGGCGCGATACCACTTGGCCGCACCGGGGCTGGTCAATTGCGCCCAGGCGCCTGCGCCGACGTGAGCGCTGATGTCCAGGCGGTCGCCGCCGGCAATCCCGCCCGGCGGGTGCACGATGATGTGCTGGCACACCTCGGGGCCTTCGGCGTACAGGTGCTTTTGCACCCGCAGCGGGCCAAGGTGGCGGCGCATTACCGGGCGCGTGGTGTCGCCGAAGCGCGCGTAGCCAAGTTCCAGCTCGGCATGCCAGCTGGGGGTGAACAGGGCAGGGGTAACGGGCAGGTTCATATGTTCAGGCTTATCGTCAGGACGCTACAGATTAAATCGTAACCAGCCCGCGCACACCCTCACTGTCCATATTTTCACCTCGGCCTTGCTGCACGATTTCACCGCGTGACATCACCAGGTATTGATCGGCCAGCTCGGCGGCAAAGTCGTAGAACTGCTCCACCAAAAGGATCGCCATATCGCCGCGCGCCGCGAGCTTTTTGATCACCGCGCCGATTTCCTTGATCACCGACGGCTGGATGCCTTCGGTGGGCTCATCGAGAATCAACAGGCGCGGGCGGCTGGCCAGCGCGCGGCCTATCGCCAATTGCTGCTGTTGGCCACCGGACAAATCGCCGCCGCGCCGGTGCTTCATTTGCAGCAGCACCGGGAACAGTTCATAGATAAACGCCGGGACTTCCTTGGCTTCAGAGCCAGGGAAGCGCGAGAGGCCCATCAACAGGTTTTCTTCCACCGTCAGCCGCCCGAAAATCTCCCGGCCCTGGGGCACGTAGGCGATACCGGCGTGTACACGCTGGTGCGGTTTGAACCCGGTAATGGCCTTGCCTTCCCAGTTCACCGCGCCTTCTTTGGCCGGCAGCAAACCCATCAGGCATTTGAGCAAGGTGGTCTTGCCCACGCCGTTACGGCCGAGCAGGCAGGTGACTTCGCCAATCTGCACGTCAAATGAAAGCCCGCGCAGGATATGGCTACCGCCGTAGTACTGATGCAGCTTGTCGACTTGCAGCATGTTCAAAACCTCCTCAATTGATCGTTCCCACGCTCTGCTTGGGAACGATCAGATAAAGCATCAGCGACCGAGGTAAACCTCGATAACGCGTTCATTTTCCTGCACCTGTGCAAGCGACCCTTCGGCCAGCACGCTACCCTGGTGCAACACGGTCACGTGGTCGGCAATCGCGCCGACAAACCCCATGTCGTGTTCCACCACCATCAGCGAATGCTTGCCCGCCAGGCGCTTGAACAGCTCGGCGGTGAACTCGGTTTCGGCGTCGGTCATGCCCGCAACGGGTTCGTCCAGCAGCAACAGTTGCGGGTCTTGCATCAGCAGCATGCCGATTTCCAGGAACTGCTTCTGCCCGTGGGACAACAACCCCGCCGGGCGCTGTGCCGAGGCGGTCAGGCGGATGGTATCGAGCACTTCCTCGATGCGGTCTTTCTGCTCACCGCTCAAGCGTGCGCGCAGGCTGGCCCATACCGACTTGTCAGTCTTTTGCGCCAGCTCCAGGTTTTCGAACACGCTCAAGGCTTCGAATACCGTGGGCTTCTGGAACTTGCGGCCAATGCCGGCCTGGGCGATCTGCACCTCGCTCATGCTGGTCAAATCCAGGGTTTCGCCAAACCAGGCCTTGCCATGGCTGGGTCGGGTCTTGCCGGTGATCACGTCCATCAGCGTGGTCTTGCCCGCGCCGTTGGGGCCGATGATGCAGCGCAGTTCGCCGACGCCGATGTACAGGTTCAAGTCATTGAGTGCCTTGAAGCCATCGAAGCTGACGCTGATGTCTTCCAGGGTCAGGATGGTGCCGTGGCGGGTGTTCAGGCCCTTGCCGGCGGCCTGGCCAATGCCGATGGCATCGCGGCCGCTGCCTGCGTCGAAAATAGGTTCAAGCATGACGTTCCTCATTTCTTCAGCAGGCCGATGATGCCCTTGGGCAGGTACAGCGTGACGATGATGAACAGCGCCCCGAGGAAGAACAGCCAGTATTCCGGGAAGGCCACGGTGAACCAACTCTTCATGCCATTGACCACACCGGCGCCCAGCAACGGGCCGATCAAGGTGCCGCGCCCGCCCAAGGCCACCCACACGGCGGCTTCGATGGAGTTGGTCGGCGACATTTCGCTGGGGTTGATAATGCCCACTTGCGGTACATACAAAGCGCCGGCCAAACCACACAGCACCGCACTCAACACCCACACAAACAGCTTGAAACCCCGCGGGTCGTAGCCGCAGAACATCAGGCGGTTCTCGGCGTCACGCAACGCCGTGAGCACGCGGCCGAACTTGCTCTGCGCCAGGCGCCAGCCGGTGTACAAGCTAGCGACCAGCAACAACACAGTGGCCACAAACAGCACCGCGCGGGTGCCTGGCTCAGTGATGCCAAAGCCCAGAATGCTGCGAAAGTTAGTGAAGCCGTTATTGCCGCCAAACCCGGTTTCGTTGCGGAAAAACAGCAGCATCCCGGCAAAGGTCAACGCCTGGGTCATGATCGAAAAATACACGCCCTTGATCCGTGAACGAAAGGCGAAGAAACCGAACACCAGTGCCAGCAAACCGGGGGCCAGCACCACCAGGCACATGGCCCAGAGGAAGTGCTCGGTGCCGACCCAGTACCACGGCAACTCAGTCCACGACAGAAAAGTCATGAAAGCCGGCAGCTCATCGCCGGAGGCCTGGCGCATCAGGTACATGCCCATCGCGTAACCGCCGAGGGCAAAGAACAAGCCATGGCCTAAGGACAACATCCCCGCGTAACCCCACACCAGATCCAGCGCGAGAGCGACGATGGCGTAACAGAGGATCTTGCCCACCAACGTGAGGGTGTAGGCCGAGACGTAAAACGGATTTTCCGGCAGCAGCAGCGAGCACAACGGCAGCGCCAGCAGCAGGATCAGGATCACCGTGCCCACCGCTATCGTGACCTTGGGGCCGGCCTTTTGCGCGGCTGTAAGCATCAATGGCTGGTTCATCAGTCGATCACCCGTCCTTTCAGTGCAAAGAGTCCTTGCGGGCGTTTCTGGATAAACAGAATGATCAGCGCGAGGATCAGGATCTTGCCGAGTACGGCGCCGATCTGCGGCTCGAGAATTTTGTTGGCGATGCCCAACCCGAAGGCGGCCATCACGCTACCGGCCAACTGGCCGACGCCGCCGAGCACCACCACCAGGAACGAGTCGATGATGTAGCTCTGGCCCAGGTCCGGGCCGACGTTGCCGATCTGGCTCAGCGCCACGCCGCCCAACCCTGCGATACCGGAACCAAGGCCAAAGGCGAGCATGTCCACACGCCCGGTGGGCACGCCGCAGCACGCCGCCATGTTGCGGTTCTGGGTGACGGCGCGCACGTTGAGGCCCAGGCGCGTCTTGTTCAGCAACAGCCAGGTCAGCACCACCACGCACAGTGCAAAGGCGATGATCACGATGCGGTTGTACGGCAGCACCAGGTTGGGCAGCACTTGAATGCCGCCGGACAACCATTCGGGGTTAGCGACTTCGACGTTCTGCGCACCGAACACCAGGCGCACCAGCTGAATCAGCATCAGGCTGATGCCCCAGGTGGCCAGCAGGGTTTCCAGCGGCCGCCCGTAGAGGTGGCGAATCACCGTGCGTTCCAGTGCCATGCCGATGGCCGCCGTGACAAAAAACGCCACCGGCAGCGCAACCAGCGGGTAGAACTCGATGGCCGCCGGCACGTAGCGCTGCATCATCAGTTGCACCACATACGTGGAGTAAGCGCCGAGCATCAGCATCTCGCCGTGGGCCATGTTGATCACGCCGAGCAGGCCGAAGGTGATCGCCAGGCCCAAGGCTGCGAGCAGCAGGATCGAACCCAAAGACATGCCACTGAAGGCCTGGCCGAGAATCTCGCCAAACATCAATTTGCGTTTGACCTGGGCCAGGCTGGTCTCGGCGGCGGTGTGCACGGCGGCATCGGTTTCGACACCGGGCGCCAGCAGCGCCTCAAGGCGTGTGCGTGCCAGCGGGTCGCCGGTACCGCCCAGCAGGCGCACGGCGGCGAGGCGAATGAGCGGGTTGGGGTCGACCAGTTGCAGGTTGGCCAGGGCCAGGCTCAGCGCGGTGTGCACGGCCTCGTTGGTCTCGGCGGCCACTTGCTGGTCGAGGAATTTGAGCTGCGCAGGTTGTGCGCTTTTTTGCAGGGTTTGCGCAGCAGCGAGGCGCACCTTGGGGTCGGCGGCGAGCAGTTGCTGGCTGGCTTGCACGTTGTCGATCAGGCCGCGCAGGCGGTTGTTCAGGCGCACGGTCTTGGTTTCGCCGTTGACGTTAAGTTGGCCTTGTTGCAGCGCGTCCACCAGCTCGATGCGCGCCGGATCGGGCTGGGCAGCCCAGTCCTGGAGCAGTTTGGCTTGTTGCATCGGGTTGGCGTTGATGAAGTCTTCGGCGTCGCTGGCGTGTGCGGCGAAGGGCAGCATCAGCAGCAAGGCCAGAAAGTAGCGATGGAGGGCAGTGGGCATAACAAAGTGTCCTGATCATTCGCGGACAGTGTGGGAGCGGGCTTGCTCGCGAATACGGTGTGTCAGTTAGTGCATTTGTGACTGATCCACCGTATTCGCGAGCAAGCCCGCTCCCACATTTTTGACCGCGTGGGGCTTTAGTTGCTCTTCACGGCATAGTCCGGCTTCTTGTCGTTACCCGGAATGTACGGGCTCCACGGCTGGGCGCGGATCGGTTTTTCGGTCTGCCACACCACCGAAAACTGCCCGTCGGCCTGGATCTCGCCGATCATCACCGGCTTGTGCAGGTGGTGGTTGGTCGCGTCCATGGTCAGGGTGAAGCCCGACGGCGCGGCGAAGGTCTGGCCGGCCATGGCTTCGCGCACTTTGTCGACGTCGGTGGACTTGGCTTTCTCAACCGCCTGCGCCCACATATGAATGCCCACGTAGGTGGCTTCCATCGGGTCGTTGGTCACGGCTTTGTCCGCGCCCGGCAGGTTGTGTGCCTTGGCATAGGCCTTCCAGTCTGCGACGAATTTCTTGTTCACCGGGTTCTCCACTGACTGGAAGTAGTTCCAGGCGGCGAGGTTGCCCACCAGTGGTTTGGTGTCGATGCCGCGCAGTTCTTCTTCGCCCACGGAGAACGCCACCACTGGCACGTCAGTGGCCTTCAGGCCCTGGTTGGCCAGCTCTTTGTAGAACGGCACGTTGGAGTCGCCATTGACGGTGGAGATCACTGCGGTTTTGCCACCGGCCGAGAACTTCTTGATGTTGGCGACGATGGTCTGGTAATCGCTGTGGCCGAACGGGGTGTAGACCTCTTCGATATCTTTGTCAGCTACGCCTTTGGAATGCAGGAACGAACGCAAAATCTTGTTGGTGGTGCGTGGGTACACATAGTCGGTGCCGAGCAGGAAGAAGCGCTTGGCGCCGCCACCTTCTTCGCTCATCAGGTACTCCACTGCCGGTATCGCCTGCTGGTTAGGCGCCGCACCGGTATAGAACACGTTGGGCGACATCTCTTCACCTTCGTACTGCACCGGGTAGAACAGCAGGCCGTTGAGTTCTTCGAACACCGGCAATACCGATTTACGCGACACCGAGGTCCAGCAACCGAACACCACGGCCACCTTGTCCTGGGTCAGCAGCTGGCGGCCCTTTTCGGCGAACAGCGGCCAGTTCGACGCCGGGTCCACAATTACTGGCTCCAACATTTTGCCGTTCACACCGCCCTTGGCGTTGATCTCGTCGATGGTCATCAAGGCCATGTCTTTAAGCGAAGTTTCGGAGATCGCCATGGTCCCGGACAACGAGTGCAGGATGCCGACCTTGATGGTCTCGGCGGCCTGGACGGTCCAGGTCAAGCCCATGGCGGCAATGGATGCCGACAAAGTGAAAGCCTTGATCAAGCTACGACGCTTCATGGTGCGATCTCCGTAAACCGAAAGTGTTGTGGGGCAGATACGCAGGTCTTTGCAAAGGCTGTGCCTATGGCGTGCAGCGTCAATATCAGTAAGTGCTGCGCGGATAAGGTGGCCATGCAGCGCACCAACTTGGCGCTGCATCGCTCATCGAGTGCGCGCAAAGCCCTCAAAAAGGGCGCAGGCATAGATATGCAGCGCAAGCGTCACGCAGGAGCGTTCCAGGATGAGGCCACCAGGCGCGCCTTTTGTGCCCTGGACCTTCTTGCCAGCGAGAACCTTATGGACACAATTCCCGTCACTCCAAGCCGTCCTGTTGAATTGCCTCCCCTGAGCCCAGCTTTTATCAGTGCCGACGACGCCGCTTATTGGGCGCACCGCCGTATCCGCCATACCGTGGAATGGGAGTACGGCGGGGTGGTACTGCAGGACAAAGAGGGGCTTTTTCGCGCGACCGAACCTCGCCATGGCGAGATGCCTCGGTTCTATTTTGAAACGGTTTTATCAGCAGATAAGTTTGGGCATCCCGTTGCGCCCAAGGGATTCCAGGTGGTTGCGATTTACCACTCACATCAGTCCGTACATGAGCAGATGCGCAGCACAGGCTTGTCGGACTCGCAGGTGCGATTACTCCTCGGTTCGTTCACCTCTTCGGAAATGCTGTTTAACATCGCCATGGGTGAGTCGATGCCGGCCCATTATCTATCGGGGCCGGACGGGTCCTTGATCAAGTATGTTGCCAGCGGCAATGCCGTCGAACAGGTCTTGCACGACCAGTTGGTAAAAGAGTGGAATGGTCAGTCGTCCCTGCACTATAAGTTTGTGCATTCGTTTATCCTCGATTGCGCCGCCGCAGGCGAGCTATGGGTGGTGGTGGCCAATGATGAGTGGGGCGGCGTACGGGGCCGGGTCACCCCGACCTGGGAGCCTGGCACTGCCGTGACGTCAAAAGTTGAAGCATTACCTTTGTGTACTCGGGTGTATGCACAAGCCGAAAAGGCGGCCACGGTGGCCTTGGACGATAAGGCTTCAGCCGGGCCTGGGGTCAGCGGCTTTATTCTCAAGTGTACTCAAGGTTATGTCGCCACCTGGCCGGTACAGGCAGCGCAACCATGGTTTCTTCTGAAGGCGTTGTTTCCAGCCCAGGCCAGTGGCGGGGTCAGCTTGCCTGAGCATTGCTCTGTGCAGGGCGCTTACGCCACTGTGCCGGCCGTTCAGGCGGTTGCGCCCGCCGTGCCGCAACCGTGGCTGTACAAGGTAATGTTTTCGGCGTCGCAGTTGGCTGCGGGGATTGGGCAGCTTCGAGCCAATACCGGCGTGCGTAACGACGATTACCCGACGAGCCTGTATTTTCAAACCAGTGACCGTGCCTTGTTGCGGTACACCCTTCGTGGTTCGCAGCAGGAGACGACGCTGTTTGTTGAGGATCCTCAGGGCGTATTTAAAGACGATGGCAGCGAAGAACACATGCGTACTGGCGTATTGTCGGCGCACGACTATGTGTTGCGGGTAGCCGGGATTGGAGCGCTTGAGGTCCTGCGTACCAGTGAGGTCTGGAATGAAAAGGCAATCCTGACGTCAGGCTGGAAGCCTTACTCCAATAGGCAGCCGCCGCTGAGTCCAGCCTTTGTGACGGCTGACGATGCGGCCAGGTATGCCCATGGGCAACTGGACTACCGGCGTCTGTTCAACTGCGCTGCGCTGATTCTCCAGCGCGATGATCAACGTTTTGTCGTCACTGAACCTGTCAGCACAAACCAGCCGCGTTTTGCACTGGATGCGGTCTACCCGTTGGACGCCCAGGGCGAGCCGATCATGTTGACGGCAGGCTGCCGACTGTACGCCCTGTTCTGCGCCAGAATACAGCCTGATGCGGCTCAGAGCCTGCGTGACAACGAGGCTCGGGTCGCAGCGCAAATGTTCATGGACACCGATATTTATACGCTGCTCTCAAATCACAAGGTGGTTGCGCGCGCCTACCTTTCAGGTTCGGTAAACAGTTTGCTGGCCTATACATCGCAAGCGCTTGAGTCGTATACCGAGCGCGAGTTGCTGGAGCGGGTAACGCCTTCGGCCGGTAGCAGCACCGTGGCGCGAGAGCTATCGCAAGGCACGCTTGTGCCCAGTGCCTTTGTGCGTGAGCAGGCTTACCTGGGACGCTTGCGCGTGGTACTTGCCAACCCACTCTGGGGCCCGGTCGGCGATTTGCCCGAAGACTGGGAGCCGGCGCTGGGCACTGACGCGTCGCGCCTCCCTGAACCCCCCCTGTTGGGCCCGGTGTTTGCCTCGGCATCGGAGGCGGTGCGGGACGCCCATGAACGCACCCTGGAGCGCTATGGGCGCAGCCCTGTTGGCCTGGGTGTGGTGCTGCGGCATCGAACCCTGGCGCAATACGCGGTAACGCAGAGTGTGTCGGCCGAGTTACTCGACCAGTTGCTGCATACCTGCCGTTTTGCCGAGACGCTGCAGCAGGCGGGGTTTGAAGTCGACAGCTTTTACGCATCCACCGTGCGTTTACCGGAGGATGCGTCGGCCTCAGGGCGTTGGTTGGCCCGCCATTTCATCGCGCCTGACGATCTGCATGCAGCCCTTTACGATAACGTCGGTGTTCGACGGTTACCGCTGTCGCAGCGGCTGGTGGTGCATATCGCAACGCTGGAAGGGGCTCTGTTGGCGTATGAAGCCGGTACCCGTGATGGGGTGTTTGGCACAGATACGAAGCAAGGCCTGTCGACCCTCAAACGCGGGCTCGACAGCGCTGAGATAGCCACCGCCGATTTTGTCTTGCGCGTGGCCGGCAGCGGGCAGCTACACGTGATCCTGGGGAGTGAGTGCTGGAGCACGCCAGGCAAGGTGGATGCGCACTGGGTGCCGTTTTTGCGGGTGTTGCGTCGCCGTCTGAGCCCGGCCTTTTCCTGTGCCGACGATGCGGCACGTTATGCCTCGATGCGCCTGGGCGCGAGACGGGACAAGGTCTATGGCGGCTTGATCCTCAGATCAAGCGCAGGCCTGTTCGTCGCCACCGAGCCCTTGGTGGTACACGTCGAAAACTTCGATGTGCAGTGGGTTCGCTCAAACGAATTGGTGGCTAAAGGGTTGTTCCTGGGAGGCAGTACGGTGGTGGCTTTTTATCATAGCTGCAGTGCATACGAGCCGCAGTTTCCGACCACCGATACGCAATGGAACGTATACCGCAATATGTTCTCCACTGCGTTTGTGACGCAGGTACTCAGGGAGCGGGCCCGGGATGCAACATCCAGCCCCCGTATCGACTACTTGCTGTGTAACGACGGTGCACTGCTGCGTTACCGTTTCGATGGTGGCGCGAGGCAACTGGCGTTGGCGGCCGAACTCAACCTGACCTCTGCTCAAGCGCAATGGCATCGGTACAACCCGATTGAGGAACAGATTCGCGACTGCACCCTGCAACCCGAAGAGTGGGTCAATCGGTTGGCTTATGCGGGGGAACTGGTTGTGCTGCAAGGCAGTGAGCTATGGGGGCCGTCGCGCACCGTTACTGCCTTGAGGGCATACTCCCAGGCGCTGGATATGATCGCTGGTGTGGCGGCGCAAGCGGATGCAGGGTTGAGCCCGCTGTTCACCCAGCCATTGGATGTCGCACGCTATCTGCATCGCCTGAGCCCGGAACGCGATCACTTGGCGTTCGGTTTTATTCTCAAGTCTTCGAATCAGGCGCATTTTGCCGGGACGCTGCCGTTGCCCCTGCGCGATACCGAAGGCTTTAAGCTCAACCATGTATTTGTTGAGGGGAAGTTGCCTCAAGGGTTCACCGTCTATGGTGTCTACCTGCAAGCCCGCGTGCTTCCTGAGGCCGGAGATTCAAGCCCGGCCGCTCATTTTTTCTGGCCACTGGACTTGTTACAAGGATTGGCGGCGGCTGAGTACGGCCGTGTGCCTCTTTATCTTTCATGTGCCGATGGCGCGCTGCTGATGCTTGACACCGCCCGGCCGGCTGCCGAGCTGGCCACCGTCGAGGCAGCATCCCGTTACGGCGGTGAACTGCACAGCGCAGCCGTGCCGCTGCTGCACTACATTCGCAAGGTCGCCGCAGGCAACAAGCTACGGGTGTTGCTGGGCAGCCCATTCTGGTTCGAAACCACCTGGGTCACCGCGCAATGGGTGCCGTACAAGGCGACGCCCGTGTCTCCCTACCATGACTATCGTTTAGCCTTGAGCCCGGTTTTCCTGCATTCGGACGATGCCGCGCGTTATACGCAACATCTGGTCGGCCCCTACAAAGGGGACGATTACCTGGGGGCGATTCTTGAAGATGTGCTGAGGCGTGCCTATGTAGCCGTCGAGCCCTTGGTAGACAACGACGCCAACGCCGCTCCCAGTGCCGAGGAGCGCCTTTTCTGGAAGCCCAGCAGAATCTCGACCAGCGACCACAATGTGCCGCTTCCCGAGTACCCGGACGGGCACCGTATTGTCATGACCCATCAGTTTTACAAGTCCGACTTTGCCCAGAGCAAGAACGACCCTGCCACGTCACTGGGGGTCAACTTCATTTCCTGGAGTTATATCTGGCGATACACCCGCGGCCTGAGAGGGTATTTCGACGTTCAGAATTACTACCTGTCGACACGCGACGGCGCGTTGCTACGGTACACCCCGGATTTCAGCGTCGACTCGCGGGAGGAGACGATGGTCCATCAGTTCAAACACCTGGGCGCGTATGAGGCCCGCGAGATGCTGGAACTGATGACGCCTTACACAACGTTGAACGTGGTACGTGCTGGCAGTTTCTGGACACGAAAAGGCTTGATTGAGGGCGCTCCCAGTGCCACGGCTCTCCCGGAGCAGGCGAAGCAAGACGATGATTTTCATCGAGAGAAGGATGAGTTTTAACCACGCGGTTCGGGGCTCGTGTCGGGCTGCCTCCGACTGAGCCGCGAGCGTATGGCTGTTTGTCGGCGGTGCTGGCTTCTATCAATACGATAACTATGTTGTGCCTACCGGACCTGCGACGGTTGAAGATTTCCAGCTTCTTTCAATCGTTTTCAGGGCGTTTCACCATGGTGGATGACACACAACCCTTGGGGTCACCTGCACCGCCGCTTCCACCCCTCAGCCCCGCATTTGCCAGTGCCGATGATGCCGCGTATTGGGCGCATGAGCGAATAGGCGACCGACGTGACTGAGAATATGGCGGGGCGATTCTCAAGCGCGGCAACCGTTACTTCGCGACCACCCCGATCCCGGGTGCATCTGGATCTTTTGATCCCTACGATGTCATCTCAATGGGGGATGACGGCAAGCTTATCCTCCCTGCACGTCCTGGCAGCGTCGCAGTCATGTTGGCGTGCGCTTGTTGTTGACGTTACGTAAAGAGCATCGCGCCTGAAGCAGGTCTGGGCCGGCTATCGACACGGCTAACTATCTACAGCGTCGGTGGCAGGCCTGCTGCACAGAATGACGTCAGGTCCAGTTTCTCAATAGGCGTTGAGAACGCTGGCGGATTTGATCATTCAAGGATGTAGCCATGACCATCGACTTATCGCGTGAGAAGCGCGCAGCCCTTCCAGAGCTTGTATTAAAACTGGGTACCCTAAGCCCAGCATTTGTCAGTGCTGACGATACAGCACGATATGTTCACGAACAGATCGGCAGTCGGCGTACTGTCGAGTTCGGGAGTGTCATTCTCCAGCGCTTGGCAGACCAGCGCTTTGTCGCCAGTGAGCCGATTGCAGACAGGGATACCGTATTCAATTGGACCAAACTGCTGGAGCGCGACCGCTCCACCAAAGACTTCTTGCACCCGCCGGGCTACAAAATTGTCGGGTGCCTGCATTCTCATCCCGATCGTATCGCGACGACGCAAAAGCAAAACCCGAAATGGACGTCACAACAGGTCGAAACCTTTGTAAGTTTCTTCTCAGTCGAGGACATTATTTTCCTGCATCAGGAACGCGGTGTGTTTGGTGTCGCCTATTTGTCCGGCCCCAATGGCACATTGCTCAAGTATGAGCACAGTGGTTCCGTCGCCGAGAGTGGTTTTGTGCAATGGCTCTCTACCAATGGCCCCTGGGAATCACCTCATGCGTATGACGGCACCATTGAGGGGCTCTACAAAAAATATGCGTCGGTCGGCCGACTGACCTTTCTCGCTACCAGCTCGGCGTGGGGTAATTCGTTGGGCGCGGTTCCGGATGATTGGGTGCCTTATGCGCCTTTTGCTTCCGGCTCCGAACAGGTCGTTTGTGGGCATCTGCTGGAGACAGAGGAGGCCGCCTGGTCCTATGCTCAAAAACAACTCGATCGCAACCCCACCAGCCAAAGGTTGGTGTTTATTCTGAAAAGTACCCAGGGCAATGAATACCTTGCCTCCAAACCTCGGGTTATACCCGCGAACGGACTGCCTCCCGATTATTGGTTCCCGGGCTTGACGTCAGGCCCTGCATTGCCGGCCGGGTTTCATCTTCAGGGGTTCTATTTTAATGGAAGGCCCGCCACGCAGGGAGTTCCCACAATACAGAGCTGGCTTTACCAGAACTTTTTCCGTCCGGCAGAGTTGTCCCGCTATATCGCCAAGGTTCGTCAATATGGCCTTGAACGGGAGGCGGAATCGGTATTGGGTCTAGTGTTGTATATGCGTACACCCGATGGCGCGCTGCTGCAGTACGAATTCTCCGGTTCGCCCGCCGAAACGTTGCTCATGGAACAGGACAAAGAGGGGGCAGGTGCCAATGAAAGCCTTCAGGCCCAGTTGCTCGCCGGTACGCTAAGCCCGCGACAATACGTGACCCGTGTTGCGGCAGCAGGGTCGTTGTCGGTCGTACAGGTCAGCCATATTTGGGATACGGTTGGGGAAGTGGGGCTACAGTGGCGGCCCTTGGCCAAGATGCCAAAGCCGATGATGAGCCCGGCTTTCATCACGGCCGACGACGCTGCCTGTTGGGCACATGAGGCTATCGGTACGCAGCGCGACCTTGAGTATGGCGGTGTCATTCTCAAACGCGGTTATCGCTACTATGCCACCCACCCTATAGCGGGAAAACGCGTTCAATTCGATCACTGGCGCATGTTGGCTACGGACGATCAGGGCAAGTTCATCGCCCCTGATGATTACGTCGCCGAGGCGTTCTATCACTCTCATCCCGCTGATGCCGAAAACATCAAGGCCCAAATTCCCCACTTCACGGCTGATCAGGTGCAAGTGTTCAACAACTTTTATTCCAGTGCTGATCAGCTCTTCAGTTTTGAAAAAAGAACGTTTGCCAAGGTCCACTACTTGTCCGGGCCGGATGATGTACTGCTCAAGTACGTCAGCAGTGGGTCGGCCATTGAAAAAAAATTGGATCTGCAACTGCGCGGTGGCCCCGGTGAGACCAGCAGCGATTTCGAGCATCCCATCAGGATGCTGGCCGAGGCCGGTGAGCTGTGGGTGGTCATTGCTAACCCAGTTTGGGGCGGCGTTCGTGGGCGTATCTCCAAAGGCTGGCGCATCAGGACCCCCGCGACAGCGCAGCAGCAGCAACCCTTTTTTACCGATGCCTACTCGCAACCTGAGCATGCCGTGTTGCGTGCGCTTTCACTCGCCGGCCCCGACGACAGTGGCGCAAAGTTTGGATTTGTACTCAAACACACGCGTGAGGCTATCTACGCAGCGACGCTGGCGATACCCAAGAGTGAACCGCTGTTTTCGCCTGTTGGTATATTCCCCGAACGTCGTGATGGCGGGTTGCGACTGCCTTCCCAATACCGGCTGGAGGCTATCTACTTCAACAGTTGGTACGAGACCAACGAAATTTCGGCCCGGGAAACCTGGTTGGCCAGCGCCTTTTTTACGCCGTCGCAGGTGGTGGCCGCTACCCGCCAGGCACGGGCGACCCTGACCATCCAGAACCCGGCCCGTGGCTTGACCCTGTACATGCACGCCTCTGATTCAGCGTTGCTGGCATTCAAAGTACCCGAGGCCACGGCCACCTCCCAGCTGGTGCAGGAGTCCAGCACCGGTGTGCTGCACGATAACGGTGCGCAAGCCGGCTTGCTCGATGGCACGCTTAGTCCGCGCACTTATGTACGTCGGCTTATTAGCGCAACGGATCTGTCGGTGGTCCGGGCGGGCGGCCTGTGGCGCGAAGTGGGCCCGGTAAATGACCGTCTGCTGGTGTCGGACTACACGGCGACATTGAGCCGTTCGTTTCTCTCTGCGCGCGATGCGGCGGTGTACGCCCATGAGCAAATCGGCAATCGGCGCGATCGTTACTATGGCGGCTACGTGCTCAAGGGCGAAGACGGTCGCTTTGTGATTACCGAGCCAATAGAAAGCCACGACAATCCCTTTTTTTACACGCTGTTTTTCCCTGCCAGTCACCGAGGCCCGTTGATCCCACCGCAATCCTATGTGTTGCACGGGCGTTACGGCTCTCACCTCGAACTGTCCATGGCCGACCCGGTACCGATCGTGCGGCGCGGCTGGACACGGGATGAGGCACTGATCAATCAGCAGGTATTCTCCTGCACTGAGATGTACTCAATTATTCCGGCGGGGCGAGTGGCCTATCTCTCGGCGGCGCCGAATTGTTTGTTGGAATACACCCCAAACAAGTCTTCGGCAGAAACAACGCTGCTGGCCAATGTCAGCCCCCAGGCCGGGGAAAACAGTCTGCAGCGACGCCTCGATAGCGGGCAGGTCAAACCTGACGAATGGGTGTGGCGACTCGCCGAGGCGGGGGACTTCAGAGTCATCCAGGGCGACCCATTGTGGGGGCCGCGCTCGGTGATCTACGCTGACTGGGCGGCCAATTACGTTTATGCCCCAAGGTTCGGCCCACTTGATTATGTCACCCACGGTGCCGTGTTCACCCGTGCCGACGACGCGGCCCGCGACCTTCATGGACGCGTGCATGGGCGTAATTTTCCAGAGGAGGCGTGCTATGCATTTATCCTCAAACACAAGGACAAGGAAGAGTACGTTGCGAGCGAGGTGGTGGGCGCCGCCCGGGACGGTGACCTGTTCAATCGCTTCAACTTTTATAAATTGACAAGCCTGAACGAGTACCAGCTTCCCGATGGTTTTGTACAGCATGGGTTGTTTCGCTCGCAACAATGGGCGCGCACAGGGCTGAATGCTTCGATCGAGTGGTTAACCCGGTTTTTTGTCACGCCTCAAACGTTATATGCCTCACTTTATGAAGCCAATCGAGGTAGCGCGAAAAACCTGCCGATTTATTTTTCAACCCTTGATGGTGCGCTGTTGCGTTATGAGCCCGTACCGCTCGACGTAACCGTTGGCGGTGCGGCAGCTATGCTGTTGGATCAGGCTGAGTCGCAATTGAACTCCGGCCAGTTGCAACCCCGTGACTTCATCAGGGCGTGGGCGCCGAACGCACTCTATGTGGTACGGACCAGCCAGTGCTGGGATGAACAAGGCATGGTGGCTAAAACCTGGGCCGGCTATCAGAACTTGATGCCGCGCAGTTTGAGTCCCGCCTTCGCCAACCCTGATGATGCGGCCTGCTACGCAGCGTCTCAAATCAGCCACGGGAGTGGCCGCGCTTATGGCGGGGTGATTCTCAGGCTGGCCGATGGTCTGTTTGCCTCGACAGTGCCTTTGACGATACCGCCTCAAGGTTTTGCGCTTAATTGGATCTTTCCGGATCAGGCGGTCGCTGTGGGACTTTACCCGGGGAACAGCACGATTGTGGGGCGATATCGGTCTTTGAAGGATCAAGAGGTGCCGCTGTTGCTGTCCACCACCCAGAAAGCCATCTACCAAAGCATGATACCGAGCGCAGTATTGTCGAGGCTGTTGCACCGTGAGGCCCATATCAAGCGTGAATATGTGTTCGGGTTCGATGGATCAATACTGAGTTACCAACTGTCGGGCTCTGCCGAGGAGTTGCTACTCAAGAAACGTGTGGCAGCGCTGAACCTGGTCAAGGGTGATTACGGTGACAACAACGTCGAGCAGCAAATCCGCAGTGGGGCGCTCACGCCGCTGGAATTTGTTACGGAGGTGGCGAAGGCCGGTGAGTTGAGTGTGGTGAAAGGTGATCGGGTATGGGGTCAGCCCAGGCGGATAAGGGGCGAACTCGGGGCGTCTAACACGCCGCCCAATCCTGGGGATATTCGCCAGGTCTTGTTCGACTCGCCCTGTGGCCCGATCTTTACCCGCGCGCTCGATGCTGTTCGCTACGCCCAGCGCATGGCGAAGCCGCAAGTCGATGTATCGTTCGGTTATGTACTCAAAGCGGTGAAAAAGTCGCTGTACATGACGACCTTGCCGCTTGTCAGAGAAGAATTTGACGATTTCAGGCGAGTGTTTATCAACGGCCAACTACCCCAGGGTTATGGGCTCGACGGCATGTATCTGTGTGCTTCGAATGTGGCGATTGCCCCGGCCAGTGATGGCATGTCGCAGAGCTTTTTCGCGCCCCAATACATCGGTAAGGCGCTGAACTTCCTCTTCTACGCACGCAACGGCAAGACTCTGGCGCTGTATCTGCTGTGTGCTGATGGTGCGTTACTTAAATACCTGGTGCAAAGGACGGCGTCACTGTACGACTGGACGAGCACCGCGGTCGTTGAACGCACGCAATTGCTCGAAGGTACCCTCACAGTGCGCGACTATGTGCGCCGCCTGGCCACCAGGGGGGAATTGTATGTCCGTGTGACCAGTGACGTCTGGGGCAGGAAAGAGCGGGTGACGGGGCAATGGGGGCCGTACAGAGCGTCCCATGCGTTTGCAGACGACCCGCATTTTCATTCGTTCTGTGGGCCGTTGTTTCTTTATCCCGATGATGCGGCGCGTTATGCCCAAGGCCTGGTGGCGCCTTTTTTGGGTAAGCAGTATCTGGGGGCGGTACTGATGCCAGATCAAATCCAGGGCTATGTAGCGCTTGATCCGGTGGAAGATCAGGGCACCGCAGGTGCAAGTACGCGAGAACTGTTGTTCTGGATTGATCATGTCGGGTTCGATGTGCCCGCCAGCAATGCACTGAGCACCTACAAAATCGCTGCCGTGCAGGCGTTCTACAAAGCGATGCCTCCGACATCCAGCCCTGGGTCTACGGATCAAAGACTGTTGAACAACTTCCTTTCCAAGGATGACCTGCGCGACTATATCGAGGTAATCAAAAGCAATTTGCCCTATGCCAAGAGTTGCTACTTTTCCAGTCAGGGCGGCGCCCTGCTTAAGTACGTACCGGCTTTCACATCGACTGAAACCACCTTGCTCAGCCCGGGGGTTGCACCAGACCCCTGTTCGCTGATCCTTCGATTGCGGTCTCAGGGCAGTCTGTCGGTGTTGGTCGTCGACGCTTTCTGGACACGCTTGGGCGTATTGGGTAACGAGTGGAACTGCACGCCAGCGCCGTCCGATTCGCCAAACAGCGAGTTCTGGTATGAGCGCAACAATGAACGGAACAGGATTGAACTCTGACTTCAACGCTTACGCATCAATCCGATAAAAAATAACCCGCCGATCGCTGCCGTGGCCACGCCAATCGGCAAGTCTTCGGGAGCGATCAAGGTGCGCGCAGCCACATCGACCCACACCAGGAACACGCTCCCCAGCAGCACGCATACCGGCAGCAAGCGTCGGTGCTCGGCACCCACCAGGCGCCGGGCGATGTGCGGCACCATCAGGCCGACAAAGCCGATGGAGCCGCTGATTGACACCAGCACGCCGGTCATCAGCGATGCGATCAGGAACACCTTGAGCCGCACGTTGCGTGCATTCAAACCCAGGGTCACGGCGGTCTGTTCGCCGGCCATCAGGGCATTGAGCGCACGGGCCATGCCCAACAGCAGGGCCAGCCCGAGCAGTATGGTGGCGGCAGGGACCGCCAGCAGTTCCCAGCGTGCCAGCCCCAGCCCGCCGAGCATCCAGAACATCACCGCCGAGGCGGCGCGGTGGTCACCGATGAACAACAGCAGGTTGGCCACCGCCATCATCACGAACGACACCGCGACCCCACACAGCAACAGGCGATCGCTTTCCAGGCGGCCGTTGCGACTGGCGACGGCCAGTACCACCAGCATGCTCAGCAGCGCACCGATAAACGCGGCGATGGGCAAGGTCAGCAGGCCGATGATTTCACCCACATGCAGCACCACGATCACCGCGCCGAGGGTGGCACCGGAGGTCACACCGAGCAGATGCGGGTCAGCCAGCGGGTTGCGTGTGACCGCCTGCAGTACCGCGCCAATCAGTGCCAGCCCGGCGCCTACCAGCGCCCCCAGTAGCATGCGCGGCACACGGATCAGCCAGACGATATGTTCCTGGCCCACACTCCAGTCCACCACACCCAAGCCGAACACCTTGTTCAGCAAAATTCGCCACACCACGTCCACGGGCACCCGCGCCGAACCGAACCCCAGGGAGATCACACAGGAGACCAGCAACAAGGCACCAAGGGCGCTCAATAACAGGACATAGCGACGGGTGATCATTCGCCGTGGAACCCCTTGGCCAGAGTTTCAACCGCCAGCACGTTGTCGATGCCTGGTGTGGCCTGCATGTAGGGGATCACAATGAAGCGCTGGTACTTGATGGCGTCCACCGATTGCAGTGCAGGGTTGTCGAGCAGGAACTGTTTCTTCTGTTCGGCGGTGACCTCGCTGTAGTCAACAATCACGATGACTTGTGGGTTGCGCTCAACGACGGTTTCCCAGTTGACCCGGGTCCAGCTGGCGTCGATGTCATCGAGAATATTGCGCCCGCCGGCGGCGTCGATCAGCGCCTGGGGCATGCCCAGGCGGCCCGAGGTCATGGCGCGGTCTTCGCCGCTGTCGTAAAGGAACACCCGTGGCTTGTCGGCAGGCAGGTCTTTTTGCACCTCGGCCACCTGCGCCTGCATCTGGGCGATAAGGGTATTGGCGCGATCCTGCACATCGAAGATCTTGCCCAGGTTGCGCAGGTCGTTATAGGTGTCGTCCAGGCTCGCGGCCGGGCGCTTCATCACAAACGCACACGACTCGGTCAACTCATACACATTGATGCCCAAGGGTTGCAGGGTGTGCGGCGTGAGGTCACCGCCCACGCGCATACCGTAATCCCAGCCGGCGAAGAAGAAATCCACGTTGGCGTTGAGCAGGGTTTCCACCGACGGGTACTTGCTCGCCAGCTCCGGCAGGCCGTCGAGGATCGCGGCCATGTCCGGCGGCACTGACTTCCAGCCCGTCACGCCGCTGTAGCCGGCCATGCGTGGCTTCAGGCCCAGGGCGAGCATCATCTGGGTCATGTTGATGTCGTGGCTGACCGCGTGTTGCGGGGCTTGCTGGAAGGTCACGTCGCGGTTGCAGCTTTTGATTGTCAGCGGGTAATGGGTGCTTTCAGCGAATGCGTAGGCAGTGCCGAGCAACAGAGGCAGAGACAGCAGGGCGCGCAGGATCATGGTTGAGTTATCCAGGTGATTCGGGGGTAGCCGGACAAGGGATGAGTGTCGATCAAGGCGTCGACGCCAAACACGTCGCGCAGCAACGCGGCGGTCAGCACTTCTCGCGGCGTGCCACTGGCGACGATGCGCCCGTGGTTGATCACGTACAGGCGATCACAGAACGCGGCGGCCAGGTTGAGGTCGTGGATGCTGGCCAGGGTGCCGATGTTCAACTGCTTGACCAGCCTTAACAGCTCCAGCTGGTAGCGCGGGTCGAGGTGGTTGGTTGGCTCATCGAGGATCAGTAGCTGCGGTTGCTGCGCCAGGGCGCGGGCGAGAATCACGCGCTGTTTTTCACCGCCCGACAGGGTGGCGAAGGCGTGGTCCTCGAAATGCTGCATACCGACGGATGCCAACGCTTGGCGGATCAGTTGCTGGTCGTGCTGGGTGTCGCTGTCGAACAACCCCTTGTGGGGCGTGCGGCCCATGGCGACCACTTCATCTACACGCAAACCGAACGCGTCGGGGAATTCCTGCAGCACCACAGCGATGCGTTGCGCGCACCACTTGGCGCTTTGCTTCCAGACGTTCTGATGCGCAAGCGTTACGTCGCCGCGCTCCGGCCGGGTGAACCGATAGGCGCAGCGCAACAGGCTGGTCTTGCCGCTGCCGTTGGGGCCGATCAAGCCGACAAACTCCCCGGCACCGACCTGCAAGCTGGCATCACGCAGTTGGAAGCGGTGATTGCAATGGTCGTGGCCGGGTGGGGTCCAGCCAAGGTCGGTGAGGGTGAGTGAGGCCATCAATATTCTCAAGGTCAACGCAAATCGAAAATGTGGGAGCGGGCTTGCTCGCGAATACGGTGGATCAGTGAAATTTCCATTGCCAGACACACCGCATTCGCGAGCAAGCCCGCTCCCACATTAGTCCGTGCTGTTTCAGTTAGAAGGTGTAGTCCGCCGTGACGAAGAACGAGCGCGGTTCCCCGAGTATCCACTGTTGGCCGTTGTTGTACTGGCTGACGGCGTAGGTGCGGTTGAACAGGTTGTTCAGCTCAAGGCCCAGGGTGGTATTGCGCATGGCTTTCCACGATACGTTGGCGTCGGCCACGGTGTAGCTGGGTACTTCGCTGCTGTTGGCGGTGTCGGCATAACGGGCGCTGACGTAACGCACACCGGCACCGGCGCGAATGTCATCGGTCACCGCCTTGCTCAACCACAGGTTGGCGGTGCGGTTGGGCACGTCCACCGGGCGGTTGCCGTCGCGGGAAACGGCCTGGCCGTTGACCACTTCGGAAAAGTCGTCGTACTGCGCCCGCACAATGGCCGCGTTGGCTTGCAGCTGCCAGGCGTTGGGCAGTTGCAGGTCGAGGCTGGCTTCCAGGCCGTTGGAGGATTGCTGGCCGACTTGCTCCTTGAGCGTGGTGCCGGGAATGCTCACCAGCAGTTTCTTTTTGACGATGTGATAGGCCGCCAGGGTCCATTCGCCACGCGCGTCCCAGAACGCCTGCTTGAAGCCGATTTCGGCCTGTTTGGCGGTGGACAAGCCAAACTGCTGCTGGCTCGGGCTCAGGCTGATCAGGCTGCCGACACCGTCGGTGCTGGTGGCGTACTGGCCGTAGACCGAGATACTCGGTGTGATCGCGTAGACCAGGCCGGCTTTCCAGTTGTTGCCGGTCAAGGTCTTGTCGGAGTCTTGGTTTGCGGTTGTCAGGTCATTGCTATCGATGTGCAGGTAGTCGCGGCGCGCGCCAGTGATCAGCGAGAGTTTATCGGTCAGTTGCAGGCGGTTTTCGGCAAACGCCGCGAGTTGTTTGGTGGTGCTGACTGACTGCGCAATAAAAGGGCTGTCGCTCACAAACGGTTGTGGCACCGGATGCTGAATATCCACCGGCTGACCGCCGCCCGGCACGTCGTTAAACGGCGCGTTACTGGCCAGGCGGAAGCGAATGCGGTTGTACTCGACGCCCGTCACCGTCTGGCTGTCGAGGCCCAACAGTGTATGTTTGAAGGTGAAGGTCTGGCGGTCACCGACCTGTTCCTGGTTGTGCTTGATGCCCAGGTAGTCCTGGCGCACCAGGCCGCCATTTACATAGTTGTAGCTCTCGGCGTTCTGCCAGCGGCGCTGGTTTTTCAGGTACGACAGCTCGTTGGTCGCGGTGACGTTGTCGTTGATCTGCCACTCGCTGGTCAGGCGCGTCCACTGGTCGTTGTAGTGCTGTTTGTCGTTGCTGACGTTGTAGTTCTTGTCGCGCAGGCCTTTGTGCAACTGGCCGTTGATCAGCGGCGTGCCGTAGTAGTTCTGCGGGCTCTGGTCGCCGTAGTCGTGGGCCAGGGTGAAGCTCAGGTTGTCGGCCGGCTGCCAGCGCAGGGCGCCGCTGACGAAGTCGCTGGCGGAGTCACCGCGCGCAATAAAGCCGTTGCTGCGCAGGCGGTTGACGTTCAGGCGGTAGCTCAGTGTGTCGGTCAGCGAGCCGCCGCTGTCCAGGGCTTGCTGCTGGCGGTCATAGGAGCCGTAGCCAAGGCGCACATGGTTTTCGATTTCGCCGCTGAACGGCTTTTTCGCAATTGTATTGATCACCGCGCCGGTGGCGCCCTGGCCGTACATCACCGATGCCGGGCCGCGCAGCACGTCCACGCGCTCAACCGACCAGGTATCCACCGGGAAGGTGGACGTGCCTGCACCGTCGAACATGCGCTGCCCGTCGTACAACTGCAGTACCGAACTCTGCCCGGTGAAACCACGGGCCTGCAACGACGTGCCGCCGTCGCCCGGCGAGCCGGTGCGGCTGATGCCGGTGGCGCGCGAGATGGCGTCCTGCACACTGGCGTCGCCACGTTCGCGGATCTTCTCGCCGGTCTGGCTCTCGACGCTGCCTGGCGTTTGCAAGGCCGTGAGGTTCAGGCGCGAACCGGCGGTGGTCGGCGTGTTCAGGTCGACACGTTCGTCATCCACGGCGGACGCGGTCACGGGGCTGGCGGGCAGGGTCAGCGCCTGGGCATTGTTGTGCAGGGCGAGCAGGCATACGCCGCACGCAAGGTACTTGTTCATCGGTCGATCAATCGCTTCTTGAAAGGGTGTGCTCGCCGCAGGGAGCGGCGAGCAACGATAACGCAGAAAGTGTTATAAGTTAACACTTATTGGCTGCGCGACAAAAGTCGCGCAAGGCTACAGAAGGCCTCTGCCAAGGGCATCTCGCCTGCTTCATGCAGAACCTGAGGCAGATTCACGTTGGTTGAAAAGGCGCGCCAGCACCAGGCGATCCATCGCCCACACCAGGATCAACGATGCACCCACCAACGGAAAAATAATCGCCAGTGCGAACATGATCACCATCGCGGTTTTCCACTTCGGCAGGTCATGGCGCAACGGCGGAACTCCCAGCGCTCCTTGTGGCCGACGCTTCCACCAAATCACCACGCCACTCACCGCACTGAGCAAAATCATCAAGCAAATCACCAGCACGATCAGTTGATTGACCCAGCCGAACATCTTGCCCTCATGCAGCATCACGCCGGTTTCGGTGGCGCGTGCGACGAGGTTGTAGTGTTCCCAGCGTACATCGGCCAGCACCTTGCCGGTGTATTGGTCCACATGCAGGGTCGCATCATTGCGCGGGTCGTTGGCAAACACAGCGACGGTAAACACGCCTTCGGCGGTGGTGGGGAGCGTGATGCTATAGCCGGGTTCGACCTTGCGCGCGTTGGCCAGGTCGACCACTTGTTGCAGGCGCACAGTCGGCGCGGCGGGACCTGAATGCATAGCAGCGTGATTCATATGCTCGGCGTGGTCGCCGGACATCGGCATCGGCGTGTTTTCCATGGCCCACGGCACGGTCTGCTGGCTGGCGGTATTGAGGCTGCGCGCTTGCTGGTCGGACTGCGGCACGTTGTTCCACATCGCTGCGGGAAACTTATTCCACAGCTCGGCGTATTGTTTGCCCCAGAAGCCCGTCCAGGTCATGCCGCTGAGCAGCATCACCAGCAAAAATGCCGCGCCCCAGAAACCGGCGACCGCATGCATATCGCGCCAGAACACTCGGCCACGGCTGTTGAGCCGTGGCCACAACACGCCCGCCGACGACTTGCCGCGAGGCCACCACAGGTACACGCCGGACACCACCAGCATCACACCCCAACCGGCGGCGAGTTCCACCAGGCGATCACCCACGGTGCCGATCATCAGCTCGCCATGCAGTGCGCGGGCGATGGCTTGCAGGTTGTATTTGGCATCCTGTTCGCCGAGCACGGTGCCGCGATACGGGTCGACGAATACCGTCACCTCACGGCCATCGTTGTGCATCACGAATTGCGCGCTGCTGGTGGCGTCGGCGGGTGGCAGGTATTTGCTGATTTTGCCTTGGGGAAAGGCTGCCTGGGCGCGTTGCAGTTGTTCGTCGGCGCTCAGGGCGTGCTCGGCGCTTTGCACGTTGAGCAGGTTGCCGTACATCAGCGGGTCGAGCTGGGGTTTGAACAGGTAGATGATGCCGGTGAGGGCCAGCAGCACCATGAAAGGGGCGACGAAGAGGCCGGCGTAGAAGTGCCAGCGCCAGGCCAGGTTGTAGAAGGAAATTTTTTGGGTGGTCATCATTAGGCTCCGCAAGGCTTTAGATATTTTTGTCTGTCAGGCCGCTATCGCAGGCAAGCCAGCTCCCACAGGGGAATGCATTCCAAGTGTGGGAGCGGGCTTGCTCGCGAAGCTTTTAGAAGCTCATGTCCACCTTGGTCCAGAGCGTGCGCCCCGGCTCCTTGATGGCTTGCGGGTCGTTGGCCGGGTAGCCGAAGCCTGCATTACCGGCCAGGTTCAGATGCTCGGCATAGGCTTTGCCAAACAGGTTGTCGACGCCGGTGCTGACCTTGAAGTTTTTATTGATGCGGTACGCCGCGTTCAGCGAGAACACGCCAAAACCGCTGCTTTTGTCGAAGTCCTTGCCGACCACGTTGCCTTTGTTCTGGTCGATGCGATTTTGCGCCGCGACCACGCGCCACAAGGCGCCGGCGCTCCAGTCGTCCTGGCTGTAGGTGAGACCGAAGCGCGCGTCCAGCGGTGGCATTTGCGGCAGCGCCTTGCCGTCGCTGGTGTTCTTGCCCCAGGCGTAGGCGAGGCTGGCGTCGACTTTCCAGTGCTGGGTCAGCTTGTACGCCGCGCCGAGTTCACCGCCCATGATGCGCGCGTCAACGTTGCGGGCCTGGGAGGTGGTGCCCATCATGCCGGGCTTGTAGTCGAACAGGATAAAGTCCTGCACCCGGCCGATATAGCCCGAGGCCCAGGCTTCCAGGTCAGCGGTTTTGTACTGCGCGCCGAAGTCGAGTTGGGTGGTTTTCTCCGGCTTCACGCCATCGAAGGCATTCACTGAACCGACCGCACCGGTGTTGGGCGAAAACAGCTCCCAGTAATCCGGGAAACGCTCCGAATGGCCGAGCCCTGCGTAGACGGTGGTGGGCGTGTCGGCCAGGTCGTGCTCATAGCGCACAAAGCCCGATGGCAAGGTGTCGGCGCGGGTGTCGTTGGCGGTCGGGTTGGGGTGTGACATCATTCCCGAGCCCGTGCGCTGGCGGAAATCCTTGGCCGAGGCGCGGTCCAGGCGCGCGCCGGTGATCAGCCGATCGCGATCGGCGGCGTACCAGGTCAGTTCGCTGAACACGCCGTAGTTATGGAAGTTGGCGTCCTTGACCCGTGGCAGATCCTTGTAGGTGTCGATGCCCATGCTGCTGCGCTGGCGATGTTCGTTGGTCTGCGCATCCAGGCCGCTGATCAGTTGCACATCGGCCCAGCGCCAGGTCGCCTTGATACGTGCGCCGAGGGTGCGGCGGTCGACGTTGGAAGCCATCGGCCCGGCCATCATGCCGGTGCCCGACGGCGTGCGCAGGCTGTAGTTGTCCATCACATGGTCGGCGTAGTTGTAGTAGACCTGCGCTTCGACCTTATCCAGTACCTCACCGATATTGGATTTTTCAAAGCGCAGCCCCAGGCTTTCGCGCAGAAACTGCGAACCGTCCATGCCGCGCCCGGCGTAGCGCGCTTCGCCATCGCCACGGCCGGCGGTGAGCTCCAGCAAGGTGTCGGCGTCGGGGGTGAAGCCGACGGCGACATCGCCATTCCACTTGTCGTAGCGCGAAGCGACGGTGTGGTTATTGCCGTCCTTGTAGTCATCGGCGTGCGCCTGATTGCCGATCACCCGCACGTAGCCCAAAGGCCCACCGGCGGCGGCATCGACCACCTTGTCGAAGCGCCCGTTGGAGCCGGCCAGCACACTGGCGTTGACCCGCGTGCCCAGCTCGCCGAATTGCTCGGGCTCACGCTCGAACAGAATGGTGCCGGCGGACGCGCCGGGGCCCCAGAGCACGGTCTGCGGGCCTTTGATTACGGTGAGCTTGTCGTAGGTTTCCGGTGAGATATACGAGGTGGGCGCGTCCATCCGCCCCGGGCAGGCGCCGAGCATCATGCCGCCATTGGTGAGGATATTCAGGCGCGAACCGAACATGCCGCGCAGCACTGGATCGCCATTGGTGCCGCCGTTGCGTACCAGTGCGAAGCCGGGAATGGTCTTGAGGTAGTCTCCGCCATCGCTGGCGGGCACCGGTTGGCGTGGGTCTTTGGGGTTGGTGACAACGGTCAGCGGTGAGCTGGGGGCGATCGCGGTGATCACCGTGGGGCTCAGTTCGTGATCCTCAGCCTGCGCGTGTGGTGCCAACAGCGCGCCACACAGAACGGCAAGAACGGAGGTACATCCCAATCGGGAGTCAGCAGAAAACCTGGACATGACAAATTCCATCAATCAATCGTAAACAACACGGCCAGCAGCCTGCGGCTGTCTGTCTGAAGTCGGCCGGTGTGAAGTGATGCTGTGAAGTGCTTACGAAGCGATGGGCGGAGCGCGGCTGCGGGCGCCGGGAAAGATGCTCTGCCGGGCGTGACCAAGGCGAGTGGCGGGCGTCAGGGCATTCGCCGGTGGCGGTGTGCCGAGGGTGACATAGGACACGCTGCCGGGCAGGGCGGGGCAACTGAACAGCAGGTCGCAATACCCGCACTTTGCCCAGAGGGCGTGGTGCTCGCTGGGGGCTTGCTGGTGTTCGCCATGGCCGCTCGACGGCATGTCCATGGACATTTGCATCGACATACCGGCGTGATGGTCCATCGGCATCGCTTGGGAAATCAGCGGACCGATAAAGATCATCAGCATGGCGAACAGGCTGATCCAACTGCCGCGCGCCAGGCTCATGGGCCTGCGGCGGTGTGGCGACAACCTGGCGCAAGGGGCGCCCATTTACGTTGGCCTATTGGGCGTGCATATGCTCGTGGCCGGCCATCGGCGGCGCTTTTTGTACCGAGACTTCAACCTGCACCGGGCCGGCTTTTTCGAAGTTCAGGGTGAGTGGGAAGTGTTGGCCGTCGCGCAGTTGGCTGCGGTCTTTCAGGCCCAGCAGCATCACGTGGTAGGCCATCGGTGCGAAGGTCAGATCACCCTTGGCCGGTATGGCTACGGTGTCCACCTTTTGCATCTTCATCAAGTCACCCTGCATCACATGCTCATGCAGCTGGGCTTCGGCAGCCACTGGCGTATCGACGCTAACCAGGCGATCCGCGCTGTCACCTTGGTTATGAATCACAAAATAGGCGGCGACGGTCGGCGCATTCGGCGGCAATTCCTGTGACCAGGGATCGCTGACCAGCAGGTCGCCGGCCTTGTAGTCATCGGCATTGGCAGCACTGAACACCGGCAGCAACAATGCAGCCAGCAGCAGGGAAGATTTAAGCATGGCAGTTCTCCAGAACGGTTCTAAACGCAGTTCACTTGCGAACGAATCAAACCGTTGGAGAGGCGCGGGGGTTAAGACTCGGCCATTGCTGGCGCGGGGTAGGCGCTTGCAGTGCGGGCGGCGACAGGCCCGGCACCGCATCAAAACGCGTGACATACAGCTGCGGCACATGCCCCGGCAACGCCACCAGCGGCGGTGAGCCCGAGCAACACCAGCAATGCTGCATGGCCGAATGATCTTCCTGGGGCGGCGTTGGGATGTCCAACTTGCCCAAGGCAATGGTCTTGAGGCTGGCGCCATTGGAGGAACAGAAACTGCCCCACAACAATTGCTGCACGGGGTCTTGCGACTGTTGCATCGCGCTGGCCAGCGGCATGGCAAAGGCGTTGAACAGCACTGCAAAGCAGGCGATCCACACAATTGCAAAGCGTTGACGGGCCATGGCGGACAATCCGTAGGGTTAAGCGATCAGGTGGGTATTTAGCCTGATCGGGGGGCATAAGTAAAAAGCGGCGGTGTGGTTTGGTGTCGCAGTGGTTGCCTTCATGATAGCCGGGAACCACGGATTGCCAATTTTACCGACGGGTCGCGATCTCCAGCGTGACGCTGAACCTTGTGGGAGCTGGCTTGCCTGCGATGCGGATAACACGGTTTTCCAGCAGTACCGAGGCGATGCTATCGCAGGCAAGCCAGCTCCCACAGTTTGGTGTGTGTTTGGCTATGGCTTGGTGTTGAGCTTGCTGGTTGCACGAGCAATGTCCTGCTCATGTAGGCCGCTTCTAGTTGAGCCTGTACATAACCTAAATGTAGTGGTCGTCTACGGAAACGTCCGACAGAGATTTAAGGTTGTCCCTAGGAAGGTGGGACTTTAGTCTGTGTACGCCGCTGCAAACTCAGTGGTCGGGCGTCGCGGCCCGGATTTCTCCAGACGCAAAAGCGTCATCGTCTCCTTTCAGTTGACGCTTTTTTATCGTCTACTGTGCGGCGCTATGGCGGCTGTGCGCGGGATACCTTCGGGTATGCCGGTTGTTTCGGAGAATCGGTCCGCGAACCTGCGTACAGCTGCCACCCCCATCGCGTCGCGGCGATCAGTGGCAGCTCCTTTTTACTTCTCCGGAGCTTCACAATGATTAAACCCACCCCCAATCCCCCCATTTGCCTATTCACCGTAGCCGACGGAATCAGCACCGAAGACCTGCTGGTCAACCTCAGCGAAACACTCGCCTCGGCCAATGCGCTGAGTTGCGACCTTGCGTTTGACCTGGATGGCCCAAAACGAGAGGAATTGCTGGGCGTTGCGCAGTTGATTGAGCTGGCGCAATTGCTGGCTGATCGCGTGCATAAAGGCATAGGGCAGTCGACGGCAGCAGCCTGATAATGCATTCCAAGTGTGGGAGCGGGCTTGCTCGCGAAAGCGCAGTGTCAGTCAATTCATACGGCGACTGACACACCGCCTTCGCGAGCAAGCCCGCTTCCACAGTTGGATAGGTGGTGTTTAGAGAGTGCTGACTGCCTGTAGCACCGCAGCCACATCGGTGAACTCTCGATCCACCCCCGCCAACACCGGCCGCTTCAACACCAGCACCGGCACGCCACGCTCGCGTGCCACTTCCAGCTTCGGTTCGGTCGCCGCACTGCCGCTGTTCTTGCTGATCAACACATCAATCCCACGCCGCTCAAACAACGCGCGCTCGTCCCCAATCAGAAACGGCCCACGCGCGCCGATGACTTCACAGCGCTCATTGCCCGGATACACATCCAGTGCGCGCAGCGTCCAGAATTGATCGGCGGGGATTTCCTCCAGGTGCTGCAATGGCTCGCGCCCCAAGGTGAACAGCGGGCGCTTGAAGGGTTTGAGTGCTTCAATCAGCTGCGCCCAATCTCCCACCTCGCGCCAGTCGTCTTCCGCCTGCGGCTGCCACGCCGGACGCCGCAACGCCCAGCAGGGAATGCCGCACAACCGCGCCGCCTGGGCAGCGTTTTGGCTGATCTGCGCAGCATATGGGTGGGTCGCATCGAGGATCAGGCTAATCTGCTCATCGCGAACAAACTGCGCCAAACCTTCAAACCCACCATAACCGCCGACGCGTACCTGGCAGGTGAGGTCTGTAGGCACGCGGCCCACGCCAGCCAAGCTATAGATATGCTCCGGCCCCAGCGTGCGGGCGATGGCCAGCGCTTCGGTTACGCCGCCCAACAGCAGGATGCGTTTCATAGCGGCTTGACCACATCCAGCAAGGTGATCGGCAGCGCCTGGCGCCAGGTGTCGAACTCACCCAGCGGCTGGGCCTGGGCCACATGAATGCGGGTCAGTTCGCCGCCGTGTTGCGCGCGCCAGGCCATCAAGGTCATTTCACTTTGCAGGGTCACGGCATTGGCGACCAGACGCCCACCGGGACGCAGGTGCTGCCAGCAAGTGTCGAGCACGCCGTCGCGGGTGACGCCGCCGCCGATAAAGATGGCGTCCGGTGCTTCCAGGCCGAGCAACGCCTCAGGCGCCTTGCCGCGAACCAGTTGCAGGCCGGGCACGCCGAGGGCATCGCGGTTATGTTCGATCAGGCTTTGGCGGCCTGTATCGGCTTCAATCGCCAGTGCGCGACAGCTCGGGTGCGCGCGCATCCACTCGATGCCGATGGAGCCACTGCCAGCGCCCACGTCCCAGAGCAATTCACCGGGCATGGGCGCGAGGCGGGCGAGGGTCATGGCGCGTACATCGCGCTTGGTCAGTTGGCCGTCGTGTTTGAAGGCCGAATCCGGCAGACCGGCAAGGCGTGACAGGCGCGGAGTGTTGGCGTCGGCGAGGCAGTCGATGGCCACCAGATTCAAGTCCGCAACCGAGGCGTGTGGCCAATCAACAGCAAGCCCGTCGATGCGCTGTTCATTCGGCCCGCCCAAGTGTTCAAACACGCTCATCCGGCTGAGCCCAAACCCGGACTCGGCTAACAGCGCGGCAATCGCGGCAGGGCTGCGCCCGTCATTGCTCAACACCAGCAACCGCACGCCACTGGCCAGGTGCGCATTAATCGCCGCCAATGGCCGCGCCACCACGGATAACGTCACCACCTCCTGCAATGGCCAGCCCAAGCGCGCCGCCGCCAATGACACGGAGGACGGCGCCGGTAAAATCAGCAGTTCTTCAGCCGCCACCTGGCGCGCCAGACTGGCGCCTACGCCATAGAACATCGGGTCGCCGCTGGCCAGCACGCACACCGGCTCGCCGCGACTTGCCAGCACCGGTTCCAGGGAAAACGGGCTCGGCCACAGCTGCCGCTCGCCTCGAATACACACGGGCAGCAGGTCCAACTGGCGTTGGCCGCCTATAATCCGGGTGGCGCGCAGCAGGGCGTGGCGGGCGTTTCTGCCCAGCCCCTTGAAGCCGTCTTCACCGATGCCTACAACCGTCAGCCAGGGCGACATATGAATTCCTTGAACGACATCCGACGGGCAGGCTTTTCATGCCGCCGGACAAAGCAGGCATAATACCGCGCCTTTACCCGTCAACCGGTAGCCCCGTGAACCCAACGCCTGCTCTGAATACCTTGCGCCCCTCGGCTTGTCCGGGGTTGCTGCGTATCGTCCAGGCGCTGGATGGCGGGATTTGCCGAGTCAAATTGGCCGGTGGTTCTATCACTGCCGCCCAGGCAATTGCGGTGGCGGACGCGGCGCAGACCTATGCGGGTGGGGTGATCGAAGCCACCAACCGCGCCAACCTGCAGATTCGCGGCATAGGCGCCGAGCAGGATGCATTGATCGCGCTGCTGCTGGCCGCAGGGCTTGGCCCCAGCAACGCCGCCGGCGACGACGTGCGCAACCTGATGCTCAGCCCCAGCGCCGGTATCGACCCGCAGATGCTGTTCGACACCCGTCCGCTGGCGGATCGGGTCCTCGCTACCCTGCAACATCATCCACGTTTCCATGAGCTGTCGGCCAAATTCGCCGTGCAGCTCGATGGCGGTGAAGCCCTGGCGATGCTCGAGCATCACCATGATCTGTGGCTGTCGGCGTTTGAGCAGGCGGGCGAGATACTCTGGGCTTTTGGTCTGGCCGGTTGTCCGGGGCTGGATGCACCCTTGGGCGCTGTGCCGCTCGAGCAAGGCCATGCCCTGGTCGTGGCCGTGCTGGAAGCGTTTCTCGACCTGGCGACACCGACGCAAACCCGCATGCGTCATCTGGCTGTGGATAACTTACTGGCCCGCCTGAGCCTGCCGTTATTGCCGGTGGATGGGTTCAAACGCCCGGCCGGTGGGGCTTTGTTGCGCCTGGGCACTTATCCACAGCGGCAAAAAAACCTGTTCTATGTTGCCGCCGTTGCGCCGCTGGGTCGTCTGGACTCAAGCATGCTCAAAGGCGCCGCACAGTTGGCCAGTGAGTTCGGCGACGGCACGTTGCGTTTCACGCCGTGGCAGGGCGTACTGCTGCCCAACCTTAAAAACCACGGCGCCGTGACTGAAGGCTTGGAGCAATTGGGCTTCCTTGGCTCAGTCGACCAACCCCTGGCGCGCATGATCGCCTGCACCGGCTCAAGCGGCTGTGGCAAAGGCCTGGCCGACACCAAGGCCGATGCCCTGCAACTGGCGGCGTTGCAACCCGGCCACGACGTACACCTGTCCGGCTGCGTGCGCTCTTGCGCTGCCGCACACACCGCGCCGGTGACCTTGCTGGCGGTAAGCCCCGGCCACTACGACGTCTATTTTCGCGAGGCAGCCCAACCCGGTTTCGGTCGGCTGCACGCACGCACTCTTTCCATTGAAGCGGCGGGCGCCCTGTTACGCGGCCGCACACGGAGCAACACCGATGATTGATTACATCCGCGACGGTCAGGAGATCTATCGCAACTCCTTCGCCATTATTCGCGCGGAAGCCAAGTTGGAGCGCATTCCTGCCGACCTGGAAAAACTCGCGGTGCGGGTGATTCATGCCTGCGGCATGGTCGACGCCATCGACGGCCTGCAGTTCTCCGAAGGCGCAGGCAAGGCCGGGCGCGATGCGTTGGCCGCTGGCGCGCCGATTTTGTGCGACGCGCGCATGGTCTCTGAAGGCGTGACCCGCGCGCGCCTGCCGGCCAATAACCCGGTGATCTGCACCTTGCGCGACGACAGCGTGCCGGAACTGGCGCGGGAGCTGGGCAACACCCGTTCAGCTGCCGCGCTGGAACTGTGGCGCCCGCACCTGGAAGGCAGCGTGGTGGTGATCGGCAACGCGCCGACGGCGCTGTTCTACCTGCTGGAAATGCTCGACGCCGGCGCGCCGAAACCGGCGTTGATCCTCGGCTTCCCGGTGGGCTTTGTCGGCGCCGCTGAATCCAAGGCGATGCTGGCGGCCGACAGCCGTGGCGTGCCGTTTGTGATCATGCAAGGCCGCCTGGGCGGCAGTGCGATGGCTGCCGCCGCCGTTAACGCCTTGGCCACGGAGGTCGAATAATGCCGGCACGCGGACGTTTGATTGGCCTGGGCGTTGGCCCCGGTGACCCCGAACTGATCACCCTCAAGGCGCTGCGCCTGCTGCGCGAGTCGCCGGTGGTGGCGTATTTCGTGGCCAAGGGCAAGAAAGGCAATGCTTTCGGCATTATCGAAGACCACTTGGTGGCACAGCAGACCTTGATGCCGCTGGTGTACCCGGTGACCACCGAAGTGCTGCCGGCACCGATGTCTTACGAGCAGATCATCAGCGACTTCTACGACAACGCCAGCCTCGATGTAGCCGCGCACCTGGACGCTGGCCGCGATGTGGCGGTGATCTGCGAGGGCGATCCGTTCTTCTACGGCTCCTACATGTACCTGCACGACCGTTTGGCCGAGCGTTATGAAGCCCAGGTGATCCCCGGCGTCTGCTCAATGCTCGGTGGCGCCTCGGTGCTCGGCGCGCCGTTGGTGTATCGCAATCAGAGTTTATCGGTGCTCTCCGGCGTGCTGCCCCACGACGACCTCAAGCGCCGGCTGGCGGACGCCGATGCGGCGGTGATCATGAAGTTGGGGCGTAATTTCCCCAAGGTGCGCCAGGTGTTGCAAGAGCTCGGCTTGGCCGAACGTGCGCTCTATGTTGAGCGTGCGACCATGGCTAATCAGAAAATAGTGCCGCTGGATCAAGTCGACCCGGCGTCTTCGCCGTACTTCTCGCTGATCATCGTGCCGGGTGAAAGGTGGCAAGGTTGATGCGCCCGGCGATTGTCATTCTCGGCCAGGCCAGCCTGGCGACGGCGCGCAAGATCGCGCAGGTGTATCCCGGCGCACTGATCCACGGCTTGGCCGGGCGGGTTGAAGGGGCGGACCAGGCTTACAGCGAATTCGGCGCGACCCTGCGTCAGCTTTACCAGCAAGGCACGCCCCTGATTGCCCTGTGTGCTGCCGGTATCGTGATCCGCACGCTGGCGCCGCTGCTGCTGGAAAAAGGCGAAGAGCCGGCTGTGCTCGCCGTGGCTGAAGATGGCAGCGCCGTGGTGCCGTTGCTCGGCGGCTTGGGCGGTGTGAACCTGATGGCGCGAGAGATTGGCGCGGCACTGGGCGTCGCTGCGGCGATCACCACCAGCGGCGAGCTGCGTTTTGGCACTTGCCTGCTCAACCCGCCTGCGGGTTATGCGTTGGCCGACCTGGAGCTGGGCAAACGGTTTGTATCGGACCTGCTGGCTGGCGAAAGCGTGCGCATCGAAGGCGTGGCGCCGTGGCTGGACCAGGCGAATCTGCCGCAGGATCAGCACGCACGTTTGGCGATTCACGTGGGCAGTGCCGAGCGCGTGCCCGCTGCCAATGAGTTGCTGATTTATCCGAAGACGGTGTGTGTCACCTGTAAGCCGGGCGTGGATTTAGCTACGCGCGTGCGAGCGGCGTTGCACGATGCAGGCATCGCCGTGCAATCGCTGGCGTGCCTGCTGGCCAGCGACACGCAGATGGCCGACGCCTCGTTGCAGCAAGCCGCGTTGGAATTAGGTGTGCCGTTGCGTTTTGCGCAAGTGGCGCAAGACGCGGACATCGTGATCACAGTGGCAGAGCAACCGCTGGACTTGTCGCACGTCGGCCGTGCCCGTGGCCGCCTGGCCGTGATCGGCCTTGGCCCTGGCGCGGCCGAGTTGATGGTGCCGGCGGTGAAGGCTGAGCTGGCGCGTTGCACCGATGTGCTGGGTTACGAAACCTATGTGCGCATGGCCGGGCCGTTCCGCGACGATCAAGTGCAACACTGCACCGACAACCGCGAAGAAATGCAGCGCGCTCGCCACGCCTTCGAGTTGGCCGCTCAAGGGCGTTCGGTGGTGGTGGTGTCGTCCGGCGACCCAGGCGTATTTGCCATGGCGGCGGCGGTGCTCGAGGCGTTGCACGCATCCAGCGACCCGGCCTGGCATCAGGTCGAACTGGAAATCCTGCCGGGCGTTTCGGCCTCGCTGGCCACTGCTGCCCAGGCGGGTGCGCCGCTGGGGCATGACTTCTGCGTGATGTCGCTGTCGGACAACCTCAAGCCCTGGTCGATCATCGAAAAACGCCTGGACCTTGCGTCCCAGGCCGACCTGGCGCTGGCGTTCTACAACCCGATCTCGCGTTCGCGGCCCTGGCAATTGGGGCGCGCCCTGGAAATCGTCGCGTTGCACCGCACTCCCGAAACACCGGTGGTGCTGGGCCGCGACATTGGCCGCCCAGGCCAGACTTTACGCGTCACCACGCTGGGGCAGTTGACGCCTGAGCAAGTGGATATGCGCACCATGGTGCTGATCGGTTCGTCCACCACCTGCGTATTCCCCCGCGCCGGTGGCGGCGAATGGGTGTACACGCCGCGCTGGTATGGCGAGAAACCCGCTTCCTGAAAACAGCCTGCGGCAAGTAAGAAGGCTCCGAGTAACACTGGGTGAAAACCTCTTGTTACTCGGGGCTTTTTCTTTTTTTGTCGATGAAAGAGCGAAGGTCTACCGGTACGCCTTGATATTGCTGGGTGGCGTTTTTTCGACGGGTGCGCCAAGCGATGTTTGTGGCCTGGAAAGCGCGCTGGCCGCTGGACTAGTGTGAAGACAAGCCCCATGTGGGGTGCTTGTGGAGAACTGAAAATGGAGCGACATCACAAAAGGATCATCAGTGCTAAAAGGCGCAAGTTGATTGCCGCCTACAAGCTGCCAGGGGCACCGGGCGCCAAGCACTCGGCGCCGCTGGACGCGGAAGATGATAGCAATGCAGCCGTCGTCAACAACGGCGTGATCTCGTTTATCGAGGGCATGTCGGCGTTGAACCGTGAATACATTCGTAAAAGCTACCTGTTGGCCAGCAGTTATGTGAGTGATGTGCTGAAGGTGAAACGAGGGAGCGAGGCGTGGTACGACGAGTTTATCAAGGTGATGGTCAGCCTGGGCTGGTTGCCGGTGCGCAGCCGCTTTGAGCGGGTCTCAAGCTCCGACAAGGGGCTGACGGTGCAGGTGGCGGCACTGAGTATCATCGCGGCGCTGGCAGCCACTTCACTGGCCGGGCCGTTGCTGTCGGCATTGCCGAAACTGGCCGCCGATGCGCTGGAGGCCTTGAAGCATCAACCTGCGTTGTTTGAGTTGTTCAAACGCAATAGCACGGTGCACCAGGGCGGCGATTTTGGCTTGGCGTCCTGCGCTGAAACGGCGGGAGAGCTGATGATGGTGCTGGCGACTTACAGCACCCACGGTGTGAGCAAACAGTTGGGCCTGCCATTTCTGGAGTGGGACAGCTCTTCGGTCGAGGCTTTCAGCGGCCAGACTTGCCTGGTGCTCAATACCTCGATGGTCAACGAAAAAACCCTTCAACTGATGCGCGAGAGTGCCGGTGACAAGGTGCAACTGGCGATCGCGAAATACCGGATTTAAGGCACCAGATAACCGCGCACACCGGTAAAGATGATCTGCGCGGCCAACGCACACACGAACAAACCCATCAACCGACTGACAATCTGCAAGCCCTGGTCACCCAGTATGCGTTCGATACGGTTGGACAAATACAGCACCACACCGACCGTGAGGCTGGCCAGGGCAATGCTGACGATAGCCATGAACTTGTCATCCCAGTGCGGCTGGCTGACGCCCATCACCAGCAGCGCACCGATGGTGCCGGGGCCGACCGTGAGCGGGATGGTCAGCGGTACGATGGTGACGTCCTGCTGCACATTGTCGGTCTGCACCGCTGACTTGCCCTGGGCCATGCCCAGGGCCGAGATAAACAGCACGCTGCCGGCGCCGATACGGAAAGCATCCACGGTGATGCCGAACACGCTGAAAATCACCCGGCCGAACAGGTAGAGCAACACGCTCGACACCAGCGTGGCCAACGCGACTTTCCAGGCCAGGCGCCGCCGCTCTTTGCTGGAGTAACCACGGGTCAGGCTGATAAAGCAGGACAGCACGAAGAACGGGCTGTAGAGCACCAGCATTTTCAGGTAGACGCTGAATAACACGTGGAGCATGGGCGCGGCTCGCGGGCGGTGGAGGTGGGGAGAGTCTATCAGGCGACGCAGATCAAATGTGGGAGCGGGCTTGCTCGCGAATGCGGTGGATCAGTTAAAGATGCATTGACTGACACACTGCATTCGCGAGCAAGCCCGCTCCCACATTGGGATGGTATTTCAGGTCAGGACGGCGCGTGTTCCGGGCGTTGCTGACGCTGCGCCACCCAAAACTCCACCAGCTCACGCAACTGCGACAATTCCACCGGCTTGGCCATATGCCCATCCATGCCGGCCTGGCGTGCGCGCTCTTTATGTTCCGTGAGGATATGCGCCGTGAGCGCAACCACGGGTGTGCGAATACGCTGATGGCTGACTTCCCACGCGCGCAATTGCTGGGTGGCAGAGAAGCCATCGAGGATCGGCATTTCGCAGTCCATCAACACCAGGTCGTAACGCTGGGCTTTCATTGCCTCCAGCGCTTCTTCGCCGTTGCTGGCGGTGTCCGGGTTGAGGTTGAGCTTGCCGAGCATGCCGCGAATCACTTTGGTGGAGATGCTGTTGTCTTCGGCCACCAGGATCTTGAAATCACTCGGCACGGTCACCGCGGCCGGCGCGTTGAGCATAGGGCGCGGTGCAATTGCGCCTTTGCTGCGCTGGGTCAGTTCGTCGGCCAGGGTGGTCTTGAGCGTGTAGCCGGCCACCGGTTTGGCGAGGATGCGCTTGATCCCGCAGTTGCGCGCGATGATCTTGCTCGGCGCATTGCTGATGCCGGTGAGCATGATCAGCAGGATGTCGTGGTTAAGACTCGGGTCTTCCTTGATCTTCGCCGCCAGTTGCATGCCGGTCATGCCGGGCATGTTCTGGTCCAGCAGCACCACGTCAAAGTAGTCGCGCAGGTGCGCTTTGGTGCGCAGCAGCGCCAGGGCCTCTTTGCCGGACGGCACGGCGCTGACGTTCAAGCCCCAGGCGGTGCATTGCTGCACCAGCACTTTGCGGCAGGTGTCGTTGTCATCGACCACCAACACCCGCGCACCCTTGAGCGGCCCGTCGAGGTCGGACGTCGGGTGCTCCAGGCGCTCCGGGTCCAGTGGCAGGGTCAGCCACAGGGTGCTGCCCTGGTGGCTGCCGCTCTTGATGCCGAACTCGCCGTTCATCAACAGGATCAACTGGCGGGCGATGACCAGGCCCAGGTGGCCGCTCAGGCGCGTGGCCGAGAGGAAGTTCTTGCTGTGCAGTTCGCTGTGCAGCAATGCGTCACGTTCGGCGGCGTCCATCGGCAGGCCGCTGTCTTGCACGGCGATGCGCAGGCGCGGCTTGGTGCTGCGTTCGTCGAGGGCGACCACAATCAGCACTTCGCCTTCATCGGTTTTTTGCAGGGCGTTTTCCAGCAGGCTCAACAGCGCCTGGCGCAGGCGCGTGGGGTCGCCGCTGATGACGCGCGGTACCTGGGGCTGGATAAAGCTGATCAGCTCGACGTTCTGCTGCTCGGCCTTGGCGCGGAAGATACTCAAGCAATCATCGATCAGCGCGTTGAGGTCAAATTGCACGTCGTCCAGTTCGATCTGCCCGGACTCGAGCTTGGAGATGTCGAGGATCTCGTTGATCAGCGTCAGCAGTTCATTGCCGGCGCTGTGGATGGTCTGCACATAGTCACGCTGTTTCACCGACAACGGCGTGCCCAACAGCAACTCGGTCATGCCCAGCACACCGTTCATAGGGGTGCGGATTTCGTGGCTGATCTTGGCCAGGAATTCGGCCTTGGCGGCGATTTCGGCGTTGCTGGCCGCCAGGTCGCGGCTGAGGCTGAAGCGTGCTTCGACAATGGCGCGCTGGCGTTCGCCCAGGGCCAGGCTCATCAGCAGGCCGCTCAGGCAAATAAAGCTCAGCAGGGTTACGATCAAACCTTGCGGCGCCACCAGCGTCAGGCCGAGCAGGGCGGGGAGGATGATCAAGGTGCCGATGTTGAACACCACCATCGCCACCACAAACAAGCGCGCCGGCCGGTAGCCTTTCTGCCAGTGGTAGGCCGAGACAAACAACATGCTCAAGCCCGCCAGGGCGACCAGCGCGTAGGTGATGATGTTCAGCGGCAGGGTGTTGACGAACAACAGCAGCAGGCCACACAACACGATCAGCAGGATGTCGGCCATCAACAGCTTGTTCAGCGGGTGTGGGCCCAGGGGCATGAAGAAGCGATAGGCAAACATCAGCCCGCACGGCGCAGTCAGCAGCAGCGCGAGGTAGGCGCCCGGGGTCTGCACTGCGTGCCAGTTCGGCAGCCACGGCCCCACCAGATTGAGGAGCAGCGCCAGGCTCAGCATCAACAGTACTTCGCAGGCCGCCAGCCACAGGCTGCTGCGCGAGCGGTGGTAGGCGAAGCGTGTGAGGTTGTGCAGGATCAGCATCAGCAGGCAGCCGAACAGCAGGCCGTAGATCAGCGTCTGGGTCTGGTCGGCGGCGGCGAGCACGGCCGGTTCCAGGGTGATGTAGGGGCGCAGTTCGTGTTCCGAAACCAGGCGCAGGTACACTTCAAGGGGCTTCTGGCTCTGGGGCATCGGCAGCATGAAATCGCTGCTGGGCAGCGGGCGTTCCGCCTGGGGCTGGCGCGTGCCGGTGCTTTGCTGTTCTACCAGCATGTCGCCGTCGAGCACATACAGGTTCAGGTGTGAGAGGTCCGGGGCGAATACGCGCAGCACTTGTTCGTGCTTGCCGGGTTGCAGCTTGAAGCGTACCCACAACGCACCGTCCGGCTCCGCAGCGGTAATCCGGTCGAGTTCGATGGGGCTGAATTGATTGGTGTAGCGGGCGGAGCGGATGTCGCTCAGTTGCAGGTCGGCCTGTTCATCAAGCAATACTGCCCAACCACTGCCTTGCGCGGCGGCCTGGGCCGGGAACAAGCAGAGCAGGGTCAGCAAGCTGACTGTAAAACCTATGGCGATCCTGAGCCAGCGCACGGCGAAATCCCTTCGTAGGTTGATGCACGGGTTAACTATGCGCGGGGCGACATGGGTACGGCAAGGGCCAGAGGCCCTTACCTAACCGAACGGATAGCTACGCAAGCGTGCTGTTCAGTTGCTCTCGCCGCGTTCACGGGCAATGGCGCGATAGCCGATGTCCGTGCGGTAGAAGCAGCCTTTCCAGTCGATTTTTGCCGCCAGTTTGTACGCCTGCTGTTGCGCGGCGTCGACACTGGCACCCATTGCAGTGGCGCACAATACACGGCCACCTGCGGTTACAACTTTGCCGTCCTTGAGCGCGGTGCCCGCATGGAACACCTTGCCTTCCAGCGTAGCAGCCGCATCCAGACCTTCAATCACATCGCCCTTGGCGTAGTCGGCAGGGTAACCACCGGCCGCCAGCACGATGCCAACGCTTGGACGCGGGTCCCACTGCGCTTCAACCTTGTCCAGGGCCTGGGCCAATGCGGCTTCCACCAGCAGCACCAGGCTCGATTGCAGACGCAGCATCACCGGTTGGGTTTCCGGGTCGCCGAAGCGGCAGTTGAACTCGATGACTTTCGGGTTGCCGGCTTTGTCGATCATCAGGCCTGCGTAGAGGAAACCGGTGTATACATTGCCTTCGTCGGCCATGCCGCGCACGGTTGGCCAGATCACCAGGTCCATCACGCGTTTGTGCACGTCGGCGGTGACGACCGGGGCAGGGGAGTAGGCACCCATGCCGCCGGTGTTTGGGCCGCTGTCGCCATCGCCAACCCGTTTGTGGTCTTGGCTGGTGGCCATCGGCAGCACGTTCTTGCCATCGACCATCACGATAAAGCTGGCTTCTTCGCCATCGAGGAACTCCTCGATCACTACACGCGAGCCTGCATCACCAAAGGCGTTACCAGCGAGCATGTCGCGTACGGCGTCTTCGGCTTCCTGCAAGGTCATGGCGACGATAACGCCTTTACCGGCGGCCAGGCCATCGGCCTTGATCACGATCGGTGCGCCTTTTTCACGCAGGTAAGCCAAGGCCGGCTCGATCTCAGTGAAGTTCTGGTAGTCGGCCGTCGGGATCTTGTGGCGAGCCAGGAAATCCTTGGTGAAGGCTTTGGAACCTTCCAGCTGCGCGGCACCGGCGGTTGGGCCGAAGCAGTCCAGGCCACGGCTGCGGAACAGGTCCACCACGCCGGCAACCAGCGGTACTTCCGGGCCGACGATGGTCAGGGAAACATTCTTTTGCGCGAAGTCGGCCAACTGCTCAAGGGCCAGCACGTCGATAGCGACGTTTTCGCACTTGGCTTCAATGGCGGTGCCGGCGTTGCCGGGTGCGACGAAAACCTTCTGGACACGTGGGTCCTGGGCAACTTTCCAGGCCAGGGCGTGTTCACGGCCACCGCTGCCAATGATCAAAACATTCATTTCAAAACCCTCAAATTCTGTAAGGCGCCGCTGGAGCGCTTTTAAATGTGGGAGCGGGCTTGCTCGCGAAAGCGGTGTGTCAGTCGCAGGATATGTAGCTGATACACCGTATTCGCGAGCAAGCCCGCTCTCACATTTCGATCGAGTTGAATCAGTGGCGGAAGTGGCGCATACCGGTGAAGACCATCGCGATGCCAGCTTCATCAGCGGCGGCGATCACTTCAGCATCACGCATCGAACCACCCGGTTGGATCACGGCGGTCACACCGGCTTTCGCGGCATTGTCCAGGCCATCACGGAACGGGAAGAACGCGTCGGAAGCCATCACCGAACCCACGACCTGCAAGCCTGCGTGTTCGGCCTTGATCGCGGCGATACGCGCCGAGTTCACGCGGCTCATCTGGCCGGCGCCGACACCGATGGTCTGGCGGTTCTTGGCGTAGACAATGGCGTTGGATTTAACGTACTTGGCCACTTTCCAGGCGAAGATCAGGTCGTTGATCTCTTGCTCGGTCGGCGCGCGTTTGGTCACGACTTTGAGGTCTTCGCTGCCGATCATGCCGATGTCGCGGCTCTGCACCAGCAAGCCACCGTTGACACGCTTGTAGTCCCAGGCAGCGGCGCGGTCAGCCGACCACTCGCCGCAGGCCAGCAGGCGCACGTTGGCTTTGGCGGCGACGATGGCGCGCGCTTCTTCACTCACGGAAGGGGCAATGATCACTTCAACGAACTGGCGCTCAACGATCGCCTTGGCGGTCTCGGCGTCCAGCTCGCGGTTGAAGGCAATGATGCCGCCAAACGCGGATTCAGTGTCGGTGGCGTAGGCCAGTTCGTAGGCCTGGCGAATGCCGCCTTCAGCGTCCGGGCTCACGGCCACGCCGCACGGGTTGGCGTGCTTGACGATCACACAGGCTGGCTTGACGAAGCTCTTCACACATTCCAGCGCAGCGTCGGTGTCGGCCACGTTGTTGTAGGACAGCTCTTTGCCTTGCAGCTGGGTCGCGGTGGCGATGCCGACTTCGGCAGGCTTGGCCTCAACGTAGAACGCCGCGCTCTGGTGCGGGTTCTCGCCGTAGCGCATTTCCTGGGCCTTGATGAACTGGCTGTTGAAGGTGCGCGGGAACTGGCTGCGGTCTTCGGTGCTCAGGGTCTCGGCGGCCTGGTTCACGGTGCCCATGTAGTTGGCGATCATGCCGTCGTAGGCAGCAGTGTGTTCGAACGCCTTGAGCATCAGGTCGAAACGCTGGGCGTAGGTCAGGCCGCCGGCTTTCAGGCTTTCCAGTACGTTGGCGTAGTCGCTGGCGTTAACCACGATGGCCACGTCTTTGTGGTTCTTGGCAGCCGAGCGAACCATGGTCGGGCCGCCGATATCGATGTTCTCGATGGCGGTCGGCAGGTCGCAGCCTGGCTTGTTGATGGTGGCTTCGAACGGGTAAAGGTTAACGGCCACCAGGTCGATCGGCTTGATGCCGTGTTCGCTCATGATGGCGTCGTCGATACCGCGACGACCGAGGATCCCACCGTGGATTTTCGGGTGCAGGGTCTTGACCCGACCGTCCATCATTTCTGCGAAACCGGTGTAGTCCGCGACTTCTACTGCGGCCACGCCGTTGTCCTGCAGTAGTTTGAAGGTCCCGCCTGTGGAGAGGATTTCCACGCCCAGGGCTTCCAGCTCCCGGGCAAATTCGAGGATCCCGGTCTTGTCGGAGACACTGATCAAGGCGCGGCGGATCGGCAGGCGGGTGGTCTGGTCGGTCATTTCAATTTCCATCAAAAGCAAAGGAGTCAGCAAAAAAGGCGACCGTTTTTACGCGGGCGCCTTTCTGGTTTGATTGAATGCTTACAGCAAATCGTATTGTTTGAGCTTTTTGCGCAAGGTGCCACGGTTGAGGCCCAGCAGCTCACTGGCTTTGGTCTGGTTGCCCTTGACGTAGTTCATCACGCTTTCGAGCAGCGGCGCCTCGACTTCGGAGAGCACCAGGTTGTACACGTCCGTGACGGAAGCGCCCTCAAGGTGGGCGAAATAATTGTGCAGCGCCTTCTCGACACTCCCACGAAGGGTCTGACCTTCTTCGCTCGGCGTGTTGAGGTGCTGTTTCAAATTGACGTTGTCGCTCACGGGTGCTGTTCCACTCACTAAAGTCTCGGTCATCATCGTCATGCGGCCACCCCCTCTCCGTCCCCTGTCCCCAGGCTCTTGTAACGCTCGCAGAAGAACTCACGAACGTTGGCGCACTGTGCTTCCGTATCATCCAAACGATTGAAGTGGGCGCGAAACTCCCTGGCGCCCGGCAAGGTTGCGAGATACCAGCCGACATGCTTGCGAGCAATGCGTACTCCCATCACGTCTCCATAGAAGGCGTGCAGGGCGGCCAGATGCTCTAGCAGAATACGTTCCACCTCGATCAACTCCGGTGCCGGCAAGACTTCGCCGGTACGCAGAAAATGCTCGATCTCACGAAAAATCCATGGCCGCCCCTGGGCAGCCCGGCCAATCAACAAGCCATCGGCACCGGTTGCGTGCAGCACGCGCCGGGCTTTCTCGGCTGAGTCGATATCGCCATTGGCAAAGACCGGCATCGACACCGCCTGCTTGATCGCGGCAATGGTGTCGTACTCGGCTTCACCGGTGTAAAGGTCGGCGCGGGTGCGGCCATGCACCGCCAGCGCTGTAATCCCGGCCTGTTCAGCGATCTTCGCCACGGTCAGGCCATTTTTATTGTCCCGGTCCCAGCCGGTACGAATCTTCAGGGTGACCGGCACATCCACTGCGGCGACAACGGCCTGAAGGATCTCGGCTACCAACTGCTCATCTTTCAACAATGCGGAACCGGCGGCCTTGTTGCAGACCTTCTTGGCCGGGCAGCCCATGTTGATGTCGATGATCTGTGCGCCCAACTCCACATTGGCTCGGGCCGCATCCGCCAGCATTTGCGCATCACCCCCGGCGATCTGCACCGAGCGGGGCTCGGGATCACCTTCGTGGATCATGCGCATCCGCGATTTGCGGGTGTTCCACAAGCTCATGTCGCTGGTGACCATTTCAGAGACTACTAGACCCGCGCCCAAACGCTTGCACAGCTGACGAAAGGGCTGGTCGGTGACGCCCGCCATCGGGGCGAGGATCAAGCCGTTTTGCAATGTGTATGGGCCGATGCGTACCGCCGACATAGGACTTCCCTGTTGTGGGGCCGGATCATTAGAGTTCGAAAAAGGGTTGGCATGATACCCGCTCTCGATGACTGGATAAAGGCTGAATTGGATAAAATCTGAACAGTTATTTCTTTATCGCCGCCGGTTTGGTTACGCACGGCAAAGTCAATAATTTGCCGTCAAACCTCAGAACCTGCGCCGGTTCACTCGGGCGAGTGAAAACTCAGGCTGTAATTCACGGCTTTGTTGCCTGGATCAAGGATATCCAGGGAAATGTGGATAGGTGTCTGCGAAGGCATTTCGCTGACGCCGGCCAATTCACCACTCAGGTATTCGCCGGGTTTGAAGCGACGACTGGCGATCAGACTGCCGTTCATGTCGGCAAACCGCAGTTCCAGCAGCGGGAAGGGCTGGGAAAACGTTGCCCGGTTATAGATGATCGCATCCACCACCAGCGCCCCGGCAAACTCCGGGTTGCTGCGTACCACCAGGTTGCTGCTCTTGATATGGGCGATATCGACCCGCGATGGCACCGTGCAGCCCAATGACGGGCATAGCTGCTGGAACCATGGGCGGTAGGCATCCTGGCGGGCCAGGTCGTCGAATTGATACGCGATGTACTGGCCGGCAAGGCCTGCGGCGGCAATCAGCACCAACAGGATCCAGACCAGGCGACGGCCCCAGCCGGACGGGCGCTTTTGGGCGTAAAGGTGCAACGGATCGTCTTCCAGATCCTGGAGCAGATCGTCGTGAACGCTGGCCTCGGCGCGCGCGCGCTTGCGCCGCGGTTGCGGGCGATCTTCGGGTTCCGGTGCGTCCAGGGCCTGGGTCAAGGGTGTGAACGGCGGGTCGATATCGTCATCTTCAACGTGAGGCGCCGAGCGCAATGGCGGTTCATCGTCGATGTCGTCAAGGCGAAATGACATGGAGGGTTCGGTGCGCTGACGTGTCGCAGTGGCCGGTTCCGGCTCGTCCTCGGGCGCTGGTGTGCGTTCCTCGGGCGGTTCACTGAACAGGCTGGCGGCCCACTGTTCTTCTTCGGCCTTGGCGGTGCCACGCGTGGCACTCAGGGCCTCTTCAGGCTGGCGCCGGTCGGCGGGTGCCTGGCGACGTTCCAGCTTGGCCAGTTCTTCATCCAGGTCCAGGTTGTCCAGGTCCAGCTCTTCGGCGTTCCACTGCTTCTGGCTGATGGCCCGTGGGGCCTCGGCGGACGGCTCGGCGGCTTTCTCGGCAACGGCCGGCTGCTCAGGCGCAGGCACCTGGCCGCGCTGCTCCAGCAACTGGCGAGCGGCGTTGAACACTTGCAGGCACGAGCCGCAGCGCACCACGCCACGGGCCACACTCAATTGTGCGTGGTTGACGCGAAAGCGGGCTTGGCAATGTGGGCACTGGGTGACGAAACTGTCGGTCATGCGGCCATCCGATTCAGGCAAGCGCTCATTCTAGCGCCGACGACCACTGATGCGTACCCAGCCATCACGGTTGGCGATCGGGTCCAGTTCGAAATCCTTGGCGTAGGCAGCGGCCACGTCTTCGCCTTGCTCGGCGAGGATACCCGACAGCGCCAGGCGCCCGCCCGGCTTGACCAGGCTCGACAATTGCGGCGCCAGCGACACCAGCGGCCCGGCAAGGATATTGGCCACCAGCACATCGGCCTGCACCTGGGGCAAATCTTCCGGCAAGTACAGTGGGAATTTGCCTTCAGCAATGTTATTGCGCCCGGCGTTATCGCGGGAGGCTTCCAGGGCTTGCACGTCGATATCGGTGCCGACCGCTTGCTTGGCGCCCAGCAACAGCGCAGCAATCGCCAGGATCCCCGAGCCGCAGCCGAAATCCAGCACGTTGCAGTCGCTCAGGTCCTGGCCGTCCAGCCATTCCAGGCACAGTGCGGTGGTGGGGTGGGTGCCGGTGCCGAACGCCAGGCCCGGGTCCAGCAGCAGGTTGACGGCATTCGGTTCAGGCGCGGCGTGCCAGCTTGGCACGATCCACAGGCGCTGGCCGAAACGCATCGGCTGGAAGTTGTCCATCCAGCTGCGCTCCCAGTCCTGGTCTTCGATCACTTCGCTGTGATGCTCCGGCAGCGGGCTGCCGGTGAGCAATTGCATATGGGCCAGCACGGCGGCGGCATCGGTGCCGTCTTCGAACAGGGCCAGCAGGTGGGTGTGGGACCACAGCGGCGTGGTGTTGAGTTCCGGTTCGAAGATCGGCTGGTCTTCGGCGTCCATGAAGGTCACCGAAACGGCGCCGACTTCGAGGAAAGCGTCTTCGTAGGTTTCGGCTTGTTCTGGGCTGATGGCGAGACGGACTTGCAGCCAAGGCATGGCGGGCACCTTTGAAAAAATGAGTGTGCGACGGCGAGGTCGCGAAAGCGCGCAAGTTTACGCGAGCGCAGGCCAGAAGACGACTGTACTAACTGCACACCGACCAAATGTGGGAGCGGGCTTGCTCGCGAAGGCGTAGGGTCAGTCGCCTTATGTTCCAGCTGACCTACCGCTTTCGCGAGCAAGCCCGCTCCCACAGGGGCAATGTGTCTATTCAGAAAAAAACGGTGTGCCACAAACAACAAAACCGCCCGAAGGCGGCTTTGTTGGGTGGAGCACTTACTGGTTGGCCAGCTTGTGTTCCAGGTAGTGAATGTTCACACCACCTTCGCAGAAGCCTTCATCGCGTACCAAGTCCCGATGCAGCGGGATGTTGGTCTTGATGCCGTCTACCACGATCTCGTCCAGGGCATTGCGCATACGGGCCATGGCCTCGTCGCGGGTGGCGCCCCAGGTGATCAGCTTGCCGATCAGCGAGTCGTAGTTGGACGGAACCTTGTAGCCGCTGTACAGGTGCGAATCCACACGCACGCCGTTGCCGCCCGGCGCGTGGAAATGCTTGACCAGGCCAGGGCTTGGGATAAAGGTTTTCGGGTCTTCGGCGTTGATCCGGCACTCCAGGGAGTGGCCGTGGATCTTCACGTCGTCCTGGGTGAAGGACAGCACGTTACCGGCGGCGATGCTCAGCATCTCCTTGACGATGTCGATACCGGTGACCATCTCCGAAACCGGATGCTCTACCTGCACACGAGTGTTCATCTCGATGAAGTAGAAACGGCCGTTCTCGTAGAGGAACTCAAAGGTACCGGCGCCACGGTAGTTGATGTCGATGCACGCCTTGACGCAGCGAGCCAGTACTTCCTGGCGCGCGGTTTCGTCCAGGCCCGGTGCCGGTGCTTCTTCCAGCACCTTCTGGTGACGACGTTGCAGCGAGCAATCGCGGTCGCCCAGGTGGATGGCGTGGCCCTGGCCGTCGGACAGAACCTGCACTTCCACGTGACGTGGGTTGGTCAGGTACTTCTCCAGGTAGACCATCGGGTTGCCGAACCAGGCAGCCGCTTCGGAGCGGGTCTGCTTGGCGGCTTCGATCAGGTCTTCTTCCTTGTGCACCACACGCATGCCGCGACCACCACCGCCACCGGCGGCCTTGATGATCACCGGGTAACCGACTTCGCGACCAATGCGCAGGGCGGTTGCCTCGTCTTCCGGCAGTGGGCCGTCGGAGCCTGGAACGGTTGGCACGCCGGCCGCGATCATCGCGTCCTTGGCCGAAACCTTGTCGCCCATCAGGCGGATGGTTTCGGCTTTAGGGCCGATGAAGGCGAAGCCGGATTTTTCCACCTGTTCGGCGAAATCGGCGTTTTCCGCGAGGAAGCCGTAGCCTGGGTGGATGCCATCAGCGCCGGTCACTTCAGCGGCGGCGATGATGTTCGAGACTTTCAGGTACGAGTTCGTGGCCAGTGGCGGGCCGATGCAAATGCTTTCGTCCGCCAGTTTCACGTGCATCAATTCAGTATCGGCCGTCGAGTAAACAGCGACGGTCTTGATGCCCTCTTCCTTACAGGCGCGCAGGATACGCAGCGCGATCTCGCCGCGGTTGGCGATCAGGACTTTTTGCAGTTTCTTCGCAGGTTTCAACATCGAAGGCGCTCCGCGGTTCAAACGATGGTGAACAGCGGCTGGTCGTACTCAACCGGCTGACCGTTTTCTACCAGGATGGATTCGATGACGCCGGCTTTTTCAGCCGTGATGTGGTTCATCATTTTCATCGCTTCAACGATGCAGATGGTGTCGCCCACTTTCACGGTTGCGCCGACTTCAACGAAGGCTGGCGAGGTCGGTGCCGGGGTGCGGTAGAAGGTACCGACCATTGGCGACTTGACCACGAAGCCGTTCAGCACAGGCGCGGCCGGGGCAGCAGGTGCAGCGGCAGCAGCCGGAGCGGCGGCAGGTGCGGCAGCCGGAGCGGGTGCTTGCATCTGTGGCGCGTAGAACTGTTGAGCCGGGGTCTTGCTGTGACGGCTGATCCGTACGGATTCTTCGCCTTCCTTGATTTCCAGCTCGTCGATACCGGATTCTTCCAGCAGTTCGATCAGTTTCTTAACTTTACGGATATCCATGAATCATCAACTCCCAAGGGTCGGTCAGGGGCGCTTGGCCGGTTGTTCAAGTTGTTCCAGGGCGGCCTCCAGGGCCAGTCGGTAACCGCTGGCGCCAAGGCCGCAGATCACACCTACCGCTACGTCGGAGAAGTAGGAGTGATGGCGGAAAGCTTCGCGTTTGTGCACGTTCGACAAATGCACTTCGATAAATGGGATGCTCACCGCCAGCAGCGCGTCACGTAATGCAACACTTGTATGCGTAAAAGCGGCGGGATTGATCAGGATAAAGTCCACGCCTTCGCCACGCGCAGCATGGATGCGATCAATCAATTCGTACTCGGCATTGCTTTGCAGGTACAGCAAATGGTGGCCGGCTTCACGCGCCCGGCGTTCCAGATCGAGGTTGATCTGTTCCAGGGTCACCGCCCCGTAGACGCCCGGTTCACGGGTGCCGAGCAGGTTCAGGTTGGGTCCGTGAAGAACCAGTAAGGTCGCCATCGGCTGTTCCTTGTTATTGAAGTGGGTGCGTCAGAACCCGGCGACTATGCCGCAAAGCCTTTGTGACTGTCCAGTTCTATGCAGTAGGCGGCACGATTAGCGATGATTGCGCAAAATTTGTGACTGTGGCCTGTAATCCGGTCATTGGTAAGACGGCAGTGAGATCACTGGGGATCCACATTTTGATCTTCATAGGGCTGTCAGACGCGAAACGCCTGCACGGCAGTGTTGAGCTGCCCACCCAGTTCCAGCAGATGCTCACCCTGGCTGCGCCCTTGGCCGATGCGCAGTAGATTATCCTCGCCCAACTGGTGAATCCGTTCGCTGTTGTCACGAATCTCACTGACGGCACCACTCTGCTGCGCGGTCACATCGGCAATGCGTACGGCAGTGTCGGAAATGGTCTGGATCGCCCCGACGATTTCATCCAGCGCGCCGTCGGCCGCCTGGGCCTGCTGGGCGGTGGCTTCGGCGTGTTCGACCTGCGCACGCATGCCTTGCACCGACTGGTGGGCGGCGCTTTGCAGGCCGGTGATCAAACCCTGGATTTCAGCGGTAGCGCCCGCCGTGCGCTGGGCCAGGGTGCGCACTTCGTCAGCTACCACGGCAAACCCACGCCCGGCTTCACCGGCGCGCGCAGCCTCGATGGCGGCGTTGAGGGCCAACAGGTTGGTCTGGTCGGCAATCGAGCGGATCACGGTGAGCACGCCGCCGATGGTGGCGGATTCTTCCGCAAGTTTTTCGATCATCTGTGCGTTTTGCTGCACTTCACCCACCAGCGCATGCAGCCCGGTGAGGCTCAAGCCGATCACCCGTTGGCCTTGTTCCACGGCCAGGCCCGCGCTGCGGCTGGCACCGGCGGCCTGGCTGGCATCGCCGGCCACTTGCTGGATGGTGGCTTCCAGTTCGCCCAGGGAGTCGCGGATCTGTGCGGTATCACCCGCTTGGCGCTGCGCACCATCATGCAAGCCGCTGCTCAGCTCGGCCAGGGCGCGGCTGCTACCGGCGACTTCTTCGGCATTCCCGCGAATGGTGCCCACCAGGTCCACCAGGTACGCGCGCAAGCGGTTCAGCGAGGCTTCAATATCGTGCAGTTCACGGTTGGTCTTGCCCAAGGCAATCGGCTGGCTGAAATCACCTTCGGCCCAGGTCGACAGGGCTGGTGCCAGATTGGTCAGCACCCGCGCCAGGCGCCGTTGCAGGGTGTCGATCAGCAGGGCAATCAGCAGGATCAGGCCGATCATCAGGCCTTGTAACAAGCGCACTTCACCCTGGATCCTGGCGTGCTGGGCACGCACCACCGGCTCCAGGCCGGAGATGGCCTGTTGCACGGCGGCAATTTTCAGGTGGGTGGCGGCCGCCAGTGCGGTGCGCTGCTGGATTTGCTCGCGGGTACGCTGGAGTTCGGCAGGGTAGCGGGTCAACAGGCTGTTGAGTTCACGCTTGAGGTCGACGCCAGTATCTTGCACTTCGGCTTTTGCACTGTTTTCCAGGCCCATCATGGCGGAAAAATCATCGGCGCCGGATTCGCTGCTGGCCTTTACACCCAGCAACGGCAACGCCGCCAACAGGTCGGCCTGGGTGCGGATACTCGCAACTTCGCGTTCCACGTCATCGGCCAACTCCGCGCGCCCGCTGCTGACCAGTTTGTCGCGGGCCAGGGACAGTTTGCCCACGTGCTGGGACGCAGCCAGCAAGGGCGGCAGGTAGCGAGCGGCGTCTGGCGAGTTGACTCCCGTGGCGTATTGGCTCAGTTGCTCCAGGTTCGCGCCCAGCTCACGTTCGGCTTGCAGCAACAGGGCTTGCGGGTCGCCCGCCAGTTTGCCAGCGGCGAGCAGCTCGGTTTTGCTGAAGGTGTCCAGATCCACAAGGCTGGGGCGCAGGTTTTGCGCAAGCTCTGCCGGCAATTCGTTCAGATGCTGCAACAGGTTTTCCAGGCTTTGACTGGCGCTGCTCAAACGCAGGGCATCGCCGCTGGCAAGGTAGTCGTCAATGTTGCGCGCGGCCTGGTTCTGAAAGGTCTGCGACAGGCCCAGGTAGCGTTCCATCAGCAGATACGGCCGTTCCAGTGCGCGTTGCGACCACCAAAGCGTGGCCCCAAGGGCCAGGCACACGGCCACTAGCAGAAGGGTATTGAGATTGGTCAGCAGCTTCAGGCGCATGCGTGGTTTCAACCGACAGCAAAAGATAAGTGCCTGAAGTTATTGCGTTTTCATTACAAAGTTATGACGGATTCAGTGGATTCCGGTGAAAAGATGGCACTTTGCTTTGATGTGCGCGCGGCTTGCACGCGGTTGCGCCCGGCGTCCTTGGCGCGGTACAGCGCCTCGTCGGCCTGGGCGGCCATCATCAGGCTGTCGGAACCGTCGCACAGCTCCACCAGCCCGGCGCTGAAGGTGCACCATAAATCCTGCGGCTGGGCCGGGTAATGAATTTCGGCAAAGCGCCCACGGATTTCGTCCAGCACTTTGCAGGCCGATTCCAGGTCGGTGTCGGGCATCACGATGGCGAACTCTTCGCCGCCGTAGCGCCCGATGTAGTCGGTCTTGCGCAGGCGCTGCTTGAGAAACAGCGCCAGGCTCTTGATTACGCGGTCGCCCATCGGGTGGCCGTGGCTGTCATTCACGCGTTTGAAGTGGTCGATGTCGAGCATCGCAAAGCTCAGCGGCTTGTTCTCGCGGCGGGCGCGGAAGCTGCAGTCTTCGAGCAATTGCAGGATATGGGTGTGGTTGTACAGCCCGGTCAGGCTGTCGCGCACCATCCGCGCCTTGAGGTTACGGGCACGGGCGGCGCGGTTGCGCACGGTGGTGATCAGGTGACGCGGCTTGATCGGCTTGGTGAGGAAGTCGTCGCCGCCTTCACTCATGGCGTCCAGCTGTTTATCCAGATCGTCTTCGGCCGACAGGTAAATGATCGGCACACTGACGTAGCGGTCGTTGTGGCGGATCACCTTGGCCAGTTCGGTGCCGGTACAGGCAGGCATATACATGTCGAGGATGATCAGGTCCGGCTGGAAATCCGCCAGCTCGGCCATGGCCTGGATCGGTTCGATCAAGGTGCGCGTGACGATGCCGGCGCTGTTGAGCAGGCGTTCGGTGTGCAGCGCCTGGGCCCGTGAGTCATCGATGATCAGCACTTTATAAGGTTCGTACTGCGCGACGCAGGTCAGCACTTCGATCTTTTCCAGCAGGCTCGACGCTTCCAGGGTGCCGGTGAGGAACTCCTGGCCACCGGCACGCACGGCGGCCAGGCGCGTTGGCGTGTCGGTTTCGTGCAGGCTGAAAAACAACAGCGGCAGCTTTTGCTCGAGGCCTTCCTGGGCTTCGGCGGCCAGCTTGAGACCCAGCCCCGCGCCGCAGAAGTCCACATCCATCACAATCGCCGACGGCAGCCGCTCGGCCAGGGACGCACGAAACGCTGCCACGCTGTCCAGTGACTGGGCGCTCATGCCAAAGAATTCCAGCTGCTTGGCCAGGCGCTCGGCGCGGTCGTGATCGGCCAGCATCACGTAGATGGGCTTGCGCATCGGCGGCAGGAAGGTTTGTTCCAACTGGTCGCCCTGGCGCAGGCCGGTGCGGGACAGGCGCTGCATCAGGCGGTTGAGTTCGGTGATGACCTGGCTGCTCAGGCGGCCACGATTTTCGTCCACCGCCTTGAGCGATTCGCCGATGTGCCGCGCCAGTTGGCCGTGTTCCGGCTGTTCGAAACGCTCGGCAAAGCGCAGCAGGCGCAGGTTGGCTTCGCTGAGTTCGGACAAATCGGTGTTCGACCATTCGCTGCGTTGCAGGCGTTGCCAGATCTCAAGAATTTGACGTGCTTGATGAATTACCCGCTGGGCAAAATGGTGCTTGAGACGCTCACGGCTGGGGTCTTCTGGCTCGGTCATATCCTGACTACTAGTGAGGGTGCATGCTGAGGTCGACTGATGGCTCTATGCTAGCACCTCTTTTCTGTTGCATGAGTGTCATACGTCAATTAAGTACAAGTCTCAGGCATTCATTTATCGACTCAATGGTCGCGCTGCGTAAAAAGCGTGCATCCTTTATAGTCGAACGTCTCCCACCTGCCACTTTCGGTTAAAAGCCCCGCGCCGATGGGCACGATGGGGTAGGGTTGTGGTCGGAGTGTTTGACCGCACCCGGACAATTGACGTGCATGAACTCAAGTGATTGAAAGGATATCGCCATGCTGGACTGGAAAAACCGTGCAGGCAGTGCCAAAGGCCCCGCCCCTGAGCCAAAGTCGACCCAACGCGGCTACTTTCGCAACCTGCTGATGAGCAAAGCACTGCTCAGCGTGCTGGCCTTGTACCTGTTGGTCACCGGCGGCCTGGGTTGGTACTGGAGCGAAGAGCCGGCGCTGTTCCCGGTCCAGCAAAATGCCCAGCTTGCCGCCGAGAAGGAAGGCAAGCAGATGGTGATTGGCTACACCACCGTCGAAACCCTCAAGACCGTGGTCGGCACCTTGCTGAACAAGCCCGGTGGCTACATTTCCAATGACCGTTTCCCGCCAGGCCTGTGGATGGACAACATGCCGAGCTGGGAATATGGCGTGCTGGTGCAGGTGCGCGACCTGACCCGCGCGCTGCGTAAAGACTTTGCCCGTTCGCAGTCGCAGTCGGCTGAAGACGCGGACCTGGCCAAGGCCGAGCCGCGCTTCAACTTCGATAACAAGAGCTGGGTGCTGCCGTCCAGCGAGTCGGAATACCAGGAAGGCATCAATTCCCTGAGCCGCTACGAAGCACGCCTGTCCGACCCGAACCAGAAGGGCGCGCTGTTCTATGCTCGCGCCGACAACCTGAACAACTGGCTGGGCGATGTCGCCACGCGCCTGGGTTCGTTGTCGCAACGCCTGTCGGCCAGTGTGGGCCGGGTGAAACTCAACACCGCACTGAAAACCGAAGCCCTGGCGCCGGGTGAAGTGCCGCAGGTCGATGAAGAAGTGGTGGAAACCCCATGGATGCAGATCGACAACGTGTTCTACGAAGCCCGTGGCCAGGCGTGGGCCTTGTCGCACTTGCTGCGCGCGATTGAAGTCGACTTCGCCGACGTACTGGCCAAGAAAAACGCCACCGTCAGCGTGCGTCAGATCATTCGCGAGCTGGAAGCCTCGCAGGAACCGGTGTGGAGCCCTATGATTCTTAACGGCAGTGGCTTTGGCATCCTCGCCAACCACTCGTTGGTCATGGCCAACTATATTTCCCGGGCAAACGCTGCAGTTATAGATTTGCGTCAGCTCCTCAACCAGGGGTAATGATGGACGCTCCTCAAAAGGAGGCCGCACACCGTGCGGCCTCTGATGCTGAACTGATCTGCTGGGTGGACAAGGAGGACAACCTGCTCGGCCACCTTGTCAGGTCCGACCTGCGCCAGCGCGGCCTGATCGGCCGGTGCACCTTTATCTTCCTGTTCAACTCCGCCGGTGAGCTGTGTGTGCACCGACGCACCTTGAGCAAAGCCCTGTATCCCGGTTTTTGGGATACGGCGGCAGGCGGCATGGTGGCGGCGGGCGAGAGCTATGCGGTTTCTGCGGCCCGTGAGCTGGAAGAAGAGCTCGGCGTTGGCGGCGTGGAACTGGTCGAGCATGACCACTTCTACTTTGAGGAGGATGACAGCCGGTTGTGGTGCAAATCTTACTCGGCAGTCTGGGATGGCCCATTGCGCTTGCAGCCCGAGGAGGTCATGGAAGCACGGTTTCTGCCCCTTGAAACGGTCCTGCAGGAAGCTCAACAAAAGCCTTACTGCCCGGATGCTCAAGAGGGCTTGCGGCGCTATCTGGCCTTACGTCGCTAAAGTTGCATAAATTGGCGCTATTTGGCTCTTAGCAAGCCGGCTTTTTGCCGTTACACTGCGCGACTTTTCACCCGAACCACCCTTGGCGGTTCGGTAGCGCTGCCCCTGCCTGAGTGGGGCTTCGCGGTCGGTAAGTCGCCTTAGCGAATACCGATCAGTCTTTGTCCTCCCAAGAGGATTGCCGGTGGCCAAAAAAGCCGCATCCTTCGCCGCCCTTGGTGGCCTGGTATTTTCCACCGACGCAGGTCGACACTGCCCGGACTGTCGTCAGCCCGTGGATTCGTGTACCTGCAAACAGACCCTGATCCCTGAAGGCGACGGCGTTGCCCGCGTGCGACGCGAGAGCAAAGGCCGTGGCGGCAAGACGGTGACCACCATCACCGGCGTGCCCCTGGCCGAAGAGGCCCTGAAGGAACTGGCTACCACGCTGAAAAAGCGCTGTGGCACCGGTGGTGCGTTGAAAGACGGCGTCATCGAGATCCAGGGCGATCACGTCGAGTTGCTGTTGGCCGAGCTGATCAAGCTGGGTTACAAGGCGAAGAAATCCGGCGGCTAGCAGCCTCTGTGAAACCCACCCGGATGGCCGGTTTGCTGAACGCGAACTGTCGTCTCCATGGTTTTCACAGAGCCTGTTCCTGACCGGTGTCTAAACTCTGTCCTGCGAGTGGGGTCTACCTTCCTTACAGGCAAATCGTCATTTTCATTCTTTAGACTTCGCCAGCCTTGCAAGAAGGGCGTGGTGATCTTCGACTTTATATAGGGGACTTCGATGTCCGTACGACGCACACGCAAAGACGATGGCAGCCAATGGACAGTTGCGGACAGCCGCAGTGTTTATGGGATTCGCCATTGGGGGGCCGGGTATTTCGCGATCAATGATGCCGGTCGCGTTGAAGTCCGTCCGAACGGCCCGAACAGCACGCCGGTTGATCTGTACGAGCAAGTCGACGAGCTGCGCAAAAGCGGCCTGTCCTTGCCGCTGCTGGTGCGTTTCCCCGACATCCTGCAAGACCGCGTTCGCCAGCTGACCGGCGCGTTCGATTCGAACATCGAGCGCCTGGAGTACCAGAGCAAGTACACCGCGCTGTACCCGATCAAGGTGAACCAGCAGGAAGCGGTGATCGAGAACATCATCGCCACCCAGAACGTGTCCATCGGCCTGGAAGCCGGCTCCAAGCCTGAGCTGCTAGCCGTGCTGGCCCTGGCGCCGAAGGGTGGCACTATCGTCTGCAACGGTTACAAAGACCGTGAGTTCATCCGCCTGGCGCTGATGGGCCAGAAGCTCGGCCACAATGTGTTTATCGTGATCGAGAAAGAATCCGAAGTCGGCCTGGTGATCGAAGAAGCCGCGGCCCTCAAGGTCAAGCCACAGGTTGGCCTGCGCGTGCGTTTGTCGTCGCTGGCGTCGAGCAAATGGGCGGACACCGGTGGCGAGAAGTCCAAGTTCGGTTTGTCGGCGGCGCAATTGCTGTCGGTGGTCGAGCGCTTCCGCGCCGCCGGCCTGGACCAGGGCATCCGCCTGCTGCACTTTCATATGGGTTCGCAGATCGCCAACCTGGCCGACTACCAGCACGGGTTCAAGGAAGCCATTCGTTACTACGGCGAACTGCGCAACCTCGGCCTGCCGGTCGACCACATCGACGTCGGCGGCGGCCTGGGCGTGGACTACGACGGCACGCACTCGCGTAACGCCAGCTCGATCAACTACGACATGGATGATTACGCCGGTGTAGTCGTGGGCATGCTCAAGGAATTCTGCGATGCGCAGAGCCTGCCGCACCCGCACATCTTCTCCGAAAGCGGCCGTTCCCTGACCGCCCACCACGCCATGCTGGTGGTGCAGGTTACCGACGTTGAAAAGCACAACGACGAAATCCCGCAGATCGAGAACAAGGAAAGCCTGCCGGAAACCGTGCAATGGCTGGTGGACCTGCTAGGCCCGACCGACATCGAGATGGTCACCGAGACATACTGGCGCGCCACTCACTACATGAGCGACGTGGCCACCCAGTACGCCGATGGCAAGCTGACCCTGGCGGAAAAAGCCCTGGCTGAACAGTGCTACTTCGCCGTGTGCCGCCGCCTGCATAACTCGCTCAAAGCCCGCCAGCGCTCGCACCGCCAAGTGCTGGACGAGCTCAACGACAAGCTGGCCGACAAGTACATCTGCAACTTCTCGGTGTTCCAGAGCCTGCCGGACACCTGGGCTATCGGCCAGGTGCTGCCAATTCTGCCGCTGCACCGTCTCGACGAAGAGCCGCTGCGCCGCGCCGTGCTGCAAGACCTGACCTGCGACTCCGACGGCAAGATCAAGCAATACGTCGACGAGCAGAGCATCGAGACCAGCTTGCCGGTACACGGTTTGAACGAAGGCGAAGATTACTTGCTGGGCATCTTCCTGGTGGGTGCCTATCAAGAAATTCTCGGTGACATGCACAACCTGTTCGGTGACACCGACTCGGTGAACATCTACCAGCGTGAAGACGGTTCGGTGTACAGCGCCGGGATCGAGACACACGACACCATCGAAGACATGCTGCGCTACGTGCACTTGTCGCCGGAGGAGTTGATGACGCACTACCGTGACAAGTGCGCCAGCGCGAAGATCAGTGCCAGCGAGCGTACTCAGTTCCTGGATGCGTTGCGTCTGGGCCTGACGCGGTCTTCGTACCTGTCCTCATAAGTACACTGCTCCCACACTGGATCTCAAAGTGATTGAGAACCAGTGTGGGAGCTGGCTTGCCTGCGATGGCGGTGTATCAGTTTGCACATTCAGGGCTGACACACCGCCATCGCAGGCAAGCCAGCTCCCACCTTTGGATGTTCGTTTGGTAGTACCTACTGCGTGAGGTCTGAACGATGTCGAGCAAATGGCTGCAAGCATTCACCCTGGCAGTCGCCGCATTCCTCTCGGCCTGCTCGCCGATCAAAGTGCTCAACGCACTGACCCCTTCCATCACCTTCACCAAAACCTCATCCATCGCCTACGGCCCTGACCCGCGCCAGACACTCGATATCTACCGTCCCGTCACCGCCTTGCCCAGCGCCCCTGTCGTGGTGTTTTTTTACGGTGGCAGCTGGAACAGCGGCTCCAAGGATGACTACGGTTTCGTCGGCGAAGCCCTGGCTTCACGCGGCATTGTGGTGGTCATCGCGGACTACCGCCTCTACCCGCAAGTGCGTTACCCCTCATTTCTCCAGGACGGCGCCCAAGCGGTGGCCTGGACTCATCAGCACATCGCCGAGTATGGCGCCGACCCCAAGCAGCTCTACCTGATGGGCCATAGCTCTGGTGCCTATAACGCCTCGATGCTGGCACTGGATGCGCGCTGGCTGAATGAGGTCAACTTGTCACCTTCGATGCTCAAGGGCTGGATCGGCCTGGCCGGGCCCTATGACTTCCTGCCAATTGAAAACCGCGATGTGCGCCCCGTGTTTTTCTTCCCGGACTCACCGCCCGATTCCCAGCCCATCAACCACGTCAGCCATGACGCACCACCGAGCCTGTTGATTGCCTCGGTGAGCGACACGTTGGTCAACCCCTCGCGCAACACGGGCGGGCTGGCTAACAAGCTGCGTGAAGCGGGTGTGCCGGTCGAGACGTTTTATTTCACCCGGACCAGCCACGCGACATTAGTAGCGTCCATGGCCAAGCCGTTGCGCTGGCTGGCGCCGGTACTGGATCGGGTCACGGCGTTTATCCGCTCCACGCCAGGCCAGTGAGGCTGGTTTTACCGGACAACCAGGGTGTACAGGGCTGAGCTTTCGGGACCGGTTTCCTCCAGCGCGACAGACTGCAGCGTGTTTTGCGCTGAAGGGCTGACGGTCAGGCTGGCGCCATTGTCCATCAGTGTTCGACCTTGGGGTGGCAGCGTCGCTCTTATGCCTTGTTGGGTCACGAAGACGTGGAAAACCGTTTGATTCCAAACCTCCACGCCTTTCTGGAGGTCGGGCTGCGTTGGGAGTGTTGACGGAGCGTCATCCAGTTTAAGTGTCCATTCGCCAGTGTCCGCAGTGACGGGTTGAACCTGAACGGGCGGTTCGGCGATGACTTCGGCAGGGGGGTTGGCTTTTTTCTTCTTCGACGTGCGAATAACGGCGACGGCTATCAACACGACCACTATCAACGCGCCGATTATCCAGTAGGTGTTGTTGCTCATGTGGGTTCTTCCTTGGGTGAAATGAGATCGCAGCCTGAAGCTGAAGGCGCTTCAGGGGCGATCTCCATTCAACGCCGGAACGTCAGCGTTGTAACCTGTGAGAACTGACAGGTCGAACCCCCTCCTATTCATTAAATTATGTGCGGCGCCTCATCCCATAGGTAGCGATTACGTAAGGGAACGCCCATTTCCTGGCGTAGCGCATTCTCGGTAAAGGGCGGCGGGTTGAAGGTGGTTGGCCGGGTGAGCGGGTTGTTGTCGTAATCGAACAGCTCCCCGTCCTCAATGGCAAGGCCGACCGCCTGGTACTCGACGTTGTTGACGAAAACCGGCTGACCGTAGCGCTCAATGGGCTTCCCATCTGTGCCAAAAGCCTGTTGGTTTCCAGGTTGGTAGGTGCCTGTGGCGCCATTGAAGGCATGGGCCAACTCGTGCTGGAGTGCAAGCAGGGGTGTGGCTGATAGCTGTTGGCCGAAGTGAAACGTTTGAAGTTCTATTTCGGCATGAGTGGCGACTGAGCCGGCAACTTCATTTTTGATATAGCCCAATTCGGATCTGCTTTGAAACTGTGAAGACTGCCATGCGGAAAGCTCGTCGCTGTAGGCGTTCCGGAAATAGTAGTAACTCACGTTCATGTCTGCAGACTCTCGCAGGGTGACGGGAGACCTTATGTCGTCCACGAAGTCGTCCATTTGCTCAAGCATCCGCTGGCCGACAGGCGAGCCCCGAAGCTGGTCGAGAACGTCTTGCACGGCGTCGATGAACTCGGGCGTGCCTTCTAGCTTCAGCCCTTTGCTCCCGACGTCCTTGACCTCCATATACGTGACGTTTGAAGGCCCGTTGTGATGAATCTCGTCGGACGCTTTGGCGTAAATTCGATCCTTTTTGCTCGTGGAGTGAATCACGTCATGGCCTGATCCGGCGTAAAACGTGGTCTTACGGGCGCCCACCAATTTATCGTCGCCGCGGCCTCCATTCAAAACGTTGATGCCTGCACCTGCATATAGCTGGTCATTGCCCTGGTCGCCGTTCAAATACACCAGTCGGTGCCTGGCACCCTTGCCTGCATGCAGCACGTCGTTGCCTTTGCCACCGCTCAGTACGGCATTGCCCGCGCCTGCGCGCATCTGATCATCGCCGTCACCACCCAGGGCGATTCCGCCGCCGCTGCCCAGGCGAATGGAGTCGTTGCCGCTGCCGCCATTGACCCGTGCATAGCCGCCGCCGGTTTTGACCCGGTCATTGCCGTCGCCCGTCATGATCCGAACAGGCGCCTTAACGCCAGGGCCAATGACCACCGAGTCATTCCCGCCCTGGGTCTCAATATTTATCATGTGCAGGTCTGTGCTTTCGGGCATTGGGAAGGGGTAGGTTTTGCCGTTGATGGTGGCTATCAACGTGCTACTGTCATGGCGTGTGATCTTCACACGGTCTGCCTGATCGCCGGTGGCGATGTGCGTCATGCTGGCTGAGTAGTAGTTGCCGGCGCTGTCTTGCCAGGTTTCCACTTCGCGTTTGATCAGTAGATTGGCTTCGTTGAACAACGTTTGTGTCTGTTGGCCAATTTCAGGCGTTGGCGTCGACGGGCTGAGCGTTTGAGGTTGGGGGGCCCATGCAGGGGCGTCGGATGCGCCGAGTGGCATGCGGGAAAACACTGTGTTCACGGAAGCTCCTGTTTCCTTCTGGCGAGCGAAAGTGCGCCAGGTGGATCCTGTGTGGTGGTAGTCCTTGGAAAGGCTCCACACGGAGTTGTGAGTTTTTCTTACGCGAGTACCGGCCGTTCTTTACGGCCGAGTGCCGAGGCCGCTTAAGCTTCAGGGCTGACCTCTGTTTTAACCCAGGCTAGCGGCGCTGTAACCAGCGAGAACCAACAGGTCGAATGCCCCAGCCATCAAGCGGCGAGGCATTGACTCTAACCGTGGTATCCCTGGCTGCGTGCTTTAGGCGGATACTTGTTTTTCAGCAGGGGAGGAAATGACTTTTGATAACGGTACGCCCATCTCCCTGCGCATATCATTCTCTGTATAGGGTGCTGGGTTTGTTGCTGTGGGCGGCGTCATGGGGTTGTTATCGAAGTCGTAGAGCGTGCCGTCGGTAGGAATGCCGATGGCTTGATACTCCGCATCTAAAACGGTTGTTGGTTCGCCATCCACCTCTACGGGCTTACCATCAGCCCCGACAACGGGTTGACTGCCCGGCAGAATCGTTCCATGACCACCGTTAAATGCATGCACCATTTGGTGATAAAGTTGCAGCAGCGGAGGTTCATTTATATCCAGTCCAAAGTTAGCGGAATCAACGCTTATCTCGGCATGGGTGGCTGCCGGGCCTGCTTTACCATTTGTGATGTAACCAGATTTCGGAAAGTTTTGTTTGTGGTACTCCGCATCCGGGACCTCGTCGGTCTGTGGGCGTTTGAACTGGTAGTAACTTTTTCCATCATATTCAGATTGTTTTATAGTAACCGGCTCTCCGTTTTTAACGGCTATATCGTCCAGCGCCTGGAGCAGTTTTTGTCCGCTGGGTGAGCCTCTTAGTTGCTCTAAATAATTTTCTACCGCCGAGATGAATCTAGGGCTTCCTTCAATTTTAAAAGCGTGCTTGCCACTGTCGACATGTTTAATGTATTCGATGGGAGCATTGCCGGTGTTGTGAATCTCGTCAGTGTCCTGAGCATAGATTTTATCCTGCGCACTGTATGAGTTAACGGTGTTTTTTCCTGCACCGGTGTAAAAAGTCGTTTGGCGATGGCCAACCAACGTGTCGTCGCCCAACCCCCCATTCAATACATTTATGCCTGCGCCCGCATACAGGTGATCATTGCCATTATCGCCATTGAGATAGACTTGCCTTTTGGGACTGGCGGTTTGTGTGGCGTACAATTTGTCATCACCGTTACCGCCCGACATGATGGCGTGACCTTCACCTGCAACCAGTACATCGTCGCCATCACCACCATAGGCGACGCCCGTGCCGCTACCTAATTGGATGTAGTCTTTGCCAGCGCCAGCGTCTATCCACGTGTGGCCGCCGCCTGCGGTGATCCGGTCGTTACCTTTTCCTGTCACTATTTGGACCATGGTTTGGGCGCGAGGGTCGATGTTGATCCTGTTATCGCCTCCACTCGACGAAATGAGCAGCATTTTAAGATTATCATTGGCGTTGATTGGGAGTGCATGAGGCATCCCATTGATGTAGGCGGTGAGTTTGTTATCCGCACCTACAGTAATATTGATCGTATCTGATTTGTCGTTAGTGCTGATCTTAATCATGCCCTCGGCATCATAGGCATTTTTCTTTGGGTCGTAGCCGTAATGCAATTCAATGTTGGTGTTGTCGTCAGAAAACAGTAATTTGGATTTCACTCCTGTTATCACGGGTGCCTCAAGTTGAGGCTTCAATGTAGGGGCGGCGGGCGGGGTGGTAATGGGAGGTAGAGGGTTCATAAAATCTCCAATTAAAACTGAGAGTGGGATGGTCAGTCTTAAGTGGTTGGGATGGGGTAAAGAGTTTCAAGGGGTTGTGTAAGGCTTTGTAAGCCTTTTGCGCTGTTGGTTTTTGAATGTAAGGGGGCAAGTGCATGCCCTATAAATTTGGTTGGGTGATTTTCAGCGGGAGTGGGTGCCGACGAACCACTGATCCCGGCGCATTAGTTGCCACGCAATCACCCACAAAGTAATACTGCGCAGGGCCATGAACAGCAGGAAGCATATCCACAGCCCATGGTTGCCGTAGCCCTGTAGCACCCACGCGAACGGCAGCAGGATCACCACCGTCAACAGCATGCCGTTACGCATTTCCCGCGCGCGGGTGGCACCGATAAACAGGCCGTCCAGCAGGTAGCTCCACACCGCAATCAACGGCAGTACAGCCAGGTAAGGCAGGTAGATGTCGGCGGTTTCACGCACGCTGGGGATATCGGTCTGCATGGCGATAAACAAGTGCCCGGCGAAGGTGAATAGCAGCGCGAACCCCACACTGGCAATCAATGACCAACCGCAGGCAACCACCAGTGAGCGGCGTAGCGCCTGGCGATCATGCGCACCGATGGCGTGCCCGCACAGTGCCTCCACTGCGTGGGCCAAACCGTCGAGGGCGTGGGCGGTCAACAGCAAGCCGTTGAGCAGCAGCGCATTGGCCGCCACGGTAGCGTCACCTAGCCGTGCGCCTTGGACCGTGATCATGAAAAACACTGATTGCAGCGCCAGGCTGCGGATAAATATGTCGCGGTTGACCGCCAGCAGTGGCCGCCAGCTTTGCCACAGCTTTAATGCTGCCCAGGCGATATGCCCGGGATACGCGCGCAGGGCTTTTTGCGTGAGGGCCAGGCCGAGCAGGGCGCCCGTCCATTCGGCGATAACGGAGGCGCGTGCGGAGCCAACCACACCCCAATCCAGGCCGAGTACAAACCACAGGTTCAAGACGATGTTGACCAGGTTGGTGGTCAGCAGGATCGCCAGCGGTGCACGCGCATTTTGCGTACCAAGGAACCAGCCGACCAAGGCGTAGCTGGCCAGCGCGGCGGGCAGGCCGAACAAGCGGGTGTGGAAAAAATCGCGGGTCAGTTGATTCAGTTCGGCGGAGGGCTGCATCCACTCCAGGGCCAGATGGCTCAGCGGTATGCCCACCGTGCCCAGCAGCATCGCCAGCCCCAGCGCCAGCAACAAGCCTTGCAGCAGGATTTGCCTGAGCGCTGCGCCATCCCCGCGCCCGGCGGCTTGCGCGGCAAACCCGGTGGAGCCCATGCGCAGGAAGCCCATGGCCCAGGCCAGGAAGGTATACAGGCTGGCGCCCACCGCCACGGCGCCGAGTTGATGGGCGTGGGGCAGGTGGCCGATGACCATGCTGTCCACCAGGGCCACCAGCGGCACCGAGATGTTCGACAAAATCATCGGCGCAGCCAATGCCCAGACGCGGCGATGGGTGGGGCGGTCGCGCCAATCCGTCAGCAAGGTGAGTGTTTTCAAGTATTAATGCACAACCCAACTGAGCAACCACAAGCCCAGCATCAGCCAGATAATGCCGGCGATGATCGAGGCGCGCATAAACGCACGCACCGCCGAGTACAGCAACATCAGGCCGATGATCAGGGCGGCGATGCTGATGATCGATGTGTCCATGCCCAATGTGCGTGACAGGCCTTCAATAAAGTTGCCGCCCGCGTGGGTCAGAGCGCCGAACAAGCCGCTGAGCCCGTCGACGATAAAGCGGATGACGGAGCCCAGTGCCTGGCCCAACCATTCGAAAAAACTTTCTACCTGCATGTGTGTGTCCTGAAGAGGAGGTGGGCGTCGCTGAGCCTTTGGTCGTTATTACACCCAGCGAGTTCCCTTTTAGCATAGAGGTTTACGCGTTACAGGGATTCACTTGCCTTCGCCCGGCATCCGCCCGAAGCTATACACCTTCAGGAGCCCCCGCATGAACCTCGAACACCTCACCGAACGCTTGCACCGTATTCGCGATACCAACGACTGGAAGCAGTTCCACAGCCCTAAAAACCTGGCCATGGCCGCCAGTGTGGAAATGTCCGAGCTGGTGGAAATCTTCCAGTGGCTGACCGAAGACCAGTCGCGCCAACTGCCGGCGGACAAACTCGCCCATGCCGGGCAGGAAGTCGGCGATATCGTGCTGTACCTGCTGTTGCTGTGCAGTGAGCTGGGCCTGGACATGAACGAAGTGGTACGCGCCAAACTGGCCGACAGCGAACGGCGGTTTGCCCATGAGTGACCGTCACTTCGACCAGTTGGCCACGCGCTTTGCCGAGAAGATCTACGGCGGCGCCAAAGGTGCGATTCGCCTGGCGGTGTTGCAGGCCGACCTGACTGAAGCCTTGCCCGAGCGCCCGCTGCGTGTGCTGGATATCGGCGCGGGCCTGGGGCATATGTCGTTGTGGCTGGCTGAGCGTGGCCATCAAGTGACCCTGGCCGAGCCTGCCGAGCCAATGCTTGAAGGCGCCCGTCAGCGCTTTGCCGACGCCGGGCAGGCCGCGACGTTTATCCATGCGCCCTGGCAGCAATTGCTCGGCCAACTCACCGAGCCCTACGACCTGGTGCTGTGCCACGCCGTGCTCGAATGGCTGGCCGAACCGCATGCCATCCTGCCGGTGCTGCACCAGCTCACGGTGCCCGGCGGCTGGTTGTCGCTGGCGTTCTACAACCGTGATGCACTGATTTACCGCAACCTGCTCAAAGGCCACTTCCGCAAAATGCGCAAGAACGACATGGCCGGCGAGAAGCAAAGTCTTACCCCGCAACAACCGCTTGACCCACGGGAGCTGGCGGCGCAACTCGAAGGGCTTTGGCAGGTCGAAAGCCAAAGCGGCGTGCGGGTGTTCCACGACTATATGCCGATGGAGTTCCAGGCCCGCGCCAATCTGCAGGACTTGTTGGAGATGGAACTCGCTCACCGTCGTCACCCAAGCTTTGCCGGACTTGGGCGTTATTTGCACTGGATCTGCCGTCCGGTTTAAGCGGCCCAGTCTGCGGAGGTCGAAATGCGTCGTCTCTGTTTGCTCCTGTTATCGATGGGCTTGGGCGCTTGCTCCACGCCCAACCCCTACGTGGCCGCCTCGGCCCCGATGCCGCCGGCGCCAGCCCAGGCGGCGAATACCTTTGATGCCAGCGCCTACCCGGCGCCGGTGCGCGACTATGGTGCCTACCGCAGTTGGGGCTGGCTCAACGGCCAACTGCCCGCGGGCACGGCCTGGGCGGATTCGGCGCAAATCGCCGAAGCGGTCAGCGGCGCCCTCGACCAGCGCGGCTTGCGCCCCTTGCATGACAACCGCGCTCCCGACCTGTTGGTGACCGCCGATGTGCGCCTGGAAAAACGCCTGCGCCAGGTGCAGGACGACTATGGCTACGGCTACGGCGGCTATAACCGCTATGGCAACGGCTACGGCATGTACAACACGGTGCCGGTGGTACGCACCTATGAAGTGACGGTTGCGGTAGCACGCGTCAGCCTGTTCGATGCCCGCACGCGCCAGCCGGTATGGAGCACCAGCGCCGAAACCACCAGCCAGGGCAGCCTGAGCGAACGCGCTGATGCATTGCGTGAAGCGATGCAAAAGGCAATGAGCGCTTATCCACCCAGTTAGCAGCTATTCTCATCTCAGGCTGATTCCATCTTTTGGAGAACACCCATGCTTCGTCGCCTTGCTGCACTAGCTGTAATGGTCTTGTTGAGTGGCTGCCAGACCAGCCAGGTCAACCACGACTTTGATGCCAGCCGCGATTTTGGCGCCTACCGCAACTGGGCCTGGAAAGACCCGGCCCTGCAATACCGCCCGGATGATCCACGGATCAAGAGCGATCTCACCGAGCAGCGCATCCGCCAGGCCGTGGGCGAGCAGCTCGACCAGCGCGGCCTGCGCCCCGCCGCCGCAGGCACCAGGGCCGACCTGAATGTGCAGGCCTACCTGATCGTCGAAGAGCGCCAGCAACAAGTCACCACCAATTACGGCGGCGCCTGGGGCGGCCCATGGAATGGCTACTGGGGCGCGCCGATGTACAACGAAACGCGCAACATCACCTACAAGGTCGCGACCATCCAGATCGACCTGCTCGACGGCAAGGACGGCAAACTGGTGTGGCGTGGCAGCGACGAGCAGATGATGGCCAGCACGCCGAACCCGCAGGATCGCAGCGATGCCATTCGCAGCACGGTGACCAGGATCCTCTCCAACTACCCGCCGCGCTAAAGACCACCGGCAAAGCCTGTGGTAGCTGGCTTGCCTGCGATAGCGATCTGTCAGTCACCGATGTATTGACTGATCTGTCGCCATCGCGGCATAGGTATCTACGCAAATATTGGCGTCTGTGGGTGGTTTATCGTGGCAGTGGGGGGGGTGTATCCGTTGCTGCGGTGATGGCTACTTAGGGTTCCGCCCTGACGGCGGGTCACTTTTGGCAAACGCCCCAAAAGTAACCAAAAGGTCTGTGCCCCACCACTCGGCACCTCGCTCTGGCTCGGTGTGCCCTCACTCCGGCTTGAATCCGTGGGCCGCCGCGATGGGCCATCCTTGGCCCAGCGCGGCTAACCCGGCGTCCTGCCGGGTTACCCACGGATTCAAGCCTGCGTTCGGCCATCGTGGTTAACGGGGCGCCTGAGATCAAAAGCAGATCAAGATCAAGATCTACAGCACGGCGGCCTGAAAGCCGACCTGAGTGGTTGAATCAAAAGCCAGGTCAAGTGCAAAGCCAAAGCCTATGTACCCGATGTGGCGCAGTCTAAATGTGGGAGCGGGCTTGCTCGCGAATGCGGTGTGTCAGTCGATTCATCTGTCACTGATACACCGCATTCGCGAGCAAGCCCGCTCCCACAGTTGACCGGATGCAGCTTTGAAAATGATGTCGGCTGCGGATTTGCATGCACTGAAGAGCTGCTTTTCTGTGGGATCTGCCTTTCTGTGGGAGCTGGCCTGCGATGCAGACACCTCGGTTTATCAGGCACACCGAGTTGCCTGCCATCGCAGGCAAGCCAGCTCCCACAGGTGACCGAGTTTGGCTCTGCTGTTGCTGTTGCTCCGGCCCTTACATCCTTTTCGATGACGAAGTCAGCGGTCTTTTGATCTGCGCTTTTGATCGTGATCTTGATCTGAGAGCGGCCCCCCAAATCACTGTCGGATTGCGGGCATGCCGAGCCATAGCGAGGCACCGAGTGTTGGGGCGTGTACGGGACAACCACATGGGTTACACAAAAGTGCATTCACATAGGTAACACTTTGAGTGAAATATAGCCGTCCTTGTCTGCTTTTCTTGCATCCACTTGACCGAGGATCACTGGGCCGAAAATAACAGCCCACACATCGTCGCTCAGCATCTCCATTCCAATAGTCTGGTATTTCAGTAAATGCCCCACATAAATCCGCAGACCTGACCGATAAATCATCCCGTTTGAGTCAGTCCGGTAACACTCAATATGACTTGCATAACCCATCTCCGGCAGTTTCTCAGGATAGGCTCGAGGTGAAGGTGAATAGCATGAAGCCGGTGTTTTCTGGCTCAGCGCTTCATGCCCTCGCTCGTAATTGTAGTGCTGTATGAAACGATCAAAGTGTTTCTGCTGAGACTCCCAAGCAACCGCAGGTGGATTGGGCAAAGTACTTTTCAGTGTTCGGTGCATACGCTCGTGCCGGCCATTTTGGTCTGGCCGACCGGGCTCGATACGCTCTGGAATGATCCCCAGCCGTAGCCACCAGATCGACAACTGTGACAGCCCTCCACGGCCTGTGCTGGCAAACGGCACTCCGTTGTCAGTACGGATCCGCTCAGGCAAACCATACTCGCGAAACACCCGTTCGAACGTCTCCTGGGTCTCCTTGAAATTGGTGCTGGGCATGCTCTGACAGGCAAGCAAGAAACGACTGGCATGGTCCATGATTGTTAGCGGATAACACCATACGCCCGCTCCTGTCAGGTACTGGCCTTTGTAGTCAGCACTGAAAAGCTGGTTAGGCACATCTGCCTTGCGTAACGGTTTTGGATAGACAGCAACTCTTGGCCGCAAGGGTCGAGGCGTGATCAGATCAGCTGCTTTGAGGATGTTATAAATAGTCGTTTTCGAGGGCGGATCCTGGCCCGGAAAGCGCTTTATCAGATCACTCTGGATTTTTTTCGGACCAGGGATTGTCTCGCCTATAGAACGAAGTTCGATAATCGCCTGCTTTACCGCCAAAGGCACCACATAAGTCTGGTGGTGCCGACGACGACTACGCTCATCAAGCCCACTGGGGCCTTCTGCTTTGTATCGCTCGACCCACTTGTAGCCGGTCTTTCGGCTGATTTCATAGTCTCGACATAGCTGGCTAAGGCTGTGTTTTCCAGTCAGATATTCAGCGACAAACATCACTTTGAGGTCCATAGGTTTCAGCTCTTTCCAGGGCATGGTCAGATCCTCACGAAATCGACCCTGCCAGTTAAAAACTGTTACCTATGTGCGTGAACTGATTTGTAACCCATGTGGGTGAGTCATACCGGCGAAGACCTTTTGGTTACTTTTGTGTCTTTACAAAAGTGACCCGCCGTCAGGGCGGAACCCTAAGCCGCCATCACCGCAGCAACGGATATGCCCCCGACCGCCCAGCCCCAAGACCGCTTCAACGTTAACGTTGTGTAGGTACCCATGCCATCGTGAGCAAGCCCCACATTTTTGATCTTCACCACCCTCAGCCCTTGTCTACACTCAATTGCATCCCAGGAGAGTAAGCGCTCGGCAACTCGCCGGCACAGGAGTGCTCGATGTCTCCCCGACTTGGTTCCAGGCAACGTGGTGCAATCGGCCTGATGGCCGCCGGCGTGTTGGCGGTGGTGCTGGCCTTTACATTGCTGATGATCGACAGCGGCCGCCTGTACCTGGAGAAGCGCAAGCTGCAAGGCGTGGCAGACACGGCGGCGCTGGAAGCGGTGAGCCGCAGCGGCACGTGCCTGAGCGGTTTGAGCGCGGCGGCGTTTGCCGGTCAGAGTGTGGCGCGCAATCATTTTGTGGTGGGCAGCGGCAATACCCTGGTGACCCAATGCGGCACTGTGACCACCGCCGCATCGGGCCGGCGTGTCTTCAGTGCCAACCCTGCCGTGTCATCGGCGATTCAAGTGGTGGTGAGCAAAACCGTGACCACCAGCGTGGCCGCCGGGGTTTGGGCGTTGTTCTCCGGCAACTCGCTGAGCCTCAATACCGTATTGACCGCAACCGCAGTGGCGGCGGTGCCGACGCCACCCTCGGCGCAGCTCACCATCAACAGCTCCCTGGCCAGCGTCAACTCGGCGAGTGCCAGCCTGTTGAACCCGCTGTTCAGTGGCTTGCTCGGCGGTAACGTCAACCTGACGGTCGCCGGTTGGAACGGCCTGCTCAATACCAATATCAACCTGCTCAGTTACCTCAACCAACTGGCGATCAACCTCAATGTGGCCGCCGGTAACTACACGCAACTGCTCAATACCAACGTCACCGCTGCGCAGTTGATCCAGGCTGCGGTCACCGTGCTGACCGCCAACGGTGCAACGGCGGATGTGATCACCGCCTTGGGCAGCTTGCAAATCGCCGCGATCAACCAGGCGCCGTTGACCGTCGGGCAGATCCTGCAATTGCAGACCGGCTCCACCGCTGCGGCGCTGAATGCCAACCTGCAGGTGTTTCAACTGATCCAGGGTGTGGTGCAACTGTCCAACAGCAAAAGCGCGGCGGCGGCGACCTTGCCCGTGAGTGTGCTGGGGTTGGCCAATATCACCACCCAGGTCAAAGTGATCGAGCCGCCGCAGTTGTCGGCCATCGGCAACCCGGTGCTGGCGGCGGCCAACCCTACAGGGCCGAATAAAATTTACGTGCGCACCGCCCAAGTGCGCACGCAAGTGACCGTGAGTTTGCCCGTGTTGAGTGCGTTGTCGGGGCTTAACACGGCGGTAAATGACCTGTTGGGGCCTTTGACACCGGTACTCGGCAGCCTGCTGAGCCTGAACCTGGTGAGCACGATCAACTCGGCCCTGTGTTTGCTGGGTGCCGGTTGCCAGCAGGCGGATTTGTTGGTGCTGCCGGGCAACCTGCCGATCAATATTGTGCTGGATGCCGGCGCCGCGAGCAGTTACGTCACCGCCTTCAGCTGCCCAACCGGCAACGCGGGCACCAAGAGCCTGACCGCCTACACCACCACGTCGCTGGCGTCGTTGAACGTGGGCAGTATCACCAATGCGTTTTCCAGCACCTTGCCGATGACGGTAGCGCCGTTGCCGCTGATCGATATTGGCACCAAGACCTGCCACAAGATTCTCGGCATCGGCAGCTGTAACCCGCGCGTGCCGTTTGCCGGCGGTGGCATCGCGATCAAGGTGGTGAGTCCGATTGCGCAGAGCAATCAAACCCTGGTGTTCTCGAGTACCACGCCGTTTGCCACGCCGCCGAACGTGGGCCTTGCGCCAACCTATCAGGCGGCGACACCGGCGACCAATGTGGTGAGTAGTCTTTCGACCACGCTTAATGGCGTGGGCATCACGGCGTATCAACCGTCCGGAGGAAACCCACTGGGCATTCTGGCGCCTACGGTCACAGCGTTGCTCAGTGGCGTCAGCGCCATCGTCACTCCCGTAGTGGATGGCCTGCTCGGCCCGCTGCTCAACCCGATCCTCAACAACCTGCTGAGCATGCTCGGCATCAGCCTGGTGAACGTGAACGTCGGCGCCAACCTCACCTGCGGCCAGACCGGCGAGGCCTACCTGGTGATTTAAGCGTCGATGGCCCTCGGCAGTTCCACGCAGAACCGTGCGCCGTGTTCGCCGTTGCTGACGCTCAGGCGCCCGCCCATGTTTTCGACGATGCCGTAACTCACCGACAAGCCTAAGCCGGTGCCCACGCCAATCGGCTTGGTGGTAAAAAACGGTTCGAAGATGCGCTCCAGCAAGCGCGGGTCGATGCCGCCGCCGTTGTCTTCGACCCAGATGCGCACGTGGCGGCTGTCGTGTTCGGTGTGCACGGCAATCCAGGGGCGCAGCTCAGGGTTCTTCTCGCGTTGGCTCAGCAGCGCATCGCGGGCGTTGACCATCAGGTTAATCAGCACTTGCTCCAGCTGGTCGACGTAGCCTTTGATCTGCACCGGGATATCCGCCTGGCTCAGGCGCACTTCAACGCCTTTGCCACGCAGGCCTTCACTGAGCAACGACAACGTGCCCTCCAACGCCTGCGCCGGGTCGAAAGGTTGCTGCTCGACCTCCGAGCGGCGGCCGAACACGCGCATATGGTCGACCACCCGCGCCGCACGCTGCACCTGGGCGTCGATGCGCTGGAGTTTTTCGGTCAGGTACTCGATCTGCACGTCGCCATTGCTCAGGCGCTTGAGCACATTGACGATGGCCATGCGCATCACATTCAGCGGCTGATTGATCTCATGGGCCAGGCCCGTAGCCATTTCACCGAGGGTGGCCATTTTTGCGCTTTGCGTGAGTTGCTGTTGGGAGCGCCGCACCTCGGTGTTGTCGCGGCCCACGGCCTGCACTTCGACCAGGGCGCCATGCTCATCGAAAACGCCTCGGTCCGACCACACCCACCAGGCGTGTTCGCGGCCGGGCAATTGCAGGCTGATTTCGGCCGTGCTCACCGGGAACTCCGGTGTCAGCTGGTGGATGCGCTGCACAAATGCTTCGCGCTGTTCGGTCGACAGCCATTCACCCAGGTTCATCCCGCGCAAGTGTGCGGGCAGGCACTCCAGGTAGTTGGCCAGCGGCGTATTGCCGAAGGTCAGGGTAAGGTCCGGGCGGTAGCGGCAGATCATCGCCGGGGAGTCTTCTACGAGGATGCGGTAGCGCTCCTCACTGTCCTTGATTTGCTGCGCGGCCAAGGTCGCCTCGGTCACATCCAGCCACAGGCCGACGGCTTCCACCGGCACGCCCAGGTCGTCGCGCAACAGCTTGGCTTCGTCGAGCAGCCAGTGGTAATCCCCGTATGTGTCTAGCACGCGATAACGGCTGCGCACGCTGCCTTCGCGCAGCAGCTGGCGGGTGCGCTGGAAGTACAGGTCGCGGTCGTCCGGGTGTACCCATTGCACCAGGCTGTCGTGGGTGCATTCGGCGAGGGTGCGACCGAGCAGGGGCAGCAGGCTGTGACTGAAAAACACCGGCTGCAGCGCGCCGTCCACATAGCGCTGCACATAGATCACCGCCGGTGAGCTGGCGATCAGGTTGTCCAGCCGGGCGCGGGCGGCGTCGGCTTGGAGTTGCTGGTTCTGGATGTCGCTGATGTCGAGCATAAAGCCGACCCAGCGCCGCTGTTCACCGGCGCCCAGCACTTGGCCCTGTACGCGATACCAAGTCGGCGTGGCGCCCTCGCCTCGGTTGAGGCGCACGCTGGCGAGCAAGGGTTTGCCGAGGGTTTGCAGGTCGCGCAGACGGCTGTGCAGCTCCTGGCGGTCGGCGGGGTGGATGAGGTTCAGCCACAAGTCGAGGGCTTGCCGGGTCGGGCTGTCCTGTGGGCCGAGGTTGCGCATCAATTGGGGCGCGAGCTGGATTTCGCCGCTGGTGGGCAACAACTCAAACCAGCCCGTGCCCAACAGGCCTTGCAACGCCTCCTGGCGTTCGAGTTGTTGATGGTGGCGGTGTTCGCGCAGGCGGCTGAGCAGCGGCGCGGCGAGGGCGGCGGCGAGGTTCAGCCAGTCGCGGTCGTTGCTGTGTGGCTGGCCGCTGTAGGCACCGCACAACAGCCATGCGGCGATGCCTTGGCCATCGCGATAGGGCACAAGGAAGCCATCGGCATTGCCGAAAATACTGTGCAGACGCGGGTGCTCGCCGCGCCCATAAGGTGCTTGCAGGCTCAGCGGCGTGGTGCCGTTGAGGCTGTCCAGGCAGGTCCCGAGGCGCTGACCAGTCTGCCAGAACAGCGGTGCATCATGGTTGGCGTACTGGCTGTAGATCATCCAGCCCTGGTCTTCCTGATCGAGCAGCGCCAGGGCCACGCAGGGGATACGCCAGCGCTGCGCCACGCTGCTTAACTGTTCGTTGAACACCTCGGGCAGGCGGCTGAGGCTGCACACGCGCAGTTGCTCACTGACGCGGCTGGTCAATTGGTGGTTCTGTTCGCGCTGCTCGGCCAATTGCCGGCCGCCGAGCAAGTCGCCGATGTCTACGGCATGCAGCAGCCAGCCATTGTCGTGGGGGTGGAGCGTGCCACGGGTGTGCAGGACTTGCCCGGCGAGCCCGTTAAAATCCAGGTCGAGGCTGTGACGCTGCCAGTCGGCGGGAACGCCCTCAACCGTTACCGCGCTATGGGCGCTCAGCAGTTCGTGCAAACGCGGTGAGTTAACCAGTGGCGGCAACTGTGGGCGCAGCGTGCCGCTGAGGTCGAGCACGTGGCCTTGGCTATCCAGCCGCACATGCAAGCCGGCCGACGGCGGCGCGTGCGTGTCGATTTCCAGTGCGCTATTGCGACCGAGCAGGCGCCCGAAAAGTCTGTCTCCCGAAGTCAAAACTGCAGGCTCGACTGGGCCTGCAGAGTCGTCGGCAGCTGCGGCACGGTGCCGATGCCGGGCAATACAATAAAGGGCAACACCGCCTGGAGGTTGGCCGACGGGTAATTGATCTGAACAGACAGCAGCCCGCCGGTGAAGGTGGTGGTGACTTGGCTGGTGGCATCGAATTTGTAGGCAGTGGGAATCCACCCCAAGCGGTTGGCCACCGCTGTTCTGGCGGTGCTCTGCACGGCACCCGCGTAGCCTTGCATATTAGGGTCCAGCCCTACGCTCAGGCGCACGGCTTCGGCGGTGGCCTGGTTGAACGACTGCAACAGCAGCAGCGGCAGGCTATAGCTGACCGTGCCGTAGAACACGGCAAAAAAAATCACGAACACGGCAATGAACTCGATGGCTGCCGCGCCTTTTTGCTTATCCGGGAGGCTTGTTTTCATCACCGCGTCTACCCTGACGGCTACTACTTGATATCAGCATAGAATCAATCGGCGAAAAGGGATGTTTTTTACGTGATCCATAGCGCAGTGGTGCTGTTGTGGTTGGGGCTGTGTGCCGTACAGGACGTTCGCCAGCGCTTGCTTGCCAATCGCCTGACGCTGGGCGCGGCGTTGTTGGCGTTGATCTACCTTGTGTGGACGGGCAACACCTGGCTCGGCGCTTCCGTCGGGCAGGGGCTGTGGGCGTTTTTTCTGGCGCTGCTGTTGACCTTGCCCGGTTATGCCCTGGGCCGCCTGGGCGCCGGTGATGTGAAGCTGCTCGCGGCCTTGGCGCTGGCCTCCAATGCCGACTACCTGCTGGGATCATTTGTGGGCGCCGCGATCGCCAATTTGCTGTGGCTGTTGGCAGCGCCAAAGCTTTGGCCGCTTATGAGTCAAGGGGTTAAAAACCATCTGGGTTACCTGGCACCGGATCCGTCAAGAAAACTACCGTTTGCACCGTTTTTACTGGTGGGTTTTGCCGTCACCTGGTTTTGGATCCATTTAACCGTTTGAGGGTATTAACGCTATGTACATAGTCGGAAAGTACGTCTACGTTTAATACGTGGCTGTACAGGAATATTCGTGGTGAAGGATTAGTCAAACTTTTGGCTTGCAATGCATGGAGTAGCGCGTGAACAAGCTTACCTCTGCTGTAAAAGTGCTCGTGGTCGACGATCAACGGCTGATCGTGGAAGAGCTCTGTGAATTTCTTGAAAGCAGCGGTTTCCGCTGTGTCCCGTGTGAATCCAGCCAGCAGGCGTTGAAGCGTTTTACCGAAGACGCCGACATTGGCCTGGTGCTGTGCGACCTGCATATGCCGGACATGGACGGCATCGAGTTGGTGCAGGCCCTGCAGAAGGTGGCAGGCAAGCAGCGCGCCTTTGAGGCGATCATGCTGACCGGCCGCGCGGATAAGCAGGATGTGATCAAGGCGCTGCGCGCGGGGATCGCGGATTACTATCAAAAGCCGATCAACCTCGATGAACTGCTCGAAGGCTTGCAGCGCCAGGAGGCGGCGCTGGAGGAGCGCAAGAAAGAGCTGCAACTGGGGCACTTGAACCAGAAGCTGCAATTTCTTTCCGAGTCCATCAACGACCTGTACCAGGACCTCGACAAAGCGCGCCGCAGCCCGCCAGGGCATGAGAGTGACGAAGTGTCAGCCGAAGAGGCCGGGCCGGTGGAGATTCCGGCGATCTTCAACCAGCTGTCGCCACGTCAGCTGGATGTGGCGCGGCTGGTGGGCAAGGGGCAGACCAACTATCAGATTGCCTGTGAGCTGGGCATTACCGAGAACACCGTGAAGCTGTATGTGTCCCAGGTGTTGCGCCTGACGCACATGCATAACCGCACGCAATTGGCGCTGGCGTTGTCGCCGAGTAATTCGGCGCTGCGCCAGCGAGTCACTGCCCACTGAGTGGGAGCGGGCTTGCTCGCGAAAGCGGTGGATCAGTCAATTTATCTGTCACTGACCCACCGCTTTCGCGAGCAAGCCCGCTCCCACATTTGACCGCGTGCGACTTGACCTATCAACTACCGCCCTGGGTTGTCCCGCCCGCCTTCTGATCGAAGTATTCCGGAATCGGGTGCTTGTAGCTTTCCAGCAAGCGTTGCGCCGCCAGGTCACGTTCGGCGGCGGAGGCTTTTTGCTGGGTGCTGGAGGCCGCTTTCCCGCTGGACTGCAAGGTCAGCCAGCTTTCGGTCACCGCTTGCTGCGGCGAAGACGGGCCGGGCTCGATGGCCATGACGCCCAGGGGCAATGCGAGTACGGCGAGGCTGGTGAGATAAGGCATTTTCATGATCAATTCCTCAGGGTGCTTGCGGCATCACTCGTGGTCGCCACCTGGTCTTTGACCTTGGCGACGGGCACGCTGGCGCCTTTGAGCTTCTCGGCGCGGGCCTGGGCCTCGGTCACCTGTTCAGGGCTCAGGTTCATTTGGCTGGCCACCTGCGCGGCCTGCTTCCAGTTGTCCTGATAGATCATCAGGGTCACCAGATTGATCGCCGCCAGCGGCTCGCTCTGCTTGAGCTCCATGGCGGTCATGAACTCGAAGCGTGCGTCTTCCAGGCGCAGCTGGTTGAGGTACACCACGCCCAGGTCGTTGCGGATTTTTTCATCCGTCGGCGCCAACCGGGCCGCACGTTGCAAGTGCGCCAGGGCCTGGCCGTTGTCGCCTTTGGCCGAGGCCAACTGGCCCAGGCCGTGTTCGCCTTCGGCCGCCATGCAGGTGCCGATCAGGCTTTGATAAAGCCCCTGCGCCTCGCTGCGCCCGAGCAGGCGATACGCCTTGGCCTGGCGCAGACGCACCTGGGGCAGGTTGGCCGGCAGGTTCTGCAGGTTGGCCAGGCTGGCGTGCAGCTTGCCGTCACCGGCCATTTCATCGGCCAGGTTCAGCGCCAGTTCCTGGTCCGACCCGGGTTTGGGGCAACTGCCGCCCGCCGTCAGGGCCGCCCATGGGGTTTGGCCGTTGGTGGCGCAACCCCCGAGCAGCAACAGGCTCAAACCGGCTATCAAGGCTTTCATCGGGCGGTCCTCATAAGTTACTCAAGGCCCGGGAGATGCCGATGAACGCCGGCCCCCCGAGCACGATCAACAGGGCGGGAAACAGGAACACCATCATCACCACCGACATCTTTGCCGACATCTTCGACACGAATTCCTGGATGCGAGTGAGGCGGCGGTCGTCGAGCAGTTGCTTGAGCGCCAGCAGCGATTTCATCGCACCGCCGCCTTGCTGGACCAGTTGCTGGAGGATGGTGCAGGTGTCGCTGAATTCATCTACGGCCAGCATCCGCGCGGTCTTGCCCAGCTCTTCGCTCAGCTCCAGGCCGGAGTCGACACGCGTCAGGATCAGGCGCAGTTCATAGGTAAGGTCCGGCAGCAGGCGCTGCGCTTCAATGCTCAGCACGCGCAGTGCTTGTTCAACCGCCATGCCGGACTCGAACAGGATGCGCAGCAGCGGAATGAAGGTCGAGACCTCCCGGGAGATACGCTGCTGGCGCGCCTTGGCGGCCCTGGCCAGGATGCGTTTAGGCAACAGGTAACCGATGCCCATGCCGATCAAGGGCGCCAGCCATGGCGAGGCAGTGTGGGGAAACAGCAACTGCTGGCCCACCAGCACCACGCCCAGCGCCACTAGCGGCGTGCCGACCTGCAGGGCCGCGAACATCGAGCGCTGGCTGGCCTGGCGCCAACCGACGCGGCTGAGCAACAGTTGGGTTTCGTTGTCCAGGCTGACCGAGCGTTGCGCGATAGGGCTGTTGCCCAATTGACGCATCAACGTGTTGAGCGTGCGTTCACGCCCCATCTGGCCCTGCAAGCGCTGGGCGACCAGGCGCTGGCCGCGCCGGTGTTTGAGCAGGTTGGCCAGCACCAGCGCCAGGGCGGCCAGGAGCATTACGGCGCTGATCAGCAGTGGGATAGCCATCTCATACGCTCCGCAGCATGCGCCACAAGGCGAAGCAACCCAGCAGCTGCATGCCCAGTGCCACGAACAACAGGATGCGCCCGGTGCCGTCGTTCCACATGGTCATCAGGTACGCCGGGTTCACCGCCAGGAAGTAGCCGATCATCGAGATGGGCAGGGCGCCGAGCACGTAGGCGGTCACCCGGGTTTCGCCGGTCAAGGCGCGCAATTGGCGCGCGGCCTGCTCGCGCTCGCGGATCATCTTGATCAGGTTTTCCAGCAGTTCGCTGGCGTTGCCGCCATAGCGATGGTTGATCTTCAAGCCCAGCGCAAACAGGCGAAACTCATCACGCTCGTAGAACTCGGCAAAGTCGTGGGTCGACTCCGGCAGGCTCACGCCCAACTGTACGTTGCGCTGAATACGGCCCATGGCCTGTTGCAACGGGTCTTCGCTGATCTCGATGCCGCCCAGCACCGAGTCCGCCAGGGTGCGCCCGGCCTTGAGGCTGCGCACGGTGTGGTCGAGCAATTGCGGCAGCTGTTCGATCATGCGCTTGATGCGCCGCTGGTAGCGCCAGGCGATGTACAGGCGCAGCAGCAGCGGCGGCAGCACCAGCATCACCAGCAGGCCGAGCCAGCCGGCCACCAGCAGCCCCAACGCCACGCCCAAGGCCCAGATCGCCAGCCACAGGCCCAGGCTGTCGGTGGGTTTGCCCAGGCCTGCGCGCAGGAACATCCGCTCCACGCCACTCCACTGGTTGGCTTCTTCGCTGAGCTGCGGCTGGCCCTCGGCGAGCCGGCTCAGCACCCGCTCGGTCTGGGCACGGCGCAGGCCGTTCTGAAAGGAGCGGATCGACAGGCCGATCAGGATCAGGCAGATGAGTAGCAAAATGGCCCCGGTCATGGTCATGTCCCTTTCAAGGCTAAGCCGGTTCGCGGCGCAGTTTATCGCCGGCCGGGTTGACCGCTTCGCGCAAGAAGCCGAAGCCGGTGCGCCGGTCATGACGGAACAGGGTATTGGTCACGTACACGTCTTCACGGACACCGACCACCTCGACCACTTCGCTGACGCAGCGACGCCCGTCCGGCAAGCGGGTCAACTGGATCACCACATCGAGCGCCGCGCAGATCATCTGTCGCAGGGTTTTCTCCGCCACCACACGGCCGGTCAAGCCCACCAGGGTTTCCAGGCGCAGCAGCGCATCGGCGGCGTTGTTGGCGTGTACGGTACTCATGGAACCGTCGTGGCCGGTGTTCATGGCGGTGAGTACATCAAGCACTTCCACGCCGCGGATCTCGCCAAGGATGATGCGGTCGGGGCGCATCCGCAGGGCGTTGCGGATCAGGTCGCTGGCCTTGACCTCGCCATGGCCCTCGGCATTCGGCGGGCGGGTTTCCAGGCGCACCACATGGGGGTGGCCCAGTTGCAGCTCAGCCACGTCTTCGATGGTGACCAGGCGCTCATGGGGGTTGATCAGTTGGCTGAGGATATTGAGCAGCGTGGTTTTACCGGTGCCGGTACCGCCACTGATCAGGATATTGCAGCGCTTGCCCACGGCTTCCTGGAAGAAATCGAAGATGTTCTGGTCGATGGTCTGCATCGCCACCAGGTCACTGCTTTTGAGCATGTCCTTGCGAAATTTTCGAATCGACAGGCACGGCCCGTCCAGCGCAATCGGCGGGATGATCGCGTTGACCCGGCTGCCATCCGGCAGGCGCGCATCGACCATCGGCGACGACTCATCCAGGCGCCGCCCCAGCGGTGCGAGGATGCGTTGCATCACGCGTTCGACGTGGTGCGAATCTATAAAGCGCAGATCGCTTTGGTGCAGCAAACCGTCACGTTCGATAAATACGCGGTGCGGGCCGTTGACCAGGATTTCGGTCACGGACGGGTCGCGCAGCAACACTTCCAGCGGGCCGAAACCGGTCAGTTCATCGACGATCTCTTCGGCCAGGCGCTCCATCTCATAACGGGAAATCGCCAAGTGCATGCGGTTGATATATTCGGCCACTTTGTCGATGACAAACTGCGCCAGCAGCGGGCGTGAACCCTCCAGCAGGTTTTTGCCTGACTCCTCGATGGCATCGATGATGTAGCGATGCAGCACCAGCTTGAGCCCGTCGTGGTCAGTGTTGCCGCCGATGCCCCGAGCGGGTGAGCCGAAGAGTTTTTCACCGTTCATTTGCCGGCTCTCAGCAAGCGTTCAAACCAGGTGTGCGAGGGTTTTTTCATGCCTTCGGAGCGTTTTGCCAGGCGCTCGCCCAGAGTTTTGAGGTTGTGGGTCAGGGTTTCTCGTGGGGCCAGGGCAAACAGGGTTTGCCCTTGGTTCTTGGCATTCAGGCGCACCTCCGGGCTCAGCGGTAGCACCGCGATCACCTCCAGCCCATAGCTTTTGCCCAGGGCATCGGCGTCGGGCGCACAGCCTTTGATGTAGCGGTCGACCAACAGCTTGGCGTGTTCCAGCTTCATGCCTTTTTCGCGCCACTGGTTCAGCACGCCAAGGTTGCGCCGGCAGTCCAGAACGCTCTGGTCAGTGCACCACAGCAGCTTGTCGCAGTGGCTGACAAAGGTGCGCAGCGCTTCGCTGTCCGGCTGGCCGGCGAGGTTCACTACGATGTGCTGGAAGTGCTGGCGCAAGGCACTGAGCAGCATGTACAGCTCGGCGGCGCTGGTCTGCTCCAGGGGCTCGTCATTGGGGGCGTAGGCGAGGATGCGCAGGCCGTCTTCGGCGGTGGTAAACGCGCTGTTGATCAAGGTGGTGTCCAGGCGCCTGAGGTGGCGCAAGGCATCGCCGAAATTGAACGAGCTTTCCAGCCCCAGCAGCGCCAGGCTGTCACCGCGTGGCAGGCCCAGGTCGAGCAACAGGGTTTGCTGGCCGCTCTTTTGCACCACCAGCGCCAAGTGGCTGGCCAACAGTGCGCCGTCGGCATTGCTTTGGGTGCCGTACAGCACGGTGAGGCCACCCAGTTGAGTGTTGGTGGTCACCGGCGGCAGGCGTTTGCTCAGGCGGCGTACCAGCCCGGCGACTTCGCTGGAACGTGAGCCGTAGGCGACAAAATCACGCGCACCGGCGCGCATGGCATTGAGCACTAGCTGGTTGTCCATGCCATCGCCGAGGGCGACGATAGCAAGCATCGGCTTGGCCTCCAGCGCGCCTTCGATCAGCGCGCTTTGGGCCACCACGTGTTCGCGGTCAAGGCCGACAAACACCAGGTTGGCGAAGGTCACGTCCACCAGCGCCAGCAGCTCGTCAAGGGTGCCGCTGCCGGCGCTGACCACTTGGCCAAGTGGCGCCAGTGCGCCCTGCAGCCATTCCAGGTCGGTGGTGTTGCGCGTGATTGCCAGAAACGTCTGGCTCAGGCTATCGCTCATTGAGACAACCCATTGAGTCGGTCGAAATTGCCGTTTTCCAGGAAGTACAGGCGGTACCAGTTCGGGTCGTAGTTGCGCAGCTTCTCGCCGGGCAAGGACGGTAGTTGGGCGTTGGCGGCCAGCGGCTGCACCAGGTGCGGGGTGACGATCATCAGCAGCTCTTTGTCCTGGCGGTTGACTGACGAATCGCGAAAGAACGCACCGAGAATCGGGATATCGCCCAGGCCTGGAAACTTGCTGATGTTGGTGGTGTTGGTGCTGCTGATCAGGCCGCTGATCACGAAACTTTCGCCGTCGGCCAGCGATACGCTGGTGTCGGTGCGGCGGATGGTCAGCGCCGGTACCTGAATGTTCTGGATCGTCACGGCGTTGGTGTAGTCCAGCTCGCTGACTTCCGGCGCCACTTTGAGAGAAATACGGTTACGGTCGATCACCGTCGGCGTAAGTGTCAGGCGAATGCCGAATTCCTTGTACTCGATCGAGATGTTGTTGCTGGCGCTGCTGGGCACCGGGATCGGCACTTCGCCGCCGGCCAGGAACGTCGCGCTTTGCCCGCTCATAGCCACCAGGCTTGGGCGTGCCAGGGTGTAGGCAAATCCGCTGCTTTCCAGTGCGTTGATCATGGCGGAGACACGCCCGCCACCAAAGCCGATATTGAAGTTACTGTCACTCACCGGCAGTCGAAAGGTGCCGGCTGTCGGGGATACCAGTTTAGGGCTGCCCAGGAAAAAGTTGCTGCCGATGCCGAGGATCTTGGTGCTGGCTTCCTTGAGTTTGGAGCGGCTGACTTCGACGAAACGGATGTCGGTCTGCACCTGGCTGGGCAGCGTCGGGTCTTCGGACGGCGACAGTGACAGGCTGGTCAATGCCGAGGTGGCCTTGCCTTTGACGAACACCATGCTTTGGCGCGGCGTGGTCGAACAGGCGGTCCAGACCATCAGGCTGGTGGTACCGGAGGCGACGCCGGTGAGCAGGAAACCGCGATCACCGTTGAGGTGTACGTCAGCAATTTTTGGGTCGCCAATCGCCAGGCGTGTGATGGCCACGGGAGATTGCAGTTCCTGTTGCAAGCCTTCGCCCACCGACAGTGCTGCGGGTAATTGGCCCAGGCTGCCGCAGTTGCCCGGGGCGGCTGCAACGAGCCCCACAGACAAGTTCGACAGCATCAGGGCACAGGCGATTTTCAGCGTGAACACCGGTGCGAAACGTCGGTTCATGCACAGCATCCTTGTTCAGTCGGGTGTTTGTTGGGTTGCTTGATTGCCGCGTATCACCTCGACACCGGTGCGGCGCGCGGGGCCACCCTGGGCGACTTTTTTGGGCGCCTGGACGAAGGCCAGTTGGGTGAATTGGTAGAGGTCGCGGTTAGCGCTTTGCAGCTTGCCCGGTGCATCGCTCTCACCGGCCCAGTAGTGGCTCAGCAAGCGTTCATCGGCGCTGCGCACCGCCAGGCGCAAGGTGCCGGCCTGGGTCGCCAGCATCAGTTGGCTCAGCAGTTGTTCGGGCACCGCCAGCACCACGGTGCGAGAGGGCGCATGGCGCTGGGCTTTTTCTTCGGCGGTCATTGCCGGCGGTGAAGCGGGAACGCCGTCGTTGGTCAGGCCCATTTGATCGCCGACACTGAGCAGGCGCATGGCAGGGATCACCACTTGAGCGGATTGTTCGACGTTGGCGACGTCCTGGCGCAGGTACAGCAACACGTCCACATAGTCGCCTGGGCTCAATTGGCCGGCAGCGCCAATCACTTCATCGACGGCAACCGCGAGGGCGCGTTCGTTGGGGCGGATCATGCGGGCCAGTGGGCCACCGGGGCTGAAGCTCTCATCGTTGAGCCAGGTGCCGGCCTGCAAGGCGCGCCATGGTGTGCGGCCGATGGCCTGGTCAACACTGGTCATACTGCCCGCTGGCGCTGTGCGCAGTTTTTCGATGCTCAGGTCTGCGGCGGTCAGGGCAATAAAGGGCGGTACATCGTGGGCCAGCACCACCACCGATTGGCGGGTCTGGTCCTCGACCACGGCGACGGCTTTTTCGACGGGTGCAGTTGGCGGCGGTGGCGGCGCTGGGGCAGGCTCGCGGCTGAGCACCAAACCCCAGTAACCGGCAAACAGCGCACCGACCAAAAGCACACCGGCCAGTACCATGCTGAGACGCGTGTTCATGACGGCTCTCCTTTTCCTGTTGCACTAAAACCCGTCGATCCCAACAGGCTAATTCCGCAACTCGGCTGCTATGAACAGTGACTAACTATTTCGCTATTTGAAGGTAGTTCAGCTAGGACAAAATGCCATTACTGACAGAAAGATTTCTTCGCGAAGGCCCTCGATAGCCTTAAAAACAAGGGATTCAGGCGTCAGTAAAATGACCACTACTTTGTGATTAATCAGTTCTTACAGTTGTGAGGGCGGGGTTTGTTGACAATGCTCAGGTGGCACATGGCAATTACTGTGCAGCACCGAGCTAGGGCGTCTGGTCGCCCAAAGGAGTAGTACGATGATCCTCGAACTGTTGATTAAACTCCATGTTCAACTTCAGCTACTTTTTCATCGCAAAGAAGGCGCGACCGCGATTGAATATCTGATTCTGGTGGCAATTGTAGCATTGGTGATACTGGCAGCCGGGACGACGCTGGGGCCTCAGATTACGGCCTTCTTTGCCAGGATTCAGGCGGCGATTACCGCGTTGTGAGTTTGGGGTGGCCTGTTGTTGATTTCAGACGGTTTTGATTGGTGACAGCAGGTAGTGCCCATGAATGCTGCAGCCGCACCTTTGCGTCAACAAATCCTGTTGGTGGACGACGAAGAAGATGCCCTCGTAGAACTGGCGGAGTCGCTGGAGAACGAGGGCTTCGTTTGTTTTACCGCTACCTCGGTCACGTTCGCTTTGCAGGAGCTGACCCTGCACCCCGACATTGCCCTGGTGATCACTGACCTGCGTATGCCTGAGGAAAGTGGCATCTCCCTGATCAAGCGCCTGCGCGAGCATACCAGTCGCTCGCATCTGCCGGTGATCGTGATGTCTGGCCATGCCGAGATGGATGATGTGAGCGACATGCTGCGCTTGCAGGTGTTGGATCTGTTTCGCAAGCCCATCTATCTGGTGCGCTTGATTGATACGCTTAACAGTCTCTTTCCGTTGCAGAAGTCTCGCCCGTAACAGGGCGTGTGTGAATACAATTGTGTGGGAGCAGGCAAGCCAGCTCCCACATTTTGATTGCGTAGACTTACAACTGATAACTAAAACTCAAGGTATACCGCGGCCGCCGGTTAAAGCTGTCCAGGGCGATGTCCGACATCGGCTTGGCCGCTTCCAGCGCGATGTTGTAGTACTTGTTATCGCCAAAGCGCAGGCCTACGGCCGCCGAGGACATGTCGTTGCCTTTGACCGGCAGTTCGTTGAACCAGGTCTTGGCGCGGTCAAGCACCACGTAGGGTTGCAGGATCTTCACCCAGTCGCCAGCGCGGTTGAAGCTGTAGTTGACCTCATACGCCACGCCCCAACCCTTGTCGCCCGAAGCTTGATCATCGGGGTAGCCACGGCCAAAGTTCTGCCCGCCGAAGGTGGCGCGCTCGCTGTCGGGCAAGGTGGCGTCGCTCCAGTAGAACGCACCCGAAAGCACGCCTTGCCAGTTGTCGAAGAACTTGTCGCTCTGCACCCCGGACAGGCGCAGGCGGAAGAAGTCCAGGTCAGGTTTTGCCGTGCCCAGGTCGCTGTGGGCTCTGGCACCCAGGCCGTTGATGCCTTGGTACAGCCCGGCGCTGACGATGCGCAACTGGCGGGTGTCGGACTTGCGCCAGTCGCCTTCAAAGGCCAGTGCGCGCAGGTCGCTTTCGATGTCGAAACGGTTGGGGTAGCCCACCAGTTGATAGCGCGTGGTCTGGTCCACCGCATACAGGCGTGTGGCCAGGGTCAGTGATTCATTGGGTGAGGCAATCAGTGGGTGGCTGAGGCCGATGGTGTAGCGGTCGATCGACTGGTGCGGCTTAAGCTCGAAGCCTCCGTCCAGCTGGATATTGCTCCTGGGGTCGGCGCGGTAACGCTCGGCGCCCAGTATCAACTGGCTGCCCTCGGCATTGATGAATTGGCTGTAGCCCACGCGGTAGTAATGTTCTTTGTCGTCACCCGGTGGGAACAGGCCGCTGACGTAGAGCTGCTCGCCCATGGACGTCTGGGAATTACTGGTGGCAGTGAGCAACGCTTGGGTGCCGTTACGGTTGTTGTCGACCAGGCTCATGCTGGTGGTGAACGGCTTGCGCGAGGCCTCGATCTTCATGTGCGTGGCGCCATCGGTGGTGCCCGGCGGCGGCACTTGCGCCTGCAGGGTCACGCCGGGAATACGCCCCATCAGCGTGGTATAGCGCTCGAACGTCTTGCGCGTGAGCGGGCGTTCGGCCAGCAGCTTGTTAGCGAGCTTGTCGACGTAGGCCGAGACTGAGCCGATGTCGCCGCTTTGCTCGTAATCCTTGATGTAGCCCTCCACCAACACCACGCGCACCAGGCCGTTTTCGAAGGTCTGTTGCGGCAGGAATGCGTAGGACAACAGGTAGCCGTCCTGCTGGTAGCGACGCGTGATCGCACGGGTGGCTTCGATCAGTTGCGCGAGGTTGGTCTCACGGCCAATCAACGGTGCGTAGGCCTTGGCCGTTTCGTCCAGCGGGTAGATTGTACCGCCCTCGATCTGCAGCTTGCGGATAGTGACTTTGGTGTCCATCTGCAACGGCTGGTTCTGGGTGGCAGGCGCTTGCGGCAACTGGGTCTGGGGTGTGGCCGGTCGATAAGCGTCGGCGGGGAGGTTGGGCACCGGCAGGTTGCGGATGGTGTCGTTGCTGTTGAGGAAGCTGGGAAGGGTCTCGGCCTGAACGTAAGCACTGAGGGTGAGCAATAACAACGGCGTCATTACGCGCATAGGACACTCCATGGTCAAACTGCAGCAGCGCTTCGGACCCGCCGGGTTCTGGGACGCGGTTCGGGAGGGCGAGGTTTTTTAGACAAGACCGGCCCATAAAAAAGACGAGAGACTTATAAGGGTCTCTCGTCTCAACCAAGCGTAGGCGCTGTAGGGGAGGCCGTCTAATCGGCCAGGTGCAATTTATTTTTTGCCGGTAAGGCCATTCAGTAAACCGCCCAGACCGCCGCTTGTACCTGTGCTTGCGCTGCCGCTGGCCGAGGTGCCGGTGCCGGTGCCGGTGCCGCCGGTGAGGCCACCGAGCAAACCACCGCTACTGCCACTGGTGCCGCCGGTGACCAAACCACCTATCGAGCCTACGGTGTTGCCGACTGTGGTGACAGTGGTGCCTACCGCGTTAGTGACTGGGTTGGCGTTGGCGGCGGTCAGGTTAGTGCCGAGACTGCTCACCGCACCGCCGACTTGGGTCACCAGGCCGTTGACTGGTGCGCCGAGGCCTGTCGTGGTGCCGACGTTTTGGGTCAGGCTAGCCACACCGGACGTTACTGGGTTGAGCGCCGCGCCGACGTTAGTGGCCAAGCCTGCCACCGGCGCGGTGGCGGCGGTGTTGGCGACGCCAGTACCGCCGATAACGGTGCCGAGCGAGGCGACCGTGTTGCCCAATGCGCCACCGGTTACACCTGCCGCACTCACAGTGCCGTTGGTGTTGCCGGCATTCAGGCCGTTGCCCACGTTGGCCACCAGGCCGCCAACCAGTTCAGGTATACCGGGCGCTGCGGCGCCGCTGGCTGGAGCGACATAGCCGCCGGATTTATCCAGTGTGCCGCCTACGCCCGTCAGAGCGCTGCCGACAATGGTGGTAACAGGGTTGCCGGTGCCGCCAGCACTGGCGACTTGAGTGCCCAGGCCGGTGACGGTGCTGCCGACTTTATCCAGCAGCCCATTCACAGGGTTGCCCAGGCCGGTGGCCTTGCCGAGGTTGCCGGTGGTGTTTTCCACCAGCGACACCACCGGCACCAGTACTTTGCCACCGACTGTGTTAGTCAACGAGCCCAGTGGGCCAGTGGTGCTGGCCGTGCTGACGGTATCGCCGAGCATGGTGACAGCCTGGCCGACTTTATCCACAACACCGCCTACCGCACCACCCACGCCACCGGTCAAGCCGCCCACTACCGGCACACCGCCGAGGGTGGTCGAGAGCGATTTCCCGGTGGTCGACAGGCCATCGCCCAGGTCGGCAACGCCATTCCCCACACCTGCGACGGTGATGCCCAGGGAGTTGCTGTTAGTGCCCAACGAACCAAGGCCGCTGGTGACGCCAGTGCCGATGCTGGTGACCGCAGTGCCGGTCGCCGTAACCAGGCCGCCTGCTGTTGTGCCGACGATAGGCACATTGTTCAAGGTCGAACCGAGGTCACCGACTGCTGCGCCTACGTTACCGACAGTGCCTCCGAGGGTGCCGGCAATCTGGCCGGTAACCAGAGGTGTAGTGGTCGAACCGGTGCCGCCGCCAGTGCCACCACCTGTACCGCCGCCAGTGCCGCCGCCAGTGCCACCACCTGTACCGCCGCCAGTGCCACCGCCGGTTCCGCCACCTGTGCCGCCGCCAGTACCACCGCCGGTTCCGCCACCGGTGCCGCCGCCAGTACCACCGCCGGTTCCGCCACCTGTGCCGCCGCCAGTGCCACCGCCGGTTCCGCCATCTGTGCCGCCGCCAGTACCACCGCCGGTTCCACCATCTGTGCCGCCGCCAGTGCCGCCGCCGGTTCCGCCATCTGTGCCGCCGCCAGTGCCGCCGCCGGTTCCACCACCCGCGCCGCTACCTGCACCCGCATCAGGAGATGAGGCCGCCACACTGCTGTGATGCCCGCCACCACCGCTGCTGCAGCCACCGAGGCTCATCGCCATGACCAGGGCCAGCGCGGTACTTGCTTTCCAAAGCACTACTTGAGTTTGAGTTTTCATGATTGAGTTCCCTTGCACCTGTACAACCTGGGTTGTTTTCAAACGCTCGTTATTTCTAGGGATAGCGATACGTTTGTCCGTGTTGTCATCACAGACCCGGGCACTCTTTCGCGCAACGCTCAACTTGGTATTAACGATTTATATACACCAGGCCGTGGTCGGCTTAATGACTAATACGAAGGGTGTAATCGAGGGGTGTAACAAGATATATATATGTTAAAAATCATTGGTTTGAATAAAGAAGCGGACGCCTGGGCGTCCGCTATAACTTAAGGTGTATATATACAATTAATGTGCATTTTTCAGGCGATGGGTCGCCACTTACCGAGCATATGTTGAATATCGCCGGGGCCTTTCAACTGCAACTCTCCGCTCGAGCCTGCGGCACTGCTGAGCAATATCACTTCACTGGGCAGGCGTACCGGTTTTTTGAACTCGACTTGTATTTCTACATTGGCGGCAGGCAAATGTTCATTCAGCGCGGCCAATGTTCGCGCGGTATTCCACAGCCCATGAGCAATCGCCTGGGGAAAGCCGAACAGCTTGGCCGTCAGCGCGCTCAGGTGGATCGGGTTGTAGTCGCCGGATACCCGCGCATATTGCCGACCGATATCCGCGGGCGCCTTCCACCGCGCGACTTCGCTGACAGTGCCGCAGACAGATAAAGGCGTCTCTTGCGTTTCGCCGTCCAGTTTCACGCCTCGACACAACATACGGCTGTCGGCTTCCCACAACAGTCCCAGCGCATCCTCCACCGTAGTCACAATGTCAAAGGTCGCCCCCTTGGCGTGGGGCTGCAGATTGTGCGCGTATACGCCAACTATCAGGTTATTCACGCCGCCCAATGGCCGATGGATGCGGATACGGTTGCTCAGGTGAATCAGCCCCAGCAGCGGAAAGGGGAAATGTTTGTCTGTGAGCAACTGCATCTGCAAACCGAACGCCAGGATATGCGGATAAGTGCCCGGCAGCACCGGGCTGTCGGCAAACCCGCAGACCCTGCGATAGGCCGCGACGTGCTCAGGGTTCACGCGTACATGGCAGCGTAATCCGCCATCAGGCAAGGTGCTGCCGCTGATCTTGCGCTTGAGCGCCGCCCGCCCATACAGCGGCAACAGAAACGGGGTGCTGTCCAATGTCTGCCACTGCATAGTCACGCTCCCAGCAAGCTTTGCCCACACACGCGCAGCGCCTGGCCGCTGACGGCCCCGGAACCCGGCTGCCCGAGCCAGGCGACGGCTTCGGCCACGTCCTGGGGCAAACCACCCTGGCCCAAAGAACTCATGCGCCGTCCGGCTTCACGCAAGGCGAAAGGAATGTGCGCGGTCATCTGGGTTTCGATAAAACCCGGCGCGACCGCATTGATGCTGATGCCACGCTCGCCCAGCAGCGGCGCCCACGCCTGGGCCAGGCCAATAAGCCCGGCCTTGCTCGCGGCGTAGTTGGTTTGCCCGCGATTACCGGCAATCCCGCTGATGGACGCCAGCAGCACCACGCGGCCGTTGTCGTGCAGGGTGCCGCTGTCGAGCAGGGCTTTGGTCAGCACTTGTGGCGCGTTGAGGTTGACCGCCAATACCGCGTCCCAGTATTCCGGGGTCATGTTGGCCAGGGTTTTATCACGGGTGATGCCGGCGTTATGCACCACGATGTCGATGCCGTCCGGCAGGTGTTCGATCAACTGTGTGGCCGCGTCTTCGGCGCAGATATCCAGCACCACTGTGCGCGCGCCTAATCGAGCGGCGAGGGCTTCGAGATCGGCCTTGGCCTGGGGCACATCCAGCACGATCACTTCGGCGCCGTCACGCGCCAGGGTTTCGGCAATGGAGGCGCCGATACCACGCGCAGCACCGGTGACCAGCGCCTTGCGCCCGGCCAGTGGCCGCGTCCAGTCTTCAACCGGGGTGGCGCAGGCTTGCAGGCGAATGACTTGGCCGGAGATATACGCACTTTTCGGCGACAGGAAGAAGCGCAACGCACCTTCCAACTGATCCTCGGCACCATCGCCCACATACAGCAGTTGCAACACACCGCCGCTGCGCAGTTCCTTGGCCAGTGACCGGCTGAAACCCTCCAGGGCACGCTGGGCACTGGCGGCAAACGGGTCGCTGAGGCTTTCCGGCGCGCGTCCCAGAATCACCAGGTGTGCGCTGTGATCGAGATTTTTCAGCAAGGGCTGAAAGAATTCGCGCAGTTGCTTGAGCTGGTCGGTGTGCCGCAAGTCGCTGGCGTCAAATACCACGGCCTTGAGCTTGGGGCCGTGGCCTGGAATCCAGGTCGACGACTCGGCGCCGTAGGTGTAAATCGCGTCGGTCAGTCTGTGCGCAAACTCCTGCACTTTGGCGGCCAGCGCGCCGCCGCCCAGCAGCAGTGCACCCTCTACCGGGCGCAGGCGTCCTGCCTGCCAGCGTTCCAGGCGTACCGGTGACGGCAGGCCAATGGCGGCGACCAGGCGATGGCCGAGGCTTGAGTTGGCGAAGTCGATATAACGGTCAGACATGGAACGCTCTCCGAGTGCAGGGGTTCAAACGGTGGACCATCAATAGGTGAAAGTCGTTCGATTGAGCCTAGGCTAGGCTTGATGATTCCACTCACAACCTTCAGGGAGCTTTCCATGACTCAATTGCGCCGTGTAGCGATCATTGGCGGTAACCGCATCCCCTTCGCCCGTTCCAATGGCCCGTATGCCACGGCGAGTAACCAGGCGATGCTCACCGCTGCCCTCGAAGGCCTGATCGAGCGCTACAACCTGCACGGCCTGCGCATCGGTGAGGTGGCGGCCGGTGCGGTGCTCAAGCATTCGCGCGACTTCAACCTCACCCGCGAATGCGTGCTGGGCTCGCGCTTGTCGCCGCAAACCCCGGCCTATGACATTCAGCAGGCGTGCGGCACCGGGCTGGAAGCGGCGTTGCTGGTGGCCAACAAGATTGCCCTGGGGCAGATCGAGTGTGGGATTGCCGGTGGCGTCGACACCACCTCCGATGCGCCGATTGGTGTGAATGAAGGCCTGCGCAAAATCTTGTTGCAAGCCAACCGCAGCAAGTCCATGGCGGACAAATTAAAAGTCCTGTTACAACTTCGTCCCCATCACCTTAAGCCGGAGCTGCCGCGCAATGGCGAGCCGCGCACCGGCCTGTCTATGGGCCAGCATTGCGAGCTGATGGCGCAGACCTGGCAGATCCCGCGCGCCGAGCAGGATCAATTGGCATTGGAAAGCCATCAGAAAATGGCTGCGTCCTACGCCGAAGGCTGGCACAACGATTTGCTCACGCCGTTTCTGGGCCTCACCCGTGACAACAACCTGCGCCCCGACCTCACCCTGGAAAAGCTCGCCAGCCTTAAACCGGCGTTCGAGCGCAGTGAAAAGGGCACGCTCACTGCCGGTAACTCCACGCCACTTACAGACGGCGCCTCCTTGGTGCTGCTGGGCAGTGAAGCCTGGGCCAAGGAGCGTGGCTTGCCGATCCTCGCCTATTTGCGCGACGGCGAAGCGGCGGCGGTGGATTTCGTCAACGGTGCCGAAGGCCTGTTGATGGCGCCGGTGTATGCGGTGCCACGCTTGCTGGCAAGAAACGGCCTGACGCTGCAGGATTTTGATTACTACGAGATTCACGAGGCCTTTGCTGCCCAGGTGTTGTGCACGCTCAAGGCCTGGGAAGACCCGGAATATTGCAAGACCCGCCTGGGGCTGGATGCGCCGTTGGGCGCCATTGACCGCAGCCGGCTCAATGTCAAAGGCAGCTCGTTGGCGGCCGGGCACCCGTTTGCCGCCACAGGCGGGCGCATCGTTGCCAACCTGGCCAAATTGCTCGACGCAGCGGGCAAAGGCCGGGGGCTGATTTCGATCTGTGCCGCCGGTGGTCAGGGTGTGACAGCGATCATTGAACGCTGATTGCCGATGAAATTGGCATATTGAGTGCATTCTTCAGTGGTCAGAGGTCGGTAGCCCCTCCCACCGGCGCGCCGATTGCCGTATAACGAGTGCCATACGCGTATTTGGTAATAAAGGACCCACAATAAAAGCTGATGAAGACTCCTAAACGCATTGAACCCCTGATCGAAGACGGTCTGGTCGACGAAGTGCTGCGCCCTCTCATGAGCGGTAAAGAAGCAGCTGTTTATGTGGTGCGCTGCGGCAATGAATTGCGTTGCGCCAAGGTTTACAAGGAGGCGAATAAACGAAGTTTTCGTCAGGCATCCGAATACCAGGAAGGCCGTAAGGTCCGTAACAGCCGTCAGGCCCGGGCCATGGCCAAAGGCTCCAAGTTCGGCAAAAAAGAAACCGAAGACGCTTGGCAGAACGCCGAAGTGGCGGCGTTGTTCCGCCTCGCCGGTGCGGGCGTTCGCGTGCCTCAGCCGTTCGACTTCCTCGAAGGCGTGCTGCTGATGGAACTGGTGGCCGACGAGTACGGCGACGCCGCGCCGCGTCTTAACGACGTGACGCTGGAGCCGGACCAGGCGCGCGAATACCACGCCTTCCTGATTTCCCAGATCGTACTGATGCTGTGTACCGGCTTGGTGCACGGTGACCTGTCCGAGTTCAACGTACTGCTCACGCCGACCGGCCCGGTGATCATCGACCTGCCCCAGGCAGTGGATGCGGCAGGCAACAACCACGCGTTCAGCATGCTGGAGCGGGATGTGGGCAACATGGCTTCCTACTTCGGGCGTTTTGCCCCGGAGTTGAAGAAGACCAAATACGCCAAGGAAATGTGGGCGCTGTACGAAGCCGGCACCTTGCACCCAACCAGCGTGTTGACCGGCGAGTTTGACGAGCCGGAAGAGCTGGCGGATGTGGGCGGTGTGATCCGTGAAATCGAAGCGGCGCGGCTGGACGAAGAGCGCAAACAAGCGATTCGGGCGGCGGATGATGCGCCAGCGACCAAGACCGCGGAAGAACCGCCGCCGCCTTGGATGCAGTGATCTTCAATTAGAAGACGATCAAAATGTGGGAGCTGGCTTGTGTGGGAGCTGGCTTGCCTGCGATGCAGACACCTCGGTATGTCAGTTACACCGAGGTGAGGCTATCGCAGGCAAGCCAGCTCCCACATGATCCAGTTCCCAGATTAGGTTTTTTACAGGTCTGATCAGGCGCAACAGCCGCCCGACGCCAACTCCTTGAGTATCGGGCAATCCGGTCGATGATCGCCCTGGCAGTGTTCCACCAGGTCCTGCAACGTATCGCGCAACTGCCCCAGTTCCAGAATCTTCTGGTTCAACTCCTCGATATGCTGGCGCGCCAGGGCTTTTACGTCGGCGCTGGCCCGCTGGCGGTCTTGCCATAAGGTCAGCAGCTTGCCGACCTCTTCCAACGAAAACCCCAGATCCCGTGAGCGTTTGATAAACGCCAGCGTGTGCAAGTCATCGCTGCCATACATGCGGTAGCCGCTGTCGGTGCGGTGCGCGGCTTTGAGCAGGCCGATGGATTCGTAGTAGCGAATCATCTTGGCGCTCAACCCGCTCTGGCGGGCGGCCTGGCCGATGTTCATGGGCGTTGATCCTCGTAGTCCTTGGGCTTCCAAGTTTTCAACAATAACGCATTGCTCACCACGCTGACGCTGGACAAGGCCATAGCCGCACCTGCCAATACCGGGTTGAGCAAGCCGAAGGCTGCCAGCGGAATGCCGATCAAGTTATACACAAAGGCCCAGAACAGGTTCTGGCGGATTTTTGCGTAGGTCTTGCGGCTGATCTCCAGGGCGGCCGGCACCAGGCGCGGGTCGCCGCGCATCAGTGTGATCCCGGCGGCGTGCATCGCCACATCGGTGCCACCGCCCATGGCGATGCCGATATCGGCGGCCGCCAGGGCTGGGGCATCGTTGATGCCATCGCCGACCATGGCGACTACGCCAGTTTTTTTCAACTCGACCACAGTGGCGGCCTTGTCGGCGGGCAGCACTTCGGCGTGTACATCATCAATGCCCAGCGCCAGGGCGACCACACGGGCACTGCCGCGATTATCGCCGGTGAGCAAGTGGCTGCTGATGTGCTGGAATTTGAGTTGTTCCACGGCTTCCAATGCGCCGGGCTTGAGGGTGTCGCCAAACGCAAACAGCCCCAACACGCGTGGTTGTGCGCCTTGCTCAATCAGCCACGACAAGGTGCGGCCTTCGGCTTCCCAGGCTTGGGCAGACTCGGCCAGCTCACCTGGGCTCAAGCCGTTCTCGTCGAGCATTCGGCGGTTACCCAAGGCCAGTTGCCGGCCATCGAGCGTGCCGGCAATGCCACGGCCGGTCAGGGACTGACTGGCACTCACGTCCGCCACGTCCAAGCCTTTTTCCTTACACGCCTCCAGCACGGCCTTGGCCAACGGATGCTCGCTGCCGCGTTGCAAGGCGCCGGCTTGTTGCAGCAATAGATCTTCATTGCCATCCACCGCCGCCAAGTGCGCAATTTTTGGCGCGCCGGAGGTCAGCGTGCCGGTCTTGTCGAACACCACCGCGCTGACCGCATGGGCGCGCTCCAGGGCTTCGGCGTCCTTGATCAGAATGCCGTAGCGTGCGGCGACGCCGGTGCCGGCCATGATTGCGGTCGGCGTGGCCAGGCCCAAGGCGCATGGGCAAGCGATCACCAGCACCGCGACCGCATTGATGACCGCGGTTTCCACCGATGCGCCGTACAACCACCAGCCCACCAAGGTGATCAACGCCAGCACCAGCACGCTGGGCACAAACACCTGGCTGACTTTATCCACCAGTTTCTGGATCGGTGCTTTAGCGGCCTGGGCGTCTTCCACCAGACGGATGATCCGCGCCAGCACACTTTCTGCGCCCAGCGCCTGGGTGCGGACCAGCAAACGGCCTTCGCCATTGATGGCGCCGCCGGTGACCTTGTCGCCCGGCTGTTTCGGCACGGGCAGGCTCTCGCCGCTGATCAACGCCTCGTCGGCATGGCTTTGGCCGTCCACCACTTCACCGTCCACCGGGAAGCGCTCGCCGGGTATGACCAGCACCAGGTCGTCGAGCTTCAACGCGGTGATGGCGACGTCTTCTTCACGGCCTTCAAACACGCGAATCGCGCGCTCCGGGCGCAGGGCTTCGAGGGCACGGATGGCGCTGGCAGTCTGGCGCTTGGCGCGGCTTTCGAGGTATTTGCCCAGCAACACCAGGGCGATCACCACGGCTGAGGCTTCGAAATACAGGTGCGGCATAGTGCCCACGGGCGCGGTGAGCCATTCATAAATGCTCAGCCCATAGCCGGCGCTGGTGCCGATGGCCACCAGCAAGTCCATATTGCCAGCGCCGGCGCGCACGGCTTTCCAGGCGGCTATATAAAAGCGCGCGCCAAAGATGAATTGCACGGGAGTGGCCAACGCGAATTGCACCCAGGCCGGGAGCATCCAGTGCAGGCCGAACGGCTCCACCAGCATCGGCAGCACTAATGGAAGCGCCAACGCAATGGCCAACAACAACGACCAGCGCTCACGGTGCAGGCGCTGCGCCTGGTTGGTCTCGGTGACGGTTTCGCTTTGCGGCAAGGTGGCGGTGTAGCCGGCTTTGTCGACGGCGGCGATCAACACGCCGGGGTCCATCTGGCCGAGTACTTCGACGTGGGCACGTTCGTTGGCCAGGTTGACGCTGACGCTTTGCACCCCCGGCACCTTGCCCAGCGCGCGCTCGACACGCCCGGCGCAGCTGGCGCAGGTCATGCCGCTGATGGGCAGGTCAAAGGTGGTGGATCCATTCATGGGGCAGTCCTCCAGAGAAGTTGCCCCTAGCATCAACCTTGACCTGTGGGGAAGGTCAAGCGTGTTCAGTAATCCAATGCAGCGTTCTTCAGGTAAATGCCATCCGGGCCTTGCGCGATGCGTACTTTGCGCACGTCTCCGGCTTTAAGCGTGATGTTCTGCGCAGGCGGTGCGAGCATGCCCGGCAGGCACCCTGGCGACTGGCCCGGCAGCAGCTTGAGGCGCAGCGACAGATTGCCCGCCGGCAAGTTGAACGAGGTGGTCTGTTCCTGGAACAGACGCGCGGCCAATTGGTCATTGAGGTAGATGCCGATTTCGCAATTGGTTGGCACTTCCAGGCGCTCGCGGGAAATGATCAACACCGCGTAGTCTTGGTCCGCGTACGCCATGGGCGCAGCAGCAGACAAGCTCAACAGGCCGATAAGGCTAAAAAACGACCAGCGCATGGCGAATGCTCCGTGGTTCAAATCCAAGATGCATGAAGCTTGGCCGAGGCAACGCCGGAATACCAGCCCGGCCGCAATTTTGCGCGCTTGACCTTGCCATCGTGGCAAGCTTGAGACTGGCCCCAACCTCATCAAAGGAGTCATGTCATGCAAGTATTCAGTGTTGAAGGAATGACCTGCGGCCATTGTGTTCGGGCGGTCACTCAAGCAGTACAGAGCCGGGACCCGGCGGCGAGCGTCAATGTCAACCTGGCCGCCAAGGAAGTCGGGGTTGAAAGCCGGTTGTCCGCCGACCAAGTCATCGCGCTGATCACCGAAGAAGGCTACAGCGCCAAGCTTGCGTAAAATTTCCGATAGTTAGCGAGCTATCGTAATGTTCATCACACCCAAGCGCGGCTAGACTGTCGGGCTGCCGACTCACTTGGGTGTCTGATGAACCTCCGCATAATCCTGATTCTGGGCGCCTTGAGCGCCTTCGCGCCGTTGGCGATCGACTTCTACCTGCCGGGCTTTCCGGCGATGGCCACCGCCTTTGCCACCGACGAAAAACATATCCAGCTGACCCTCGCCGTGTATTTCGGCGGCCTGGCCATCGGCCAATTGATCTATGGGCCGCTGGCGGATCGTTTTGGTCGGCGCGTGCCGCTGCTTAGTGGCGTGACTCTGTTTACCCTGGCGTCTTTCGCCTGCGCCTACGCGCCGTCCCTGGATTGGTTGATCGGCGCGCGTTTTGTGCAGGCCCTTGGTGGCTGCGCGGGCATGGTGATTTCGCGGGCGGTGGTCAGCGACAAATGTGATGCCGTAGGCTCGGCCAAGGTCTATTCGCAGTTGATGCTGGTGACCGGCCTGGCGCCGATCCTCGCGCCATTGGCGGGTGGGGTGATGGTCGGACTGTGGGGCTGGCAGTCGATTTTCCTCGCGCTGTCGATCTTCAGCGTGATGGCCGCCATCGCCGTGGCGGTCGGGTTGCCGGAAACCTTGCCGGCCGACAAACCGCGTCAACCGTTGTCCGGCTCGCTGAGCCGTTATGTCAGCTTGTTGTCGGACCGGGTTTATTTGGGGTACGCCCTTACCGGCGGTATCTCGATTGCCGGAATGTTTGCCTACATCGCCGGTTCACCGTTCGTTTTTATCAAACTCTATGGCGTGCCCGCCGAGCATTACGGCTGGGTATTTGGCTCCAACGCCGCCGGCTTCATCCTGGTGGCGCAACTCAATGCGCGGTTGCTGGCCAAGCGTGGCCCGGCGTTTCTGCTGTCGCGCACAGTGTGGGTCTACGTGGCGGCCGCGTTGACGCTGTTGGGCATTGCCGCGCTGCGTACCGAGGCGTTATGGCCATTACTGGTGCCGCTGTTTATCTGCATCGCGAGCCTGGGCTGCATTTTGCCCAACACCTCGGCGTGTGCCATGGCCGGGCAGGGCGCACGGGCCGGCAGCGCCTCGGCGTTGCTCGGTTGCATTCAGTTTGGTGTGGCGGCGGGTGCGGCGTCGTTGGTCGGCGTATTGCACGACGGCACGGCGATGCCGATGGCGATGGTCATCAGCTTGTGCGGTGTATTGGCCGTGACGATTGCGATGTCGACCCAGCGCCTGCAACGGGCGAGGGCCGCGCAGGCGCAGGTCTGAGGTGCGGATCAGCCGGCGGCGGAACGTTGCTGGCTGAGGGGAATGCGGTGGGGCGCCTGGATACGGGCTTGCAGGGTGTCGGCAAAGGCGCGGGCCTCGGCCTCACTGCGGAAGGTGAAGGCGTCGCCGTCGAGGCTGACCTGCCATTTGTTGCCGGGGGATTTTGCTAACGCTCTTATCAGGATCTTCATTGCTGACTTCCTCACGTAAAAGAATCGTGGCAAAGGCGGCCAATATAAACCCGAATGCGTTCACAAATATGACAAAGATCAACTCTCTGACTAGCGGTGTCGTCCATTACTCACATGAATAATGGACGACGCTGACAGACGTTTTTTAGAACCCTTCCAGTACGATCTTGCCCTTGGCCTTGCCGCTTTCCAGCAGCGCATGGGCGCGGCGCAGGTTGGCGGCATTGATCACGCCGAAGTGCTCGCCCACTGTGGTTTTCAGGGTGCCGGCGTCGATCAGCTCGGCCACGCGGTTGAGCAGGTTGTGCTGTTCGATCATGTCCGGCGTCTCGAACATCGAGCGCGTGTACATGAACTCCCAGTGCAACGACAGGCTCTTGCGCTTGAGTTTGCTCACATCCAGCACCTTGGGGTCGTCGATCAACGCCAACTTGCCTTGCGGCTGCAGGGCTTCGACCAGTTGGTCAAGGTGAAGGTCGGTCTGGGTCAGGCTGGCGACGTGGGTCACTTGGGGCTGGCCGGCGTTTTTCAGCGCTTCGCTCAGCGGCTGGCTATGATCGATCACCACATCGGCACCGAGCGCCTTGGCCCATTCCTGGGTTTCCGGGCGTGAGGCGGTGCCGATCACGGTCAGCGCAGTGAGTTGCTTGGCCAGTTGGGTCAGGATCGAACCCACACCACCGGCTGCGCCGACGATCAGCAGGCTCTGGCCTTCATCTTCTTTACCTTCACGCACTTGCAGGCGCTCGAACAGCAGCTCCCAGGCGGTGATAGCGGTCAGTGGCAGTGCGGCGGCTTCGGCAAAACCCAGGCTCTTGGGCATATGGCCGACAATGCGCTCATCCACGGTGTGCAGTTCGCTGTTGCCGCCCGGACGTACCAGGGAGCCGGCGTAGAACACCTTGTCGCCGGCCTTGAACAGCGTCACTTCGCTGCCGACCGCCTTGACCACGCCAGCCACGTCCCAGCCCAGCACCTTGGCGGCGCCGTTTTCCGGGGCGACGTTCTGGCGCACTTTGGTGTCCACCGGGTTGACCGAGATGGCTTTGACTTCCACCAGCAGGTCACGTGGGCCAGCGACCGGCTCCGGCAGTTGGATGTCTTGCAGGGCGTTTTCGTCGGTGATCGGCAGTGAGGCGTAGTAGGCAATGGCTTTCATGATGGCTCCGGGAAAAGGGCAGTGGTCAGGCAAGAAATTTCAGGCGTTTGAGTTCGAAGTGTTCGAGCACGTCGGCAGCCTTGGCACGAAAGCTCTGGATATGCGCGCTCTGGTCATGGTCTGCCAGCGCCGCGTCGTCGCTCCAGCGTTCGAGCATGTAGAAGGTTTCTGGGTGTTGCAGATCCTGGTGCAGGTCGTACTGCTCGCAACCGGCTTCCAGGCGAGTCGGTTCCAACAGGCCGCGCAGCAGGGTTTCCAGCGTGGCCTGCTGGCCGGGTTTGGCGATCAGCGTGGCAATGACGTTAAAGGCAGCGGGCATATTCAACTCCAGACACGTGATGAACGGGATGGGCAGATGATTAGCTATTTCCAGCATGGATAAAAGCGGCTAAAACAGCAGTCTGTTTCAATAAAATTTTGATAATAGGCGAGGGTACATGCTGCGTTTTGATGATTTGCAGTTGTTTGTGCGGGCGGCGGACCTCGGCAGTTTGTCGGCCGCCGCGCGCATCATGGACCTCTCGCCTGCCGTGGCGAGCGCGGCGCTCAAGCGTATCGAACAGCAATTGGGCACGCGTTTGCTGGCGCGTTCCACCCGCAGTTTGCGCCTGACCGCTGAAGGCGAGGGCTTTTTGGAATATGCCCGCGCCGCACTGAGTTCGCTGGACGAAGGGCGGCGCTTGTTGGCCAGCGGCCAGGACCATGTCAGCGGCGTGCTGCAACTGTCAGCGCCGTCGGATTTCGGGCGCAACCAACTGTTGCCGTGGCTCGATGAGTTTCAGCTGGAATACCCGCAATTGAACATCCGCCTGCTGCTCGGCGACCGCATCGCCGACCTGTTCCGCCAGCCGGTGGATATCGCCCTGCGCTACGGCGAGCCTGAAGATTCCAGCCTGGTCGCGCTGCCCATCGCCCCGGACAATATTCGCGTGCTGTGCGCCGCGCCCAGTTACCTGGCGCGGCATGGCGAGCCCCGGCATCTTGAGCAGTTGGCGCAACACAATTGCCTGTTGTACATGCTGGGCAGCCGGGTCCACGACCACTGGGGGTTTTACGACGGCAAGCGCGAGGTCGGCCTGACGGTCAGCGGTGATCGCTTCAGTGACGACGCCGACGTGGTGCGCCGCTGGGCGGTGGCGGGTGTCGGCATTGCCTACAAGTCCTGGCTGGACGTGAGCACCGATGTGCTGGCGGGGCGTTTGCGCCTGGTGTTGCCGGAGCTGCGCGGCGAGCGCACGCCGCTCAACCTGCTGTGCGCCCACCGTGCGCAGTTGAGTAAACCGATCAATTTGCTGCGGGAAATGCTCGTGTCCCGTTGTGCGGCGTTGACCGCGCAAAGACCGGGGCTATTGAGCTCTGGGCAATAGCCTCCACAAAAGCCGGAAATTTCACTCAGATCCTGTCCCTATTCGCGCTGCCAGCCGCCGCCGAATGGGCGGTTTGCGCCCCTATACTTTGGTTCCAACCGCAGCAGACAAATGATTTACAAGGAGTGAATACATGGAAGAAGCACCTTGCATCAGTCAGATCGCCAGCTTGCTCGCTGAGCCAAAACGCACCGCCATGCTCTGGTCCTTGATGGACGGCTCAGAGAAAACCTCAGAAGAGTTGGCCACGCTGGCCGGGCTATCCGCAGCCTCGGCCAATGCGCATCTGGCGCGCCTTACCGGCAGCGGTTTGCTGCGCAGCGATGCCAAGCGTGGCAAGCGCGTGTTTCGTGTGGCGGCGGCCGATGTCTGTGCGGCTGTCGACGCGTTGGCCTGTACCGCCTTGAACTGCGCCGCACGCAGTACGCCGCAGGTTTCATTGCCGGTGTCATTGGTGCCGCCGCCGTTGCGGCGCGCGCGTTTATGCCAGGGGCACCTGGGCGGTGAACTGGCGGCGGGGCTTTATCAGCGCATGCTGGACGCCGGCTGGATCGACCGCTACGAACAGCGTACCGACGTGACCGTCACTGGCGCGCAGCAGTTCGCGACCCTGGGCATTTTTACCCAGGCACTGTCTGCGCCGTTGGCCTGCGACTGTTTTGACTGGAGCCAGCAGCAGCCGCACCTGGGTGGTGCGTTGGGCGCCGGGTTGTTGCAGTTGTTTTTGCAGTGCGGCTGGATCAACGCGGTCAACGAGTCGCGTGCCTTGCTGGTAACGGACCAGGGGCTTACGGAAATCAACCGTCTGGCCACGGCGTAGGCGCGTGCGTCGTTCAGAGTTTCAGTCAGGTCGTATCCAGCAATAACCGGGCAAAACGATGCCGCACACTCGCCTTGGGGATTTTTCACACAGGGGGTGCGGCATGGGTATGCAAGGCTATAGCGCAGCAGAGCGGCTGGAACGGTTGCCCATCAGCGGTTACCACCGAATCATTTTCATCATCATCGCCCTGGCGTTTTTCTTCGACTCCATGGACCTGGCGATGATGACCTTCCTGTTGGGCTCGATCAAAACCGAGTTCGGCTTGAGTACCGCCCAGGCCGGGTTACTCGCCAGTTCGAGTTTTTTCGGCATGGTGGTTGGTGCGTCTTTGTCCGGCATGTTGGCTGACCGCTTCGGGCGCAAGCCGGTGTTCCAGTGGAGCATTGTATTGTGGGGCCTCGCCAGTTACCTGTGCTCCACGGCGCAGACGGTGGAAACCCTGACGCTGTTTCGCATTCTGCTGGGGATCGGCATGGGCATGGAGTTTCCCATCGCGCAGTCGATGCTCTCGGAGCTTATTCCCGCTAAAGGCCGTGGGCGTTATATCGCCTTGATGGATGGCTTCTGGCCGTTGGGGTTTGTGGCGGCGGGGGTGCTGTCTTACTTTTTGCTGCCGGTGATTGGCTGGCGCGACATCTTCCTGGTGTTGGCGGTGCCGGCCGTGTTTGTGCTGGCGATTCGGTTTTTTATCCCGGAGTCGCCGCGCTGGCTGGAGCAGGCCGGGCGGCATACAGCAGCGGACAAGGTGTTGCTCGGCATTGAGCAGAAGGTACGCGACTCGTTGGGACGTGCGGACTTGCCGGAGCCGATTGCCTTGCCTCGAGTTGAGAGCGTGCCGGGCACGTTTTTCTCGGCGTTCCAGCAGTTGTGGTCGGCGCAGTATCGCCAGCGCACGATGATGATCTGGAGTGTGTGGTTCTTTGCCCTGCTGGGTTTCTACGGGCTGACGTCCTGGCTGAGTGCCTTGTTGCAACAGTCGGGTTTTGCGGTGACGCAGTCGGTGTATTACACGGTGATCATTTCCCTGGGCGGGATACCAGGTTTCTTGATGGCGGCTTGGCTGGTGGAACGTTGGGGCCGTAAACCGGTGTGCGTGGTGACATTGCTGGGCGGCGGGGTGATGGCGTTTCTGTATGGGCAGAGCGCGGTATTCGGCGGCAACGTGGGGCTGCTGATTACCTCGGGGCTGTTGATGCAGTTCTTTCTGTTTGGCATGTGGGCGGTGTTGTACACCTATACGCCGGAGCTGTATCCCACTTCGGCGCGGGCCACCGGTTCCGGGTTTGCCTCGGCGATTGGCCGGGTTGGCTCGTTGCTGGGGCCGTTGGTGACCGGGCTGGTGTTCCCGATTACCGGGCAGGGCGGGGTGTTTGCCTTGGGGGCGCTGTGTTTTGCAGTGGCGGCGCTGGTGGTGTGGGTGTTTGGGATGGAGACCAAGGGCAAGACCCTGGAAGAACTGACCCAGTCTCAAGACTGATGAGGTCAATGTGGGAGCAGGCAAGCCAGCTCCCACATTTTTGGCCTGCGTTTATTCAGTTATGGCTTCACGAGCCGCGCATCCAGGCTGTTCTGCGCCAGGCGTTTGGCCTGGTCCTGGGTCATGCCCAGCGAGGTGTACAGCGCGTGGAAGTTCTCGGTGACATAGCCGCCGAAGTACGCCGGGTCATCCGAGTTCACCGTCACCTTCACGCCACGCTCAAGCATGTCGAGGATGTTGTGTTGAGCCATGTCGTCGAACACACACAGCTTGGTGTTGGACAGTGGGCACACGGTCAGCGGGATCTGCTCGTCGATGATGCGCTGCATCAGGCGTTCGTCTTCGATGGCGCGTACGCCATGGTCGATACGCTGGATTTTAAGCAGGTCGATGGCCTCCCAGATGTACTCGGGCGGGCCTTCTTCGCCAGCGTGGGCCACGGTCAGGAAGCCTTCATGGCGGGCGCGGTCGAACACGCGCTGGAACTTGCTCGGCGGGTGGCCCATTTCCGAGCTGTCCAGGCCGACGGCCACAAACGCGTCACGGAACGGCAGCGCCTGGTCGAGGGTTTTCTCGGCTTCGGCTTCGCTCAAGTGGCGCAGGAAGCTCAGGATCAAACCGCTGGTGATGCCCAGTTGCTGCTCGCCATCTTTGAGCGCAGCGGCGATGCCGTTGAGCACCACTTCGAAGGGTACGCCACGGTCGGTGTGGGTCTGCGGGTCGAAGAACGGTTCGGTGTGGATCACGTTCTGTTCTTTGCAGCGCAGCAGGTAGGCCCAGGTCAGGTCATAGAAATCCTGGGAGGTGCGCAGCACATCGGCGCCTTTGTAATACAGGTCGAGAAACTCTTGCAGGTTGTTGAAGGCGTAAGCCTTGCGCAGGGTTTCGACGTCATTCCACGGCAGTGCAATCTTGTTGCGTTCGGCCAGGGCAAACAGCAACTCAGGCTCCAGCGAGCCTTCCAGGTGCAGGTGCAGTTCAGCCTTGGGCAGGGCGTTGAGCCAATCGTACATGTTCTAAATTCTCATCAGGTGCAATGGCGGCATTCTACAGGCCATGGCTGAAATAATCGGCAAAACCTGACCAGCAGGAGAGTATTGGTTTTATTCGCGCAAGGGCCATCTGAACTAAGGTGTAACGAAACGTTAGCGAAGCGGTGCAGTCTGTACCCCATCAATGACTGATTTGCTGCACAAAAAGGCCCGGAATGCTCACATCCCTCAAGCAAGAAAAATTCATGTGGCTGGCGCTGATCGCCGCCATCGCCGCGTACCCGTTGGAGCACTGGATGCTCCACAGCGGGCAGATGATCGCCTTGCTCGGCGGCTTGGCGCTCATCGCTTTTATTGTCATGGCGTCGATGCGCGTCGCCCACCACGCCGAGCAACTGGCGGAAAAGGTCGGTGACCCTTACGGCACCATGATCCTGACCCTCGCCGCCGTGCTGGTGGAAGTGGTGATCCTGGCGATCATGATGAGCAACGAGCCGTCGCCGACGTTGGTGCGCGACACGATTTATTCGGCGGTGATGCTCGATATCAACGGCATCCTCGGCCTGGCCGCGCTGATGGGCGGCATCAAGCATGGCGAGCAGTCCTACAACGATGATTCGGCGCGCAGTTACAGCGTGATGATCCTCACGGCCATGGGCGTGTCGATGGTGGTGCCGGAATTTATCCCCGAGGCCGACTGGAAAATTTATTCGGCCTTCACCATTGGCGCGATGGTGTTGCTCTACACGCTGTTCCTGCGTATGCAGGTGGGGCCGCACAGTTATTTCTTCAGCTACAGCTACCCGGAAAAACGCCGCAAGAAGCAGCCGGAAGAACAGCAGGAGCCGCCGATCAACCTGGCGTTTTCCATCGGTACGTTGGTGTTTGGCGTGATTGTGATTGGCGCACTGGCTGAGGTGATGTCCAAAACCCTCGACCTGGGCCTGGAAGGTACGGGCGCACCGCCGGTGATTACTGCGATTGTGGTGGCGGCGATTTCGGCCGCGCCGGAAATTCTCACGGCGTTGCGTGCAGCCTTGGCTAACCGCATGCAATCGGTGGTCAACATTGCACTGGGTGCGTCGTTGTCGACGGTGATCCTGACGGTACCGGTGATGGAAGCCATGGCGCTGTACACCGGCCAGCCGTTCCAGATGGCGATGACGCCGGTACAAACGGTGATGGTGTTGATCACGCTGGTGGTGAGTGCGATCAACCTCAATGATGGCGAAACCAATGCCATCGAAGGGATGACGCACTTTGTGTTGTTTGCGACCTTTATCATGTTGTCGTTGCTTGGGGTGTAACCGGCCCTCAAGCACAGCTTGAAACCCATGTGGGAGCCGGGCTTGCCCGCGATGGCATCAACTCGGTATGGCTGTAAGACCGAGGTGCCTGCATCGCAGGCAAGCCAGCTCCCACAGCTGGCTTTGTGCAGGGCTCAGGTGCCGGCGATCAGCTGTTTCGCCGCCTGGCTGTGATCGGCAATCAAACCTTTAAGGTCCAGCCCTTCGACCTGCCCATCAATCACCCGCCATTTGCCGCCGATCATCACCCGATCCGCGCGGTCCGCGCCGCACAGCAGCAGCGCCGAAATCGGATCGTGGCTGCCGGAAAAACGCAGCTCATCGAGCTTGAACAGCGCCAGGTCAGCCTGTTTGCCCACGGCCAACTCACCGACATCCGTGCGCCCCAGCAACTGCGCCGAGCCTTTGGTGGCCCAGCCCAGCACGCCTTCCGGGGTGATCTTTTCGGCGCCGTAACGCAGGCGCTGGATGTACAGGGCCTGGCGCGCTTCGAGGATCATGTTCGAGGCATCATTGGAGGCTGAACCGTCGACGCCCAAGCCAATCGGCGCGCCAGCGGCGAGCAGGTCCAGGGTCGGGCAGATGCCGGAAGCCAGGCGCATATTCGAGCTTGGGCAATGGCAGATGCCGGTGCCGGCCGCGCCCAGGCGGGCGATCTCATCCGGGTTGAAGTGAATGCCGTGGGCCAGCCAGGTGCGTGGGCCCAGCCAGCCGACGCTGTCGAGGTAGTCCACAGTGCGCAGGCCGAAACGCTGCAGGCAAAAGTCCTCCTCATCGAGGGTTTCGGCCAGGTGTGTGTGCAGGCGCACGTCGAGGTTGTTGGCCAGTTCGGCGCTGGCTTGCATGATTTCCGGGGTGACCGAAAACGGCGAGCAGGGCGCCAGGGCGATCTGGATTTGCGCGCCGTCGCCACGCTGGTGGTATTCGCGGATCAAGCGCTGGCTGTCTTCGAGGATCACCTGGCCTTGTTGCACGGTTTGCTGCGGCGGCAGGCCACCATCGGCTTCGCCCAGGCTCATGGAACCGCGGGTGAGCATGGCGCGCATGCCCAGTTCGCGCACGCTTTCTACTTGTACATCGATGGCATTTTCGAGACCGTCAGGGAACAGGTAGTGGTGATCGGCCGCCGTAGTACAGCCAGACAGCAGCAACTCGGCGAGGGCGACCTTGGACGCCAGCGCGAGTTTTTCCGGGGTCAGGCGTGCCCAGACCGGGTACAGGGTTTTCAGCCATGGGAATAAAGGCTGGTTGACCACCGGCGCCCAGGCGCGGGTCAGGGTCTGGTAGAAGTGATGGTGGGTGTTGATCAGCCCCGGCAGGATTACATGTTCGCGAGCGTCGAACACTTGTGCGCACGGCACGGAGGGCTCTTTTCCCCAGGCCAGCACTTCAGTGATCACACCGTCTTGCAGCACCAGGCCACCACGGGCGTCGAGGCCATTGGCAGTGAAAATCGCGAGGGGGTTTTTTAACCAGATACGGGTCGCAGGCATTGGCCGGCTCCTCTGAATGATGGGTTCAGGTTTGCCAGCTCAGTGTTGCCCTGTCTGCTGATCCAGGGTCGCCGGTGAGGGCGAGGGGTGTAGATTACGTGTTGTTGGCGGTTGGGTCTACTGAGTCAATGTGGGAGGGAGCAAGCCCCCTCCCACATGTTTACCAGGCGATGGTGTCGCCTTTGTAGTCCACGAAGTGATGGCCGCCTTTGCCGGTGTAGGCATTCACCTGATCCACCAGGCCGCGCACGCTGGTGTCGACATCGATGTGCGCGTTTTCGCCGCCCATGTCGGTTTTCACCCAGCCCGGATGCAGCGACAGCACAGTGAGCTTATGGTCGCCCAGTTGCGTGATAAAGCTGTTGGTCATGGAGTTGAGTGCAGCCTTGCTGGCCTTGTACAGCGCCAGGTCGGAGCCATCGGGAATGGTCACGCTGCCCAGCACCGAACTCATGAACGCCAGCACGCCGGTGTCTTTGCGGATCTGCCCGACAAAACGCTGGGCCAGGTTGATCGGTGCCACCGCGTTGGTGAAAAACAGCTGGCCGACTTCCGCCAGGGTGGCGTGGCCCGGTTCCTGATTGGCAGGGCCTTTGACCCCGGCGTTGACGAACAGCAGGTCGAAGGTGCGGTCTTTCAGGCGTTGGGCCAAGGCGATCACGGCTTGTTGATCGTCCATGTCCAGCTTCTCGATCTGCACCTGGCCCACGGCTTTGAGCGCATCGGCCTTGTTCGGGTCACGCACGGTGGCGGTCACCTCCCAGCCGTCCTGCAGCAGTTGCTTGACCAGGCCAAGGCCCAGCCCGCGCGAGGCGCCGATGATCAGTGCGGTTTTTGGCGTAGACATGAAAGGCTTCCTTTGGAGTGGAGGTTCACGGATTTAATGGACAACGTTGCCCGAGCCTTTGCTGCAACTCCTGGCGCAGATGGCCGAGTTCAGTGATACGAGTCTCGATCAGGTTGAGCTTGTCTTGCAGCAATAGTGTGACGGCAGCGTCGGGATCGGGCGCCTGCCACAAGGCGGCGACGCTGGTGCCGATCTCACCGAGGCTGAAACCCAGGCGCTGCGCAGTCTTGATATAGAGCACCAGTTGCACCATGTCCGGCGGGTAGTCGCGGTAACCATTGGCGCTGCGTTGCGCGGCGATCAACCCGCGCTGCTCATAGAAGCGCAAAGTGTCGCGGCTGACCTGGCTGGCCTGGGCTAATTCGCCGATACGCATGGGGCGGGCTCGAGAGGGCTTGACCTTGGAGCATACTCCAGGCTTTAGCCTGCTGGCTTCTTGAATTGAGGAGCTTGCTGCTATGTGGACACAAAAACACTACCGAACACTGGTGCGGGCCAGCGCCTGGTATGACTTGATCATCACCGCCGCGTTTGTCACGCCGTGGAGTTTTGCATTGGTGCACGGCCTGTTACAGGGCTTGAACCTGCCGGGCGAGCTACCGCCGTTTCTGCCTGCGCACGTGCTGATGGCCAACCTGCTGGGCTCGATCGTTTGCGTATGGGCAGTGCTGCGTATTCGCGACCCTCAACGCCAATTCGGGCTGTATGACGCGGCCGGCCGTGGTCTGTTTGCGGCTTGGCAGTTGTACGCGTTGATGCACGGCGCCACGTCGGTGCTGTGGATAATTCTGCTGTTGGAAGTGCTGTGGGGCGTTGCGCAACTGCTCCCGGTGAATACTGATCAAAAAATGATCGGCGCCCGTAAGCCCTTATGACAGAAGGGTTACAGGCGGGTGTGCTCAGGTTATCCACAGGCAGGTGCACAGTAGATGTGGGCAGTTTCAGCGTTCGAGCAGGATGCGCCCACGGCTGAGGTCGGCGAGCTGGGTTTGCAGCGTGTCGATGTGCGCCTCGCCGAGTGCCAGCTGTAGCTCGACGCCATTGGCGGTGAAGGTTTCTTCCACCACCAGCCCACCCAGTTCGGCCACGCGCAGTTTCACCAGGTTCAATTCCGAGAAGCTGCAGGCACAGCTCAGCGGCACGCGGCTGATCAACTCGATGCGTTCGGCATTCTGCAGGCATTTGTTCGCGCCGCCGCCGTAGGCTCGAGCCAGGCCGCCGGTGCCCAACTGGATGCCGCCGTACCAGCGAATCACCAGCACGGCGACCTGATCAAAACCTTGGGCTTCGATGGCGGCCAGGATCGGCCGCCCGGCCGTGCCGCCGGGTTCACCATCGTCGTTGCTGCGGTACTGGTCGGCGAGCTTCCAGGCCCAACAGTTGTGCGTGGCGTTGAGGTCGCTGTGTTGCTCGAAAAACGCCTGGGCGTCTTGCGCGCTGGAGATCGGCGCGGCCAGGGTGATAAAGCGGCTTTTGCGTATTTCTTCACGAAATTCGCAAAGGCCGGTCAGCGTGAAAGACATAAGTCGCTTCGTTTAGAGGGCCGGCTGGATGCCGCAGCCTTTGAGGATGATGTGGATCAGGTTGGTGCCGGCGTCTTCCATGTCCTGCTTGGTCAGCTTGGTGCGACCGGTGACGCGGCAGATCTGGGTGGCGAAGTCGGCGTAATGCTGGGTGCTGCCCCACAGCAGGAAAATCAAGTGCACGGGGTCGATGGGGTCCATCTTGCCAGCCTCGATCCAGGCTTGGAACACGGCCGCGCGGCCACTGAACCAGGCGCGGTAGTCCTGGCTGAAATATTCGGTCAGGCATTCGCCGCCGCTGATGATCTCCATGGCGAAGATCCGCGAGGCTTGCGGGTGGCGCCGGGAGAATTCCATCTTGGTGCGGATGTAGCGTGTCAGCGCGACGGCGGGGTCGTCCTCGGCGGTCAGCGCGTTGAAGGTGCTGTCCCACAGTTCGAGGATATTGCTCAGTACCGCGATGTACAGGCCGAGCTTGTTGGTGAAGTAATAATGCAGATTGGCCTTGGGCAGCCCGGCACTCGAAGCAATGGTGTTCATGCTGGTGCCTTTGTAGCCATGGCGCGCGAATTCGTCTTCAGCCGCCTGGAGAATCGCTTGTTCATTCTTTTGCCGAATACGGCTGGCAGGTTTACCGGCGTGGTTGCTGTGGGCAGGAACTTCGAGGCTCATGGAGGTTTCCGTGCTGATCGATAGAGACGACGTGTGCACAGATAACCCACCCTCAAGCCTCAGACAAGTCCCGATGCAATAAAACCGTCAAAGCGGTTCCAGCGTGTCGCTTTCCGGGGCGTGGTTTGCGCCAACGGTAGTCGCCTTGGCCTCGGGCAATAACAGGCACAACAGGATGGCCGTCAGGCCGCCGCTGGTGATGGCCGAGTCGAACAGACTTTGCACAAGAGTGGGCATCAAGTGCAGCAGGTTGGGCTGGGCGGCAATGCCCAGGCCGACGCCGAACGAGGTGGCAATGATTAGCATGCTGCGCCGGTCCAGCGGCGCCTGGGCAAGAATGCGCACGCCGGCGGCGGCCACGCTGCCGAACATTACCAGGGTGGCGCCGCCCAATACCGGTTTGGGGATTTGCTGCAGCACCGCGCCGATCAGTGGAAACAAGCCGAGACAGAACAGCAGTACGCCAATGTATAAGCCGACGTAACGGCTGGCCACGCCGGTGAGTTGGATCACGCCGTTGTTCTGCGCAAACGTGGTGTTGGGGAATGCGCTGAAAGTGGCGGCGATCATGCAACTGACGCCATCACCCAATACGCCGCCCTTGAGTCGACTTATATAAGAAGGGCCGCTGATCGGCTGGCGGGCGATCATGCAGTTGGCGGTCAGGTCGCCAACGGTTTCGATACTGCTGATCAGATAAATCAGCGCGATGGGCAGGAAGGCGCTCCAGTCGAAGTTGAAACCAAAGCGAAACGGCATCGGCACGCTGATTAATGGCAAGTCGGGCAAGGCTTGGGGCACCAGCTTGCCGCTGAACCACGCGGCCAGGCTGCCGAGGGCCAGGCCGATGATGATTGCCGAGAGCCTTACCCATGGGGTGTTCGAGCGGTTGAGCAAGATGATCGTCAACACAACGAACAACCCCAGCGCCAGATTGGTTGGGGCACCGAAGTCGGGTGCATTGAAACCGCCGCCCAGGTCGGTAATGCCAACTTTGATCAGGCTGATGCCGATCAAGGTGATGACGATGCCAGTGACCAGGGGCGTGATCACACGGCGCAATTGGCCGATAAAACGGCTCAACACGATCTGCACCGCCGCGCCGAAAAAGCACACACCGAAGATCATCGCCATGATGTCTTCCGGGCTGCCGCCGCGTTGCTTCACCAGAAAGCCCGCTGACAACACCGCACCAAGAAACGCAAAGCTGGTGCCTTGCAGGCAGATCATGCCGGCGCCGATACCAAATGGCCTGCGTGCCTGGATGAAGGTGCCTGCGCCGGACACCATTAACGCCATGCTGATCAGGTAGGGCAGGTGGGCGGTGAGGCCCAAGGTGGAGCCGATGATCAGTGGCGGGGTGATGATGCCGACGAAAGCCGCCAGCACATGTTGCAACGCGGCCAATAGGGCAGGCAGTGGTTTCGGGCGGTCGTTGAGACCGTAGATCAGGTCGTTAGGGCTGGAGGATTCTGGTGGCATGGCGGGCAAACTCAGGGCGGACGGTTCAAGGTCCTGGCTCCCTTGCAAAAAGCTGTCCAGTTGCTCAGCTTTTAGCAAGAGGCCCGAGTTAGCGCGTTGCCGCCAGACTCTCCAGAAAGCTTTCCAGCACCAAATGAGGGCGGCGGCCCTTGCGCGTGACCGATGCGAGGCTCAAATCGTAAAAACGTGTAGTCGGTTTCAGCGCGCGCAGTCGGCCTTGTTGTACCCACAGGCTGGCGTAGTGGTCGGGCAGGTAGCCGATATAGCGTCCGGTGAGGATCAGGAACGCCATGCCTTCGCGATCCGAGGCGCTGGCGGTGCAATTGAGGGCCTGGTAATGGGCCTGGATTTCGGCGGGCAAGCGGAAGGTCGGGGCGATGGCGTCCTGGCTGTCGATACGTGGGTCGTCCAGTTGCTTGTCTTCCGCGTAAAACAACGGGTGGCCGACCGCGCAGTAGAGCAACGAGCGTTCGCTGTACAGGGGTTGGTATTCCAGGCCGGACAGCGCGCTCGCCTGGGGTACTACGCCGACATGCAGGCGACCATCGAGTACACCTTGTTCCACCTCATTCGGGGCGATCATGCGGATCTGGATTTGCACGTCCGGGCCGCGTTCCTTCAACTGCGCCAGGGCGTGGGTGATGCGCATGTGAGGCAGGGTGACCAGGTTGTCGGTGAGGCCGATGATCAGTTCGCCACGCAAATGCTGATGCAGGCCGTTGACCTCGGTGCGAAAGCTTTCCAGCGCACTTAGTAGCTGTAAGGCCGATTGGTAGACCTCACGGCCTTCTTCGGTCAGGGAGAATCCCGCGCGCCCGCGTTGGCACAGTCTTAAACCCAGACGTTGCTCAAGGTCGCTCATTTGCTGGCTGATGGCCGAGCGGCCGATGCCGAGCACGGTTTCGGCCGCCGAGAAGCCACCGCATTCCACCACGCTGCGAAAGATACGCAACAGGCGGATATCGAAGTCGCTGACTTGGGCCAGGGGATCGGGTCGACGGCTGCTCATAGTTTAGTGAAGGCCTGACTGAAGGTTAGAAGAGTTGAATTTCACCGACTTTATCGCCGTGGCAATTTAGCTGCAACAACGCTTTTCAATCCCGACGCTGCCTTTTGCCCTGCGAGGTTTTGCTGATGAACATGCCCGAAAACGCCCCATCGTCCCTGGCCAGCCAACTGAAGTTGGATGCGCACTGGATGCCCTACACAGCCAACCGTAATTTCCAGCGCGACCCGCGCCTGATCGTCGGCGCTGAAGGCAGCTGGTTGATTGATGACAAGGGCCGTCGGGTGTACGACTCGTTGTCGGGCCTGTGGACCTGTGGCGCCGGGCACACCCGTAAAGAGATTCAAGAAGCCGTCTCCAAGCAATTGGGTACCCTGGACTATTCGCCGGGCTTCCAATACGGTCATCCGTTGTCCTTCCAGCTGGCGGAAAAGATCACCGACCTGACCCCAGGCAACCTTAACCACGTGTTCTTCACCGATTCGGGCTCTGAGTGCGCCGATACCGCGGTGAAGATGGTGCGTGCGTACTGGCGCCTGAAAGGCCAGGCCACCAAGACCAAGATGATCGGCCGCGCCCGTGGCTATCACGGTGTGAACATTGCCGGGACCAGCCTGGGTGGTGTGAACGGCAACCGTAAGCTCTTTGGTCAGGGCCTGATGGACGTTGACCATCTGCCGCACACGTTGTTGGCGAGCAATGCCTTCTCCCGTGGCATGCCGGAGCAGGGCGGCATCGCCCTTGCCGATGAGCTGCTCAAGCTGATCGAGCTGCACGACGCGTCGAACATCGCTGCGGTGTTTGTTGAGCCGATGGCCGGTTCTGCCGGCGTGCTGGTGCCGCCGCAGGGTTATCTCAAGCGTCTGCGTGAGATCTGCGACCAACACAACATTCTGTTGGTGTTCGACGAAGTGATCACCGGTTTCGGCCGTACCGGCTCGATGTTCGGCGCCGACAGCTTTGGTGTGACCCCGGACCTGATGTGCATCGCCAAGCAAGTCACCAACGGCGCGATCCCGATGGGCGCGGTGATTGCCAGCAGCGAGATTTATCAGACCTTCATGAACCAGGCGACGCCGGAATACGCGGTGGAATTCCCCCACGGCTACACCTACTCGGCGCACCCGGTGGCTTGCGCGGCTGGCTTGGCGGCATTGGACCTGTTGCAGAAGGAAAACCTGGTGCAGAGCGTAGCCGAAGTCGCCCCACACTTTGAGAATGCGCTGCACGGGTTGAAGGGCAGCAAGAATGTGATCGACATCCGTAACTACGGCCTGGCCGGCGCGATCCAGATTGCCCCGCGTGACGGTGATGCCATCGTGCGTCCATTCGAGGCTGGCATGGCCTTGTGGAAAGCTGGTTTCTACGTGCGCTTTGGCGGTGACACCCTGCAGTTCGGGCCAACCTTCAACAGCAAGCCGCAGGACCTGGATCGTTTGTTCGATGCGGTCGGCGAAGTGCTGAACAAAATCGACTGATTTCTCCTTCTATATAGAACAACTTTTCAGGAGCCCTGCATGAGCCTTATCCAGCATTTGATCAACGGTGAGTTGGTCAATGACAGCGGCCGTAGTGCCGACGTGTACAACCCGTCCACCGGCCAGGTGATTCACCAGGTGCCATTGGCCAGCCGTGAAACCATTCAACAGGCGATCGACTCGGCCAAGGCGGCGTTCCCGGCCTGGCGTAACACTCCACCTGCCAAGCGTGCCCAGGTGATGTTTCGTTTCAAGCAATTGCTGGAGCAGAACGAAGCGCGTATCTCGCAGTTGATCAGCGAAGAGCATGGCAAAACCCTGGAAGACGCCGCCGGTGAACTGAAGCGCGGTATCGAGAACGTGGAATACGCGTGCTCGGCGCCGGAGATTCTCAAGGGCGAGTACAGCCGTAACGTGGGGCCGAACATTGATGCGTGGTCGGACTTCCAGCCGTTGGGCGTGGTGGCGGGTATTACCCCGTTCAACTTCCCGGCGATGGTGCCGCTCTGGATGTACCCGCTGGCGATCGTGTGCGGTAACTGTTTTATCCTGAAACCATCGGAGCGTGATCCAAGCTCCACGCTGCTGATCGCGCAGCTGTTGCAGGAAGCCGGTTTGCCCAAAGGCGTGCTGAGCGTGGTACATGGGGATAAGGGCGCAGTGGATGCGCTGATCGAAGCGCCGGAAGTCAAAGCCCTGAGTTTTGTCGGCTCGACGCCGATTGCCGAGTACATCTATTCCGAAGCGACCAAGCGCGGCAAGCGCGTACAGGCGCTGGGCGGGGCAAAGAACCATGCGGTACTGATGCCGGATGCGGACCTGGATAATGCGGTCAGCGCTTTGATGGGCGCGGCGTACGGTTCCTGCGGTGAGCGTTGCATGGCGATTTCGGTGGCTGTGTGCGTGGGTGACCAGGTGGCGGATGCGTTGATCGCCAAGTTGGTGCCGCAGGTCAAGGCGTTGAAGATTGGCGCGGGCACCACTTGCGGCCTGGATATGGGGCCGCTGGTGACGGGCCAGGCGCGGGACAAGGTCAGTGGTTATATAGAAGACGGTGTGTCGGCGGGTGCCAAGCTGGTGGTCGACGGCCGTGGTTTGAGTGTTGCCGGGCATGAAGAGGGCTTCTTCCTGGGCGGCAGCTTGTTTGATCGTGTGACGCCCGAGATGCGCATCTATAAGGAAGAGATCTTTGGGCCGGTGCTGTGCGTGGTGCGGGTTGATAGCCTGGAAGCGGCGATGCAACTGATCAACGATCACGAGTATGGCAACGGCACCTGCATCTTTACCCGTGACGGTGAAGCGGCGCGGCTGTTCTGTGATGAGATCGAAGTGGGTATGGTCGGCGTGAACGTGCCACTGCCGGTGCCGGTGGCCTACCACAGCTTTGGCGGCTGGAAGCGTTCGCTGTTTGGCGACTTGCACGCCTATGGGCCGGATGGGGTGCGTTTCTATACCCGTCGCAAGGCGATTACCCAGCGTTGGCCGCAGCGGGCCAGCCATGAAGCTTCGCAGTTCGCCTTCCCGAGCCTGTAAGGCGCTGTAGGTAAAAGCCGGCCCCTTGGGGCCGGCTTTTGTGCTTTTGCGGCCTTTTTGACCGATATGACAGAAATGTGAACGAAAGGGATTGACGGCGTTTTATATCTGTCTATAATTCGCCCCACTTCCGGCGCAGTCGAAACGGAAAACTCCTTGGTAAACAATGAGTTACGAAGTTTTCGGCAGCGGGTTGCTTCAGTTCATCGAAGCCAAAAGGGAGTTGAAAAAGAGGTGTTGACAGTAGCGTGTAACGCTGTAGAATTCTCCTCCCGCTGCAGAGAGATCTGAAGCGCAAGTGGTTGAAGTTGTTGAAGAATTCTTCGAAAACTTCTGAAAATAATCACTTGACAGCAAATGAGGCTGCTGTAGAATGCGCGCCTCGGTTGAGACGAAAGATCTTAACCAACCGCTCTTTAACAACTGAATCAAGCAATTCGTGTGGGTGCTTGTGGGGTCAGACTGATAGTCAACAAGATTATCAGCATCACAAGTTACTCCGCGAGAAATCAAAGATGTAACCAACGATTGCTGAGCCAAGTTTAGGGTTTCTTAAAAACCCAAAGATGTTTGAACTGAAGAGTTTGATCATGGCTCAGATTGAACGCTGGCGGCAGGCCTAACACATGCAAGTCGAGCGGTAGAGAGAAGCTTGCTTCTCTTGAGAGCGGCGGACGGGTGAGTAATGCCTAGGAATCTGCCTGGTAGTGGGGGATAACGTTCGGAAACGGACGCTAATACCGCATACGTCCTACGGGAGAAAGCAGGGGACCTTCGGGCCTTGCGCTATCAGATGAGCCTAGGTCGGATTAGCTAGTTGGTGAGGTAATGGCTCACCAAGGCGACGATCCGTAACTGGTCTGAGAGGATGATCAGTCACACTGGAACTGAGACACGGTCCAGACTCCTACGGGAGGCAGCAGTGGGGAATATTGGACAATGGGCGAAAGCCTGATCCAGCCATGCCGCGTGTGTGAAGAAGGTCTTCGGATTGTAAAGCACTTTAAGTTGGGAGGAAGGGCAGTAAATTAATACTTTGCTGTTTTGACGTTACCGACAGAATAAGCACCGGCTAACTCTGTGCCAGCAGCCGCGGTAATACAGAGGGTGCAAGCGTTAATCGGAATTACTGGGCGTAAAGCGCGCGTAGGTGGTTTGTTAAGTTGGATGTGAAATCCCCGGGCTCAACCTGGGAACTGCATTCAAAACTGACTGACTAGAGTATGGTAGAGGGTGGTGGAATTTCCTGTGTAGCGGTGAAATGCGTAGATATAGGAAGGAACACCAGTGGCGAAGGCGACCACCTGGACTAATACTGACACTGAGGTGCGAAAGCGTGGGGAGCAAACAGGATTAGATACCCTGGTAGTCCACGCCGTAAACGATGTCAACTAGCCGTTGGAAGCCTTGAGCTTTTAGTGGCGCAGCTAACGCATTAAGTTGACCGCCTGGGGAGTACGGCCGCAAGGTTAAAACTCAAATGAATTGACGGGGGCCCGCACAAGCGGTGGAGCATGTGGTTTAATTCGAAGCAACGCGAAGAACCTTACCAGGCCTTGACATCCAATGAACTTTCTAGAGATAGATTGGTGCCTTCGGGAACATTGAGACAGGTGCTGCATGGCTGTCGTCAGCTCGTGTCGTGAGATGTTGGGTTAAGTCCCGTAACGAGCGCAACCCTTGTCCTTAGTTACCAGCACGTAATGGTGGGCACTCTAAGGAGACTGCCGGTGACAAACCGGAGGAAGGTGGGGATGACGTCAAGTCATCATGGCCCTTACGGCCTGGGCTACACACGTGCTACAATGGTCGGTACAGAGGGTTGCCAAGCCGCGAGGTGGAGCTAATCCCATAAAACCGATCGTAGTCCGGATCGCAGTCTGCAACTCGACTGCGTGAAGTCGGAATCGCTAGTAATCGCGAATCAGAATGTCGCGGTGAATACGTTCCCGGGCCTTGTACACACCGCCCGTCACACCATGGGAGTGGGTTGCACCAGAAGTAGCTAGTCTAACCTTCGGGAGGACGGTTACCACGGTGTGATTCATGACTGGGGTGAAGTCGTAACAAGGTAGCCGTAGGGGAACCTGCGGCTGGATCACCTCCTTAATCGACGACATCAGCTGCTCCATAAGTTCCCACACGAATTGCTTGATTCATTGAAGAAGACGATAAGAAACAGCCCGAAATTGGGTCTGTAGCTCAGTTGGTTAGAGCGCACCCCTGATAAGGGTGAGGTCGGCAGTTCGAATCTGCCCAGACCCACCAATTTTGTGTGGGAAACGCCTGTAGAAATACGGGGCCATAGCTCAGCTGGGAGAGCGCCTGCCTTGCACGCAGGAGGTCAACGGTTCGATCCCGTTTGGCTCCACCACTACTGCTTCTACGTTATGAAAGCTTAGAAATGAGCATTCCATCAGGTTGATGATGAATGTTGATTTCTAGTCTTTGATTAGATCGTTCTTTAAAAATTTGGGTATGTGATAGAAAGATAGACTGAACGTTACTTTCACTGGTAACGGATCAGGCTAAGGTAAAATTTGTGAGTTCTCTTAATTGAGAAATTCGAATTTTCGGCGAATGTTGTCTTCACAGTATAACCAGATTGCTTGGGGTTATATGGTCAAGTGAAGAAGCGCATACGGTGGATGCCTTGGCAGTCAGAGGCGATGAAAGACGTGGTAGCCTGCGAAAAGCTTCGGGGAGTCGGCAAACAGACTTTGATCCGGAGATGTCTGAATGGGGGAACCCAGCCATCATAAGATGGTTATCTTACGCTGAATACATAGGCGTAAGAGGCGAACCAGGGGAACTGAAACATCTAAGTACCCTGAGGAAAAGAAATCAACCGAGATTCCCTTAGTAGTGGCGAGCGAACGGGGACTAGCCCTTAAGTGGCTTTGAGATTAGCGGAACGCTCTGGAAAGTGCGGCCATAGTGGGTGATAGCCCTGTACGCGAAAATCTCTTAGTCATGAAATCGAGTAGGACGGAGCACGAGAAACTTTGTCTGAATATGGGGGGACCATCCTCCAAGGCTAAATACTACTGACTGACCGATAGTGAACTAGTACCGTGAGGGAAAGGCGAAAAGAACCCCGGAGAGGGGAGTGAAATAGATCCTGAAACCGTATGCGTACAAGCAGTGGGAGCCTACTTTGTTAGGTGACTGCGTACCTTTTGTATAATGGGTCAGCGACTTATTTTCAGTGGCGAGCTTAACCGAATAGGGGAGGCGTAGCGAAAGCGAGTCTTAATAGGGCGTCTAGTCGCTGGGAATAGACCCGAAACCGGGCGATCTATCCATGGGCAGGTTGAAGGTTGGGTAACACTAACTGGAGGACCGAACCGACTACCGTTGAAAAGTTAGCGGATGACCTGTGGATCGGAGTGAAAGGCTAATCAAGCTCGGAGATAGCTGGTTCTCCTCGAAAGCTATTTAGGTAGCGCCTCATGTATCACTGTAGGGGGTAGAGCACTGTTTCGGCTAGGGGGTCATCCCGACTTACCAAACCGATGCAAACTCCGAATACCTACAAGTGCCGAGCATGGGAGACACACGGCGGGTGCTAACGTCCGTCGTGAAAAGGGAAACAACCCAGACCGTCAGCTAAGGTCCCAAAGTTATGGTTAAGTGGGAAACGATGTGGGAAGGCTTAGACAGCTAGGAGGTTGGCTTAGAAGCAGCCACCCTTTAAAGAAAGCGTAATAGCTCACTAGTCGAGTCGGCCTGCGCGGAAGATGTAACGGGGCTCAAACCATACACCGAAGCTACGGGTATCACGTAAGTGATGCGGTAGAGGAGCGTTCTGTAAGCCTGTGAAGGTGAGTTGAGAAGCTTGCTGGAGGTATCAGAAGTGCGAATGCTGACATGAGTAACGACAATGGGTGTGAAAAACACCCACGCCGAAAGACCAAGGTTTCCTGCGCAACGTTAATCGACGCAGGGTTAGTCGGTCCCTAAGGCGAGGCTGAAAAGCGTAGTCGATGGAAAACAGGTTAATATTCCTGTACTTCTGGTTATTGCGATGGAGGGACGGAGAAGGCTAGGCCAGCTTGGCGTTGGTTGTCCAAGTTTAAGGTGGTAGGCTGGAATCTTAGGTAAATCCGGGATTCTAAGGCCGAGAGCTGATGACGAGTTAACTTTTAGTTAACGAAGTGGTTGATGCCATGCTTCCAAGAAAAGCTTCTAAGCTTCAGGTAACCAGGAACCGTACCCCAAACCGACACAGGTGGTTGGGTAGAGAATACCAAGGCGCTTGAGAGAACTCGGGTGAAGGAACTAGGCAAAATGGCACCGTAACTTCGGGAGAAGGTGCGCCGGTGAGGGTGAAGGACTTGCTCCGTAAGCTCATGCCGGTCGAAGATACCAGGCCGCTGCGACTGTTTATTAAAAACACAGCACTCTGCAAACACGAAAGTGGACGTATAGGGTGTGACGCCTGCCCGGTGCCGGAAGGTTAATTGATGGGGTTAGCTAACGCGAAGCTCTTGATCGAAGCCCCGGTAAACGGCGGCCGTAACTATAACGGTCCTAAGGTAGCGAAATTCCTTGTCGGGTAAGTTCCGACCTGCACGAATGGCGTAACGATGGCGGCGCTGTCTCCACCCGAGACTCAGTGAAATTGAAATCGCTGTGAAGATGCAGTGTATCCGCGGCTAGACGGAAAGACCCCGTGAACCTTTACTATAGCTTTGCACTGGACTTTGAATTTGCTTGTGTAGGATAGGTGGGAGGCTTTGAAGCGTGGACGCCAGTCTGCGTGGAGCCAACCTTGAAATACCACCCTGGCAACTTTGAGGTTCTAACTCAGGTCCGTTATCCGGATCGAGGACAGTGTATGGTGGGTAGTTTGACTGGGGCGGTCTCCTCCTAAAGAGTAACGGAGGAGTACGAAGGTGCGCTCAGACCGGTCGGAAATCGGTCGTAGAGTATAAAGGCAAAAGCGCGCTTGACTGCGAGACAGACACGTCGAGCAGGTACGAAAGTAGGTCTTAGTGATCCGGTGGTTCTGTATGGAAGGGCCATCGCTCAACGGATAAAAGGTACTCCGGGGATAACAGGCTGATACCGCCCAAGAGTTCATATCGACGGCGGTGTTTGGCACCTCGATGTCGGCTCATCACATCCTGGGGCTGAAGCCGGTCCCAAGGGTATGGCTGTTCGCCATTTAAAGTGGTACGCGAGCTGGGTTTAGAACGTCGTGAGACAGTTCGGTCCCTATCTGCCGTGGACGTTTGAGATTTGAGAGGGGCTGCTCCTAGTACGAGAGGACCGGAGTGGACGAACCTCTGGTGTTCCGGTTGTCACGCCAGTGGCATTGCCGGGTAGCTATGTTCGGAATAGATAACCGCTGAAAGCATCTAAGCGGGAAACTAGCCTCAAGATGAGATCTCACTGGAACCTTGAGTTCCCTGAAGGGCCGTCGAAGACTACGACGTTGATAGGTTGGGTGTGTAAGCGCTGTGAGGCGTTGAGCTAACCAATACTAATTGCCCGTGAGGCTTGACCATATAACACCCAAGCAATTTGACTACTCTAACGAGCATCAGATTGCGGTGTGTGAAGACGAGATGAACCGAAAGTTCGACGCTCACAAAACACCGAAAGCTGTCACATACCCAATTTGCTGAAGCGAAGCCGACTGGCTACGACTCAGTACCCGAATTTCTTGACGACCATAGAGCATTGGAACCACCTGATCCCATCCCGAACTCAGTAGTGAAACGATGCATCGCCGATGGTAGTGTGGGGTTTCCCCATGTGAGAGTAGGTCATCGTCAAGATTAAATTCCGAAACCCCTGATTGCTAACGCAATCAGGGGTTTTGTTTTGGGCGGTCGAAAACCCAAACCAGTCCAAGGCTGCCGACAAATTTGCACAGTTATTTCTGAATCAGACCATTAGAATAGGCACCTAACCTTTTTTAGAGTTCGAGCCCTATCTATGCCCGATCCGGTTGATACCGTCGAGGTGTCGCAGTTACCACTGGAGGATCTGGTGGCATGCCATGAGTGCGACTTGCTGATGCGCAAACCCGTACTCGCCCTCGGTGAAAAAGCCCAATGCCCGCGTTGCGGTTACGAGCTCTACGCACACCGCCATAACGTGGTTGAGCGAAGCTTGGCCCTGGTGCTGGCGGCACTGTTGCTGTACGTCCCTGCGAACTTTTTACCCATCATGCAGCTCAATCTACTCGGGCAGTCCTCGGAGGACACCGTATGGAGCGGCGTGGTGGGGCTGTTCGACACCGGCATGCAAGGTGTAGCGGCTGTGGTGTTCTTATGCAGTATGGGCATTCCGCTGCTCAAGCTGCTCTGCCAATTGGCTGTGCTGCTCAGTATCCGTTGGAATATCGGCCGCAGTTATGGCCTGCTGCTCTACCGTATTTACCATCACCTGAAGGATTGGGGGATGTTGGAGGTTTACCTGATGGGTGTGCTGGTCGCGATCGTCAAGCTCGCGGACATGGCCTCCATCACCATTGGCCTGGGGCTTGTCTGCTTCGTCAGCTTATTAGTGGTTCAAGTACTGCTGGAGGTGGTGATGTCGCCCCACCAGATCTGGCAAGCGCTTTCAGGAGAGGATGATCATGCGGGCGATTGATGCAGGCATTCTGATTTGTACCGAATGCCACGAGCTGAACAAGCAAGAGGCTCATACCGATGAGCAGCTGTGCACCCGCTGCGGTGCGCTGATCCATGCGCGTCGCCCCAACAGCCTCGTGCGTACCTGGGCGTTACTGATCACGGCAGCTATCCTGTACATCCCGGCCAATCTGTTGCCAATCATGACCATCAACTCCCTCGGTCAGGGCGATCCCAGTACTATCATGGCGGGCGTGATTCAGCTGGTGCAGCACGGAATGTTCCCCATCGCGGCGGTGGTATTTATCGCCAGCATTCTGGTGCCGACGTTCAAGCTGGTGGGCATTGGCTTGTTGCTGTTTTCGGTGCAACGTCATCAACCGCTGTCCGCACAACAACGCATTATCATGTACCGCTTTATCGAATTCATTGGCCGCTGGTCCATGCTGGATATCTTCGTGATCGCCATCCTGGTGGCGGTTGTTAACTTTGGGCGACTTGCCAGTGTCGAGGCCAATCTCGGTGCGGCAGCGTTCGCCAGTGTGGTGATCTTGACGATGCTTGCCGCAGTAACTTTTGATCCCCGACTGATTTGGGATAACACGGAGTCGGACGACGACCATGAGTGATTTGCCTAAAGCTAAAACCCGCCCGGCCTCCAATTGGTCGGCCATTTGGGTGCTTCCCCTGATTGCGCTGATCATCGGCGGCTGGCTGGGATGGCGTGCCTATTCCCAACAGGGCATCGAGATCCAGGTGCGCTTTGAAAGCGGCGAGGGCATCCAGGTCAACAAAACCGAAGTGGTCTACAAAGGCATGACGGTCGGCAAGGTCAAAGCCTTGGCCCTGGATGACGAAGGCAGTAATCGCGGGGTGATCGCCACCATTGAGATGAACAAGGACGTTGAGCAATACCTCAAGACCAACACTCGCTTCTGGCTGGTAAAACCCAGCGTCAGTCTCGCTGGCATCACCGGCCTGGAAACCCTGGTCTCGGGTAACTACATTGCCGCCAGCCCTGGCGATGGCGAGCCCACGCGCAAATTCAAGGCGCTCTCCGAAGAGCCGCCGTTATCTGACGCCAAGCCTGGCCTGCACCTGACCCTTAAAGCTGATCGCCTCGGCTCACTGAATCGCGGCAGTCCGGTGTTCTATAAGCAGATCCAGGTTGGCCAGGTCAAAAGCTACCTGCTGTCTGAGGATCAGAGCACCGTCGAGATCAAGGTTTATATCGAGCCGACCTACGCCAGTCTGGTGCGCAAACACACGCGTTTCTGGAATGCCAGCGGCATCAGCATCGACGCCAACCTATCCGGTGTAAAAGTGCGCAGCGAATCGCTGTCCAGCATCGTCGCCGGCGGTATCGCGTTCGCCACCCCTGAAAATCGCAAGGACAGCCCGCCGACCGATCCGAGCCTGCCTTTCCGTCTTTATGAGGATTTCGACGCCGCCGCCGCTGGCATCAAAGTCAAGGTCAAGCTCACCGACTTCGAAGGCCTGCAGGCTGGGCGCACCCCGGTCATGTACAAGGGCATTCAGGTCGGCAGCCTGAAAACCCTGAAGATTGACCCGGACCTGTCCAGCGCCCATGCCGAGCTGACCCTCGACCCGCTCGCCGAAGACTACCTGGTACAAGACACCCAGTTCTGGGTGGTCAAGCCGTCCATCTCCCTGGCCGGCATCACTGGTCTGGAGGCGTTGGTAAAAGGTAACTACATCGCCATCCGCCCCGGCGACAAAGGCAGCGCCCCGCAACGTGAGTACGTCGCCCGCGCCAAAGCGCCGCCGCTGGATCTGCGCTCCCCCGGCCTGCACATGGTGCTGTTCACCGATAACCTCGGCTCGCTGGATGTCGGCAGCCCGATCCTCTACAAGCAGGTCAAGGTCGGTTCGGTGCAGAGCTACCAGTTCTCGCGCAAGAACAAGCAACTGGTGATCGGTGTTCACATCGAGAAGGAATACGAAAACCTGGTCAACGGTTCGACGCGTTTCTGGAATGCCAGCGGTGTCACCTTGACCGGCGGCCTCACCGGCGGCATCCAAGTGAAGAGTGAATCCCTGGCCAGCCTGATGGCTGGCGGTATCGCCTTCGAAACCCCGGAACAGAATGTACCGCTTAAAAAGCGTATCCCGCGTTTCCGTCTGTTTGCCGATCGCGAAGCGGCCAACCAGCACGGCACCCTGGTGACCATCAAGGTTGATCGCGCCGACGGCCTGCGCCCTGGCACACCAATACGCTTCAAAGGCCTCGACGTGGGCAAAATCGAGAACGTCGACCTCAGCGCCGACATGCAATCGGTATTGCTCAGCGCCCGGATCACCCAAGTGGCTGATCGCATCGCGCGCAGCGGCAGCCAGTTCTGGGTGGTCAAGCCTGAGCTGGGCCTGATGAAAACCGCGAACCTGGAGACCCTGGTCACCGGCCAATACATCGAAGTGCAGCCCACCGTGAAAAACGCCGGGCCGCAAAAGAGCTTCGTCGCGTTGGACAAACCGCCAGAGGCTGTTCACCAGGAAGAAGGCTTGAGCCTGGTCCTCAGCGCCGCACGCCGTGGTTCGCTGAAGGAGGGCGTGCCCGTCACTTACCGTGAAGTCACTGTAGGCAAAGTCACCGGCTACGAGCTGGGCCAGACCGCCGACCGGGTGTTGGTCCACATCCTGATCGAACCTAAATATGCACCACTGGTGCGCAGTGGCAGCCGCTTCTGGAATACCAGTGGGTTTGGTTTGGACTTTGGCCTGTTCAAGGGTGCGACGGTGCGCACGGAATCCCTGGAGACGTTGGTGGCCGGTGGTATTGCCTTTGCCACGCCTGATGGCGAGCGCATGGGCAACGCGGCGCGGCCGCAGCAGACGTTCCCGTTGTTTGACAAGTTTGAGGATGAGTGGCTGACCTGGGCGCCTAAGATTCCATTAGGCAAATAGACCGAGGCGCGGCCATCGCGGGCAAGCCCAGCTCCCACATTGGAATGCATATCTCCTGTGGGAGCCGGGCTTGCCCGCGATGAGGCCCTCAACATCACTGCAAAACCCCAGCCCATAAAAAAGCCGCGATCCATACAGATCGCGGCCTTTTACATTTCAGCGCAGTGGCTTAAACCTCATCCAACTCCGGCTCATCCGCCTGCACATTCACCGTCGCCTTCACCACATCATGACGACGGATATACTTCCAGTCCGCCTCATCAATGTAGATACCATTCGGCCCGCTGCCACCTTCGAGGTCGATCGCCACCTGGGCGGACACCTGCGGCTTCACACTGGCCAGGATCGGCACAAAGCCGAGCTGCAAACTGGTTTCCAGCAACGCCGCCTGGTTCTTCTCGTCGATGTCCGCCGCCTCATCGAGGTAGTACGGCAAACGCACGCGCCCGGCCTGGTCACGGTCCATCAAGTGCAGCAACAAATACATGTTGGTCAGCGCCTTGATGGTCATGGTGGTGCCGTTGGACGCCGCGCCATCGATGTCGGTGTGGATCACCGGCTGGCCATGCACCTTGGTGATTTCGAACGCCAGCTCGAACAAGTCCTTGAGGCCCAACTGGTTATGGTTGGCGGCCACAAGACGGGCCAGGTATTCCTTGGCCTCTTCGTTCTTGTTGTCCTGCTCGGCGCTCTGGCTCAGGTCGAACACCGAGAGGGTTTCGCCTTCTTCATACTGACCGGCACTGTGGATGATCTGGTCGATATGCTTGAGGGCTTCCTTGTTCGGCGCCAGCACGATGCGGAAGCTTTGCAGGTTCGATACCTGACGCTTGTTGATCTCGCGGTTGAACAAGGCCAACTGATGCTCAAGGCTGTCGTAGTCACTGCGGATATTGCGCAAGGTCCGCGCAATATCGGTAACCGCCGCACGGCGCGCCTTGCCGAGGGTCAGGGCTTCATCGGTGCGGTGCGCATAGGCGTTGATCAGCAATTGCAGACGACGCTCCACGTCATCCTCGCTGTCGAACTTGGCCACGCCCTTGAGGCGCACCTGTGCATACAGCGCCTCAATCTGGCCATCAGCGCGCAGCAAACCTTGCCAACTGTCCTGATAGTCATTGAGCAATGGCAACAGGTTGTCCATGGAGTCGTCGACCGGATCCATGAACGGCGTGCCGAACGGCAGGTCGGCCGGCAACAGCTGACGACGGCGCAACGCGTCATCCAGCGTGCGTTGCTTGGCTTCCATATCGCCGATCTGACGGCCGACCAGTTGCAGCTTGGCCGACAACTGCTGGACACGCTCGGTGAAGGCATCACTGGAGCGCTTCAACTCGTCTTGAGCGGCTTCCATCTGCGCCAGGTTTTCGAGCTTCTCGCCTTCTTCCGCGCTCAGGGTTTGTGCGCGACGGAAGTCTTCCAGCGCCTTCTGCGCATCCAGCACTTGCTGGTACAGCGCTTCGGTCTGGGTCTTGCTCGCCGCACGGTCAGAGGCTACAGCCTGCTGGGTCTTGAGCTGCTTGAGTTCTTTTTCCAGGCGTTCTTTCTGATCGCGCAATGCCGCTCGATCGGCCAGCGCCTGCAATGCCGGTGGTTCGATATGGGAGATGTCGATGGACAGCCCCGGCACTTCAAATTTCTCACCCTTGAAGCCATCAAGGATCTGCTCCAGGGATTTAACCCACTGGCCATCCTCATCCAGCGTGATGCCATGCTCGCCCAGGGGCAAACTGAACAACGAACTGTTGAACAGGCGCATCAGACGCTCGACATCCTGCTGTGAGAATTCTTCACGCAGTTTGGCGTAACTGTTGTTGTCGGCGTGGTCGAGTTGCTGCTTGACCGACTTCAAACGTTTTTCCAGGTCACGCAAGCGCTCATCCAGATCCTCAGCGCTGAACTGTCGGGATTGCGCCAGGGCGCCCGCCAATTCATCGTGGGCATCCTTGGCCGCCAGCAGTTGCTGCTCCAGCACCTTGACGTCATCGACCAGCGCAAAGCGATGCTTGAGCACCGACAGCTCGCCCAACCAACGCTGGATGCCACTGATCTCGCGCTCCAGGCGCATCAGCTCCTGGGTGCCACCGCGCTGATCGTTTTGCAGCGCGTCCTGCTCGTTACGGTAGTGCTCGGCCTGGATGGTCAGCTCTTCCTTGCGCGCACTGGCGTAGTCCGACCAGGTGCCCAGCAACGAATCCAGCAAGGGCGACAGGCGATGCAATTTGCCGCGCAGTACATCGCGCAAGCGCACGCCATTGGCGAGTGCCTCAACCAACGGCCCGGCCGCCACCAGCGAGTTGTAGTCCTGTTCCATGCGCCTTACATCACGGAAGGCTTCTTCGCACGCCGCGATGTAGTCCACGCTGCCGGAACGCAGGCTGTGTTCGAAGGCATCCAGGAACAATTGCTTGAGCTTGGCCGCGGTGATTTCGCGCATGTGCAGCAGGTTGATAAACAGCGCGCGGAAAGTCTTCAGGCTCTGTTCGCTGGTGGAGCGCAGCGGAATCAGGGTCAGGTCCAGCGGGATTGACGTGTGGCCACCGACCAGCAAACGCCGCAGTTCATCCGGTTTGAGTTCATAGGCTTTCAGGCCTTCGCGCTCAAGGTTGGTGAACAGCTCTTTCTGACGCAGGCAGGTGTCGTTCTTCTGGTAGTGGGCCAAATCCAGCTTGCCGGCATAGGCAAAGAACTGGTGGCCAAAACCACCGCCCGGGCCGCGCCCGACCACGCCGATCACGTGCGGGCCGTGGGGCAGCGAGACTTCCACGAGGATGTAGCTGGTGTCCGTGGCAAAGTAGAAGCGCCGCGATTGTTCCAGGGTGTACTTGCCGAAACTCATGTCCGACATGCGCGCCAGGATCGGGAACTGCAGCGCGTTGATCGACGCAGATTTACCCAGGTTGTTCGCGCCGTACACCGACAGCGGTTCTTCCAGCGGGAACAAGCCCAGGCTGTAACCGGCGGTGTTCAATAGGGCGAAGCGGCGGATGCCGTAGCGTTCCTTACTCATGCGTCGGTCTCCTGTTCTTCGGCAATGGCGCGCGCCATGGCGTCTTCTTCGCTTTCTTCTTCGAAGTCACTGAGGTCCAGCGGGTCATCGGTTTTCAGCAACTTCTCGTCGCTGTCTTCATCGATGATCACCGGCGCCGGCAGCGGCAACACGCTGTGTACGCTGGCGGCCAGGTCACGGTCCTGCTGCACCGACAGGCACACATCAAGGAAGCGGTGCATTGGCGGCAGGAAGCGATAGATGCCGTTGTCTTCGCTGGCAAAACCCAGTTGGGTCATGCGGCGCATGATTTTTTCTTCGAGTTCTTCCTGGGTCTGCACTTCGGCCTGGATAAACAGGTCGCGGTATTTTTCCAGCAACGACGGCAACTCATCGCGGCCCAGGCTGCCGCCATCGAGCACGGCGATCGGGTCGCGGCCCTGGTCGGCCAGGTGCTCGACGATGATGAAGGTGAACAGCGCCAAACGTTGCGCGGTCTTGTTGACCTGCGCCGCAGCCACGGCAGTGTCCGGCACAAAGTAATAGAAACCGCGTGTGTCACACACCAGCTCAAAGCCCAGGGCCTTGAACAGCGTGCGGTACTGGTCCTGGAAGTTCGACAGTTGTGCGTACAGCTCCGGGTCGCGGCGGCTGACGTGGTAACCCTTGAACAGCTCGCGAAAGATCGGCGCCAGCTGGGACAGTTCGGATAGATCAAGATGCATAAGGCGTGCTCGCAGAATTCTCGGTGGCATCGGTGCCAGCCGGGAGCAGGGCGAATGAGCGCAGGCTGACCTGGTGCTCGTGTGTGTGGTAGTCGCGGCGTTCCAGGCGTTCGCGCTTGAAGCGTTTTTCACGCGAGAGCCGTGAGAACCAGTACAGCAATTCGTCGGTGGCGCCGTCCGGTTCCTGCTCCAGCAGCCAGGTCATCAGGTCCGGCATCGGCAACGCGTCTTCGCAGCGCTCGAGCATTTCCTTGACCGTGCGCGGCGCACGTTGGGCTTCGCCTTTGTGGGATTTGTGCGCCTTGGGGAAACGCGCCGGTTTCGGCTCGAAATTGGCCAGGGCATACACGTACGCTTCGACCTGGCTGGCACTGCCCAGGAAGGTGCTTTGCGGGCGGGTAAACATCGGCATTGCGGCCTGCGGCACCGCGTCCAGGCCTTTACGGCGAATGGCCGACAAGGCCAGCGCCGCGCCACGGGTCACGGCGTTGTGGCGGCGCGCTTCTTCGCGCAGCGGCAGCAGCAATTCGCGGGCATGGCGCAAGGTCAGCTGGGCGCTGGTTTGCATTTCGAGGATGCGCGCGTGGGTGCGCAGCAGCATGTCGTCGTCGACCAGGTGGCCGAGGCGTTGCTGCTCGGTGAGCATGCGCAGTAGCACATTCTCGACCTTGCGCACGCCTTGCTCGAAGGCGCCGTCGGCGTTCACCAGTTGGATCATCGGTTCGACGTATTCGTCCCAAGTCGCCAGTACCTCGGCGTAACGCTGGCGCAACGGGATCTGCCGATCGCTGGTCTTGGCGCGGTCGGCCACGGCCGCCAGGGCCTGTTCGTCGTTGGCGAGTTTTTTCAGCACGTCCCGCACGCGCATATCCAGCAAGCGCAGTTGACGGGCCAGGTCGTGGCCATCACGGATGTCGAAGGCGTCCTGGATATAACCTGCCAGGCGCTCGAGGTGGCGCAGGTAGGCTTCGATTTCCAGGCACAGGCCAAGCCGGTGCTCCTTGCGAAGATAGGCGAGGAAGTCGTGGATCTGTGCGTTGAGCTCGAAACGGTTCGGGCTTTTGGCGACAGGCACCAGGATATCCAGGCGAATCCACACGTCCAGCAGGCTGGTGATGTCCTGTGGCGTGCTGTCCAGTTGTTGGGCCGCCAGTTGTGCGCGCAGCTCGCCCAGGCTCAAGGTGCCTTGGTCGAAGTGTTCGCACAGTGGCTCAAGCAAGGCCCAGTGTTCGGCGAGGGCGCGCAAGACGCGCTTGGGTTCGATCATCGGAATGGCCGGCTGGTTGGCGAATAAAAGTCGCGATTGTACTGCATCAGGCGCGGGATTTATCCACAGCCGGTCAGTGCGCAGTGGGCGATTGTTACCGAACAGCGGTAGAATCCCCGCTCTTTAGTTATCCACAAGTGGCCGAGCTGTGCTTATCGAGTCCCGACGTCGCGCTTACTTGACCGCCATGCAGGTGGTCAACTGGCTGCCCCGCACCGAACTGCCGTTTGCCGCTCCGTCGCGGCCCGAGCTGCTGCAGGCGCTTGAGCCCTATGAGGCATTCGAGGTGTCGGGCGAGGAAGCCGCTGCGCCGGTGGCGGTGGCCAAGCCTGTGCCCGAGCCACGCCCAGCGGTGGAACGTGCCAAGGTCGAAGTGCCGCGTCCATCGCCGGTAGCCAAACCTGTGGCGGCCGAAGCGCCAGCGCCGGTGGTCAAGGCCCCAGTAGTGCCGCCGCCACGCTTCGCCCTGCAATTGCTGCGGGCCGGGCGCTGCCTGCTGTTGGTGGAACTGCCTACGGGCGAACGTTTCCAGACCCGCGACCCGGCCTACATGCTGCTAAAAGACATGCTGCGCGCCGCCGGCCTGCCCGACAGCCCGCAAATCGTCGGCGACCCCGTGCGCTGGCCGCTGCTGGTGCGCGGCAACATGGATCAGGGCCCGGAAGCCGCGCGGGATTTTGTCCAGGGTTTTGTCTCGGCGCGCCTGGAAGACGAACCCTGCGTATGCCTGTGGCTGATCGGCCTGCCCGCCGTGCGTTTTGCCGGCGAGGCGAATGCCGAAGCCTGGTACCGCGAGCTGCAGGTCGAAGGCCTGGGCTCGGTATGGGCCTTGCCGGGCCTGGAATTATTAATGGAAGAGCCACAGCGTAAGGCTGATGTCTGGCAAGCCATGCGCCGGCTGATGGCGCGCTGGAAAAGTACCGATGAGTGAAGCTTTATCCTTTCGCCCGATGACCGAGGCGGACCTCGATGCAGTACTCAAGATTGAATACGCGGCGTTCAGCCATCCCTGGACCCGTGGGATTTTTCTCGATGGGCTGGGCAAGTACCAGATCTGGCTGATGTTCGAAGGTGAGCAGCAGGTGGGCCACGGTGTGGTGCAGATCATCCTCGATGAAGCGCACTTGTTGAATATCACCGTCAAACCGGAAAACCAGGGCCGTGGCCTGGGTTTGGCGCTGCTGGAGCACCTGATGTCCCGCGCTTACGCCGCCAGTGCGCGTGAGTGCTTCCTGGAAGTGCGTGACAGCAATACCGGCGCATTCCGGCTGTATGAGCGCTACGGTTTCAATGAAATCGGCCGTCGGCGTGATTACTACCCAGCCGTAGGCGGGCGCGAAGATGCAGTCGTGATGGCTTGTACCTTAGTTGACTGAACGCTGAACCCCTGTGGGAGCGAGCAAGCCCGCTCCCACATTTTGAACGGTGTGGTGTCAGCGGTTACCGTCTATCGGGTCAATATCCGCCAATTCGGCCTCATCCAACCCATTCCCGCCGCCAATCTCATCTTCATCCACAATGCTCAAGTCATAATCCGCCGGATTATCCTCACCGGCTTCATGGGCGTCCCGCGCGCCATCTTCATGGATCAGCGTTTCCGGGCTCATGTCATCATCCGTGGACTCATGATCATCGGTCGAGGCCCCGGTCATGCCGGCTTCGCGTACTCGTTCGTCGGGCATCAGGTGTTCGCGCTCACGGCGCGGCAGTTCATCGCCGATTTCCGCCGTCGGCTCTTGCTCGTCAAAGTCCAGCTCGCGCATCTCGCCCATGCGGTCTTCATTGTCATCAATCGGTTCGGGCTGTGTAGCACCGTAGGGACGTCGTGATTCAGTCATGGCCAATCCTCATACTGTGGGGCTTATAGTGTGTGGACAGGCACGGCTCCCTAAAGATTCAAGCTAATTGCGCCTGGGCGTGACCCGGACGAGCGGTTGTCTGTCACAAAGCTGCGCATCATTCCTGAGGCTTTCCCTGATGAACGAACTACAAGACCTGCTTGATAACAACGAACGCTGGGCGGATGCGATCAAACAGGAAGATCCCGAATTCTTCGCCAAGCTCGCCCGCCAGCAAACCCCGGAGTACCTGTGGATCGGCTGCTCCGACGCCCGTGTACCGGCCAACGAAATCGTCGGCATGCTGCCCGGCGACCTGTTTGTACACCGCAACGTGGCCAACGTGGTGCTGCACACCGACCTCAATTGCCTGTCGGTGATCCAGTACGCGGTGGACGTGCTTAAGGTCAAACACATCCTCGTCACCGGGCACTACGGCTGCGGCGGCGTGCGTGCGTCGATGCAGGACCGCCAGTTCGGCCTGATCGACGGTTGGCTGCGCACTATTCGCGACCTTTATTACGAAAACCGCGAGGTGCTGGCCCAACTACCCACAGAAGAGGAGCGGGTGGACCGCATGTGCGAGTTGAACGTGATTCAGCAAGTCGCCAACGTCGGCCATACCAGCATTGTGCAAAACGCCTGGCACCGTGGGCAGAGCCTGTCGATCCACGGCTGCATCTACGGTATCAAGGACGGCCGCTGGAAGAGCTTGAACACCACCATCAGTGGCTTCGAGCAACTGCCGCCGCAATATCGCCTGCGCCCACTGGGCGAAGCCTAAGGCCGTTTGCGCAGGCGCCATTGGGTCATGAACGCCTGGCCTTCGGCGTTCAATGGCTCCTTGGCGCCGGTGATCCAGCCCCGGCAGTTCAGCTCGCCGCATCGGCAGGCGAACTGCCGGAACAGCGCATCCTCGGTGGTGGCGTAATCCATGGTCAGCAAGGTGCCGGCCGCAATAGGTTGCACGGTCCAGACCTCCAGGTACGTGGCATCGAAAAACACGTTCGGATTGCACGAGTGCAACATCAGACGGGTGAACCACGGGTCATACAGGTGAATGCGTGACGAGAGCTGCAAGGTGTGCGCACGTCGCTCGCTCAAGGCGTAGCCGGACACTCTGGCAATGCGCACGCGGCTGTCAAAGGCGATGCGTGCTTTGAGTGCGGCCCCCATTCCATTTGCATCGCGTACGATCTGGAAGTGCCGGGTCGAGGGGTAGCCCTGTTCAACGAGCACCGTCTTGAAGGGGTAAAGGCAGCTACTCACAGCGGTTTTAGCCTTATCCATGGCTTGAGTTTTCATAACTCTCCTGGCCTAGGCTGCATCGACCTGCGATGGGGTCCGATTTCCAGTCTTGCAGCGGATGGGTGCCGTTCAAGACTCGCTGAAGTTGTAGCCGATTTCTACTGTCAGATCTGACAGTAGAAATCGGTTATATTTTGTACGATTTACAGCGCTGGGGCTGTAACAGCGGGGAGTGGGGCGGCGTCTTTCAGCTGTTTCAACTGTGCCTTGATGGGCGGGGTGGCGCATTTGGCGTTGGCTTGCTCCGGGGTCAGGTTGCGCACCGAGGTGTAGAACAGCTCACAGGTCTGCTCCTTGCGTGTGACTTGCCAAGTGTTCATGCACGCCTTGAGCAATACATTTGGGTCACTGGCAGGTTTCTGGCCCATGCCGGCTTGCCAGCAGGCGGCGCTCAAATCTTGCCCCATCACTTTCAAACCGGCCTCATCGGCTTTTTGTTCATTGCCGTCATAGCTGGCCGGATCCGCCGCATACCAGATGTAACTCGGGTGGTTGGAGCCCAGTACCGACACGGTTTTACCGGCAATCGGGCTGATCTGCGCCAGCCCCAGCACGGCCACGGTCTGGCCGTACTGTTGCTTGATCCAGTTACGCACCGGTGCGCCGAACGCGACCATCGGCAATGAGCCGTTGGCATGTAGGCTCAGCTCCTTGACCATGCGCGTCTGGTAGTCGGCAAAGTAGCTGTAGACGTTTTCCAGGTCCTTGCCCGCATTGGACGGCGCGGCGATCGGCGCAATATCGATGATGGTCTGGTAGGCCGGTGTTTCCGTGGCCGGGATGCCATTATCCGTGAGCAAAGTGGCCCAGCGATCAGTGGTGGCCGACTCGAGGTAATCCTGGGCCTGGGTCAGCGAGTAATCCGGCGGGAAGTGCAGCAGTTCGATGCTCTTGCGGTTTTCCAGGGCCATGCCCAGCGGCAGGAACAAGTACCAGTTGTAGGCCCACTTGCCTTCGCTGTTGAGTTTGCTGGCGCCTTGATAGGCCAGGTCGGCGGTGTTGAGCAACGTGGTCAGGGGTTGGCCGTAGTGCTCGGGCACGCCGCTGAAAGTGGCTGAAACCTGGCCGTCGTGGGTTTTTACACTGACCTTGGCACGGCTGTACCCGTCGCGCTGCAAGCTCTGGTTCAAATAGTGCTCGGCGGTTTGCTCCAGCGTCCATGGCCGAAAGCAGATCACATTGCAGTTATTGGGGAAAGCGAACAGTTGGGTGACGCGTTGCGTGCTGCCCAGTGGTACTTCGATGTCGGCCTGTACGACCGCACTGGCCAGCAGTGCGGCCAGGGTGAAGGACAGCCTGGTCGGTTTAAACATAGTTGGTTCCTTGTCAGCGAAAGCCCGTCTGCGCGGGGTGAAAGCCCACTTGCACACAGTAGCGGTTGACCAGGAAAACCGCGTGCTAAATCGCCAGGCATGTCGCTATTGGATAAGAAAACCTACCGGTTGAACTGCAAGGCGTTGCTCAAATCGCCCATGGGCTTCTGGCCGCGCGCGATCATCGCGTCGTCGCGCTGCTTGAGGCCGTCCAGTGTCTCCAGCTGGAACACGCGGGTGATCAAACGCAGGATCGACGCGGTGTCGTAAACCGTATGGTCCACCGTGCCTTTGCGTGCAAACGGTGACACCACCAATGCCGGAATCCGTGTGCCCGGGCCCCAGCGGTCGCCCTTGGGCGGTGCAACGTGGTCCCACCAGCCGCCGTTTTCATCGACAGTGACGACCACCACCATGTTTTTCCATTGCGGGCTTTCTTGCAGCACTTTCAAGGCGCGGGCGATATGGCGGTCGCCCGAGGCCACATCGGCGTAGCCCGCGTGCATGTTCAGGTTGCCCTGGGGCTTGTAAAACGTCACGGCGGGCAGCTTGCCGGCCTGGGCATCGGCGAAGAACTTGTTGGTGCCCGAGTCGTCGCCCAAACCGCCGTCACGCAGGCGTTTGTCGCGCTCGGTGCGGTTTTCCGGGCCTTGTTGCTTGAAATAGTTGAACGGCTGGTGGTGATACTGGAAGTTCGGAATTTTCGGGATACCGCCCGAGTCCTTGAACTGGTCCAGGGTCGCCTGCCAGGCACCGGCATACCAGGCCCAATCGACATTCTTTTTCGACAGTTTGTCGCCGATATGCTCGTGGGTTTGCGGTACCAGCACGTTGGGCAGGTCGGGTTTGGAATAGTCCGGATTTTCCGGGTCGCGAATCCAGGTCGGCCAGTACGGTGGCGCCAGGGTGTTCACGCCGTAGCCGTCCGGCGTCAAGGCACTGGGGCCGAACTGCGGCGGGCCGGTCATGGCGCTGGCTGGCGACTTGTCCAGCGGCTTGAGGCGCGGGTCGGTGGGGTCATCGCTTTGCAGCGTGGCGATCTGCGCCTTGGCCACCGAAAGCGCTGCATTCGGATAAAACGGCGCGGTGGCGCTGATCAGGTACTGGTGGTTGAGGAATGAGCCACCGAAAGCACCCTGGAAGAAGTTGTCGCACAGCACAAACTCTTTGGCCACGTCCCACAGACGCAGGGAATAGCGGCTCTGCGCGTAGTAACCCATCACCAGGCCGCCGGAGTCGGCCCAGGCCACAAAGTTGTCGTTCTTGCCGCCATTGATCTGCATCTGGTTCTGGTAGAACACATGCCACAAGTCGCGGGTGACCAGGCTCAGCGGCAAGTCCTCGGCATTCGGGCCTTTAAGCGCGAATGGCGCGTTGGGCAGGTTTTCCTGGAATTGCACTTCGCTGGGGTAAGTCACCCCATCCACGCTTTGCGGGCCGACTTGCAAGACGCCGCCCCAGGCCGGTGGCAGGGTGGTGAGCAGGCTGCCATCACGGTCCCGTTGCTGCACGTCGGCAGCGCAGAGCGCCGACAGTGGTTTCTCCACGCCAGGGAAGTCTGCAAACAGGTTGTTGAAGCTGCGGTTCTCGGCGTAAATCACCACCACCGTCTTCACCTGTTCGTGCAAGGCCTTGTCCAGCTCCTGCGGCGTCAGCGGTCGCGCCTCTGGCTTGCCCGCAGGCTCGCTGGTATTGCCGCAAGCACTCAAGGTCGCGCCAACCCCCAGCACCGCCGCGCCCCCGAGGAAACGCCGACGGCTGGTGTCCACGGGCGGTTGGGTTACGGAATCGGGAGAAGGGCGGTCTTCGTGCTCGTCACTCATTGCTGGGCGTTCCTGCTGGCTGATTGTTGCAAGATATTTCGCAGGACGGTAGCAATGCAATGTGACGGAACGAAGACAGCGGTTTGAACGCTAAGGGCGATTACAACAAGTGCAGTGCCAACTGGCTACCCGCGCGCAAGTACTCCACCTGAGCCGTCAGCGCATCCTTGACGATGGCCTCGCCCGTGTCGGTCAGCTCGGCTTTTTTTGCATCGATGACCGTGGTTTGCAAAAGCTGCATGGCCACGTCCATCACTTTTTGGAAGGCTGTGACGTTATTGTGCAGGCCAAACTCGTTGACGACGGCAGCCATACGCCGATCGGCATCGTCTCGCAGAGCCTTGTACTCGACGAACGACACGCGGTCGTCCTTGTAGATATCATTGATCAACTCTTCCAGTGATTTGGACAGCGGCGTCATCGGATTTTCCTTGGCGTGTTGTGAGTGGTAAGCCAAGGCAGGTTAATCAAAGGCGCGGGTGAGAGAAGTCAGAGGCTGTCACTGCAATGAGTGGGAAAACCCGATACATCTGGCCAGAGAGTTAGCAATGCAATGTGACGCAATGACGAGGTCGATGCGAGGACTCGGGCATGTATACACACGCCCAGCGCTGCTAGACTGCTTCAATAATGGATGCCACTGAGGTGAGCCGTGAAACCTTCAATCGCTCTTGATCTAAAACGGGCTGCTGTCAGAGAGGTGGTGGGGCGTTTCCGTATCTCAAATCCAAGGGTATTTGGGTCTGTGTTACTAGGCACCGATCTAGAAGGCAGCGACCTTGATTTGTTGGTCGATGCTCCGCCGGGAACCACGCTTTTTGATCTTGGTGGGTTGCAGGTCGAGCTGGAGGATCTGCTCGGGGTCAATGTGGACCTTCTGACGCCTGGCGATTTACCTGTGAAGTTTCGCGCAAAAGTGTTGGCTGAGGCTCGCCCGGTATGACAGCGAGCCGCCTCGGGGACTACCTGGATCACATAAGGCAAGCCACGACTGACGCAATCACATTTGTTGAAGGCTTGAACAAAGAAGAGTTTCTTGAAGACAAGCGTACACAGCAAGCTGTTGTCATGAGTCTGATCATCGTTGGTGAGGCATCAACGAAAATCATGGATCATTACCCAGACTTCACTGCGAGTCATCTGCAGATCCCTTTGCGTAGCATGCGCGGGATGCGCAACCGGATTGCCCACGGTTACTTCGATATCAACCTCGATGTTGTTTGGGACACGATCCAGAACGCATTGCCTGATCTATTGAATCGCCTTCCTGCGGTTCCTGTCTGACTGCACCTGTTGAAACAGGTGCAGTCTCGATCGTCTAAGGCATCACTGGCGGCAAATACTTCAACGTCGTCCCCAGCGCCCACAACAGAAACAACACCAGCGGCGTGTGCACCAGCAACTGCACAAACGAAAACCCGATCAGATCCCGCGCCTTCAGCCCCAGTACGCCCAGCAGCGGCAGCATATAAAACGGGTTGATCAAGTTCGGCAGCGCCTCAGCTGCGTTATAGATCTGCACCGCCCAGCCCAGGTGGTATTGCAGGTCATTGGCCACTTGCATCACGTAAGGCGCTTCAATAATCCACTTGCCACCGCCCGACGGAATAAAGAAGCCCAGCACCGCCGAGTACACGCCCATCAACAGCGCATAGGTGTCGTGGGAGGCGATGGAGGTGAAGAACAACGAGATATGGTGCGCCAGGGTCTGGCCGTCACCGCCTTTCACCACGGTCATCAACGCGGCAATCGAGCCATATAACGGAAACTGGATCAGCACGCCCGTGGTGGTCGGCACGGCACGCGCCACCGCATCGAGGAAGCTGCGCGGGCGCCAGTGCAGCAGCGCGCCGACCATGATGAACAGGAAGTTATAGGTGTTGAGCCCCGAAATCGCGCTGATCGCAGGCTTGGTCGAAAACTCATGGAACAACCAGCCAGCCGCCAGCAAGGCCAGCAAGATGGTCAGCAGCGGGCTGTGTTCCAGCCATTCGCCCGGACGCGTCGGCGGTTGTGGTTTAGGCATATTGAAGGCTGGGTCGACACCACAGGCCTTCGCATCACGCGCACTATTGGGGCCGGGCGCAGTGGCATAGGCGATGATCAGCGACACCACGATCAGTGCCAGCAACAGCACGCCCGATTGCCACAAGAAGATGGTCTCGGTGAACGGGATCATCCCGGTGATCGACAGGATTGACGGCGGCAGACTGGCCGGGTTGGCCTGCAACTGCGCCGCTGAAGACGACAGCCCCAATGCCCACACCGCGCCCAGGCCTAAATAGGCGGCAGCACCGGCAGCGCGGTAATCCATGCGCAAATCCGTGCGACGAGCCAGTGCGCGTACCAATAAGCCACCGAACACCAGGGACAAGCCCCAGTTGAGCAAAGAGGCGACCATGGAAATCAACGCCACCCATGCCACCGCCGAGCGGCCATTCTTGGGGATGCGTGCCAGGCGGTCGATCAGCTTTACGGCGGGCGGCGAACTGGCCACCACATACCCGCCGATCACCACAAAGGCCATCTGCATGGTGAACGGGATCAGGCTCCAGAACCCGTCGCCAAAGGCCTTGGCGGCTTCAGTCGGCGCGCCGCCCATGCCCAGGGTCGCCACGGCAACAATGATTACCGCCAGGGCAGCAAACACCCAGGAATCCGGAAACCAGCGTTCGGCAAAGTTGGAACAGCGCAGGGCAAATCGGGCATAGCGGCTTTCTTCGATAGCATCGGCCACGAGTCTTTCCTCTTGTATTTATTATGGGTGTTGGCAGTTTTACGGCATGTTCCGCTACGGGCATTGATATGGGAATGCAGTTATCTTCATCGATCCATGAGGAAAACAAATATATCTGCCGCGATTGCCATCACTGGGCGCAGCTCATAACCTGCACGCCATTTTGTTTGTCTGCCGAGCCTTTACATGACTGCCACCTTTTCCACACAGGCGCAGCGTTTTTCCCGCTCCGACTACAAAACCCTGGGCCTGGCCGCCTTGGGCGGCGCCCTGGAAATCTACGACTTCATTATCTTTGTGTTCTTTGCGCTGACCCTCAGCCAATTGTTCTTCCCGCCGCAAATGCCCGAATGGCTGCGTCTGCTGCAAAGTTTCGGCATCTTCGTCACCGGCTACCTGGCGCGCCCGCTGGGCGGCATCCTGATGGCGCACTTCGCTGACCATCTGGGGCGCAAGCGCGTGTTCAGCCTGAGCATCCTGATGATGGCCTTGCCGTGCCTGCTGATCGGGATCATGCCCACCTACGCGCAAATCGGTTATTTCGCCCCGCTGATCCTGCTGGCCCTGCGCGTGCTGCAAGGCGCGGCAGTGGGCGGCGAAGTGCCCAGCGCCTGGACCTTCGTCGCCGAACACGCACCGCGTCACCACCGAGGCTATGCCCTGGGCTTCCTGCAAGCTGGGCTGACCTTCGGCTACCTGCTCGGCGCACTCACCGCGACCTTGCTGGCGCAAATCTTCACCCCTGCCGAGATCCTTGACTACGCCTGGCGCTTCCCGTTCCTGCTCGGCGGCGTGTTCGGAGTGATCGGCGTGTGGCTGCGCCGCTGGCTCAGCGAAACCCCGGTGTTCCTCGAAATGCAGGCCCGTCGCCAGGCCGCCGCCGAAATGCCATTGCGCACTGTGTTGCGCGACCATCGCGCGGTGTTGCTGCCGGCGATGATCCTCACTTGTGTCCTGACCTCGGCAGTCGTGGTGTTGGTAGTTATCACGCCAACCATGATGCAAAAAACCTTCGGCATGAGCCCCAGCCACACCTTCGCCCTAAGCGCGTTGGGCATCGTCTTCCTGAATATCGGCTGCGTGCTCGCCGGTTTGCTGGTGGACCGCATCGGCGCCTGGCGCGCAGTGCTGGTCTACAGCCTGTTGCTGCCGGTGGGTATTGCGGTGCTGTACGCCAGCCTGATCAGCGGCGGCGTGTGGCTGGGCGCGGCGTATGCCGTGGCGGGCTTGAGTTGCGGCGTGGTGGGCGCGGTGCCGTCGGTGATGGTCGGCCTGTTTCCGGTGCAGGTGCGGGTGTCGGGGATTTCGTTTACCTACAACATTGCTTACGCACTGTGGGCGAGTACGACGCCACTGTTGTTGATCGCGTTGATGCCCACCAGCCCGTGGATTTGCGTGGGTTATTGCGTGGTGATGGGCGCGGTGGGCGTGGCAAGTGTTGCGCTGTTTGGTAAGCGCCACACCTTGGCCGCCTGAAACTCAGGTCAAAAAGTGCCAGAGCAGCAGCGTACCGATCAGGCCGACGACCGAAACAATGGTCTGCAACACCGACCATACCCAAATCGTCTGCTTCAACTGCAAACCAAAGTACTCACGCACCATCCAGAACCCAGCGTCGTTGACGTGGCAGAAGAACACCGAGCCCGCGCCAATCGCTAGCGCTACCAATGAGCTCTGGGTCGCGGCCAGCCCGGCCATCATCGGCGCGAGGATGCCCGCCGTGGTGGTGGTAGCGACCGTCGCCGAGCCGGTGGCCTGGCGCAGGGCCACGGCAATCAACCACGCCAGCAGCAGATACGGCATGTGCGCGCCTTCGGCGACCTTGCTGATGGTCTGGCTGACGCCGGCGTCCAGCAGGGTTTGCTTGAGGCCGCCGCCGGCGCCGATGGTCAGCAGCAACACGGCGATGGGCGCGAGGGCTTTGCGCAGGGTGTTGCCAACCTCGGCACGCGGCATGCCGGCGGCCCAGCCCAGGCAGATCACGGCAGCGATGACGGCCAGGCCGAGGGCGATCAGCGGTTCACCGAGGAACTTCAAGGTCAGGCCGACGGTACTTTCGGCTGGCAACGCGACTTTGGCCAAGGTGCTGCCGAGCATCAAAATCACCGGCAGCAAAATGATCAACAGCGACACGCCAAAGCTCGGCTGACGCGGCGCCTTGGGCGGTGCGCTGAACAGCGCGCCGATGTCGGCCGGCTCATCCACGTGCAGGCGCTTGGACAGCCAGTTGCCATAAAGCGGGCCAGCGAGAATCACGGCCGGCACCGCCAGGCAGAAGCCCAGCAGCATGGTCAGGCCCAGGTCGGCGTGCAACGCGCTCACCGCAATCAACGGCCCCGGATGCGGTGGCATCAGGGCGTGCAGGGTGGTCATGCCGGCCAACGCCGGGATGGCGATTTTCAGCAGCGGCTGGTTCGAACGTTTGGCCATCACGAAGATGATCGGCACCATCATCACCAGGCCGACTTCGAAGAACAGCGGCAAACCAATCACCATCGCCACCAGCGCCATCACCCACGGCAGTGACTTGCCCTTGCCCAACCCGAGCAAAGTGGTAGCGATGCGGTCGGCCGCACCGGATTCGGCCATCAGTGCGCCGAGCATCGAGCCCAGGGCAATGATGATCCCGGCTTCACCGAGGATCGCCCCGGCGCCTTTGCTGAAGGCTTTGGCGACTTCTTCCGGCGGCAACCCGGCGCCCACACCGGCGATAAACGTACCGATCAGGATCGACAAGAACGGCGGCAGCTTGGTCGCGCTGATCAACACAATGATGCTGGCGATGGCCAGCAGAACGCAGAACATGAGGCGGGTGTCGTGAACCATCCACGCGGCAGTCGATAACTCCAAAACGGGACTCCTTATCGAACAGGTTGGTTAATTTGTTTCTTTTTGTTTCCTGCTCGAAAAGCATACCTGATAGAACTGCCGCAGCGCTTGCATGGGCGATTTTGGTGCGCTCAATCTAACGGTGAACTGGCGGGCGCGTGACAAGTTTGCAAGGTATGCGCGGGAATTTGGCCTATAGCTCTATGATCAACGGACTACAAACCACGAGGACATGTGATGAGCGCAGGACACAGCCACGCCCAAGTACGCGCCGGCCACGAACGCAAGTTATGGATGGCCCTGGGGCTGACCGGCAGCTTCATGATTGCCGAGGTTATTGGCGCTTTTGTCACCGGTAGCCTGGCGCTGTTGTCCGACGCCGCGCACATGATGACCGACGCTCTGGCCCTGGCGATTTCCCTGGTGGCCATTCAGGTCGCCAAGCGTGCGGCTGACCGCAAGCGCACTTTTGGTTATGCGCGCTTCGAGATCCTGGCGGCGGCCTTCAATGCGCTGCTGCTGTTCGCCGTGGCGTTTTACATCCTCTACGAGGCTTATCAGCGACTGCAGGCGCCGGCCGAAATCCAGTCCACCGGCATGCTGGTGATCGCGGTGCTGGGGCTGATCGTCAACCTGATCTCCATGCGCCTGCTCAGCGCGGCCAGCGGTGAAAGCCTGAATGTGAAGGGCGCTTACCTGGAAGTCTGGAGCGACATGCTCGGTTCTATCGGCGTGATCATCGCTGCGGTGGTGATCATGTTTACCGGCTGGGGTTGGGTGGACTCCGTGGTGGCGGCGGCGATTGGTTTCTGGGTGTTGCCACGTACCTGGACGCTGCTCAAGGAAAGCATGAACGTACTGCTGCAAGGCGTGCCGGACGGCGTGGATATCGATCAGGTTGAGCAGGCCATTCGCAGCGTGCCTGGGGTCAAGGACGTACACGACCTGCATATCTGGGCGCTGACCAGCGGCAAGAATGTGCTCAGCACGCATTTGGTCGCCGATCCGTCCCAAGGCACTGAGCAACAAATCCTCACGTTGGTGACGGAATTGCTCCACGAACAATTCGATATTTCCCATGTCACCTTGCAGGTCGAAGGCGAAGGCTTTCATCACGACGACCATGACGAGGTGCACGCCTGAGGCGGTGCCTGTCGGATTTGTAATCTTCGCTCCACCGCTCTGATAAGTCGCGAAAGCTACATTGCCCCCGCTGGGAAACCTCAGCGACTTCATGGGCGTGGAACTCTCGTTATGGCACTTTTTTTTAGAACACTTTTGGGGGCTGCAGCGTTATGGGTAGCGGCGAACGCTGCCCAGGCGCAAACCCTGACGCTCGATTCAGCCTTGCAAACCGCCTTCGCCAACAACCCCGACCTGGCCGCCGCGCAATGGGAAATCGACATCGCCCAAGGCGGCCGCCAGCAAGCGGGTTTGATCCCTAACCCGGTGGCTTCCTGGGATGCCGAAGACACCCGCCGCAACTCGCGCACCACCACCATCAAACTCAGCCAGACCCTGGAGCTGGGCGGCAAACGCGGTGCGCGCATTGATGTGGCAACGCGCGCTCAGGATGCCGCCGCGTTGACCCTTGAGCAGCGGCGCAACGGTCTGCGCGCCGATGTGATCGACAGCTACTACGGTGCCCTGCGTGCCCAGGAACGCCTCGACTTGGCGCAACGCTCAATGGCTTTGGCCGAGCGTGGCCTGGTGGTCGCCAATGGTCGCGTCAAAGCCGGTAAATCGTCGCCGGTAGAAGCCACTCGCGCCCAGGTGCAGTTGTCGGAGATCCGCCTTGAACTGAACCGCGCCCAGATCGGCCTCACGGACGCCTACCGCCGCCTCGCCGCCAGCACCGGCAGCGCCACCCCTGACTTCCAGGCGGTCGCCACCCAAAGCCAATCCGCACCACCGTTGCCGCCTTCCGCCCAGTTGCTGGCGCGCCTTGAGCAAACCACCGAGTTGCGCCTGGCTGAACTGCAAATCCAGCAAAACGAGGCCAGCGTAGGGCTGGAAAAAGCCCAGCGGATTCCCGACCTCGACGTGTCCATCGGCAGCCAGTACGACGCCAGCGTGCGCGAGCGTGTGAACGTGGTGGGCGTGTCGATGCCGATCCCGTTGTTCAATCGTAACCAGGGCAATGTGCTGGCCGCCAGCCGCCGCGCCGACCAGGCCCGCGACCTGCGCAACGCCGTCGAACTGCGCCTGCGTACCGAAACCCGCCAGGCCCTGGACCTGTGGCAAACCGCCAATACCGAAGTGCGCACCTTCAACCAACAGATCCTGCCCGCCGCCCAAAGCGCGGTGGACAGCGCCACCCGTGGCTTCGAGATGGGCAAGTTCAACTTCCTCGACGTGCTCGACGCCCAGCGCACCTTGATCGCCGCGCGCACCCAATACCTCACGGCGACCGCCCAGGCCACCGATGCCTGGGTGCGTATCGAACGGATCTACGGCGACCTCGCCCGATTTTGATTTTTTCTGGAGTCCTCTATGAAACATAAACATGGCGTGGCGCTGGCCGTCGCCCTGAGCCTGTTGCTGTCTGGCTTTGCCGTCGCCGATGAAGAAGAAGGCGCGCTTGAACTCACTGAACAGCAGATCCAGGCCGCCGGTATCCAGCTCGCCCAGGCCCAACCGCGCTCGATCAGCACGGTGCTGACGCTGCCGGGGGAAGTGCGTTTCGACGAGGACCGCACTTCGCACATCGTCCCGCGTGCGGCCGGTGTGGTGGAGGCGGTCAAGGTCAACCTTGGCCAGTCGGTGAAGAAAGGCGAGCTGTTGGCGGTGATCTCCAGCCAGCAGATTTCCGACCAGCGCAGCGAGCTGGCGGCCAGCGAGCGCCGAGTTGAATTGGCGCGCACCACCTTCCAGCGCGAACGCCAATTGTGGAAGGACGAAATCTCTGCCGAACAGGATTACCTGCTGGCGCGACAGACCTTGCAAGAGGCCGAAATCGCCCTGAACAATGCGCGCCAGAAGATGACCGCCCTCAGCGGCAGCGCGGTCCTGGTCGGTGGCAATCGTTATGAACTGCGTGCGCCGTTTGCCGGCGTGGTGGTGGAAAAACACCTCGGCGTCGGCGAAGTGGTCAGCGAGACCAGCAACGCCTTCACGCTCTCGGACTTGTCCCAGGTGTGGGTCACCTTCGGTGTGTTTCCCAAGGATTTGAACAAGGTTCGGGTCGGCAAACCAGTGAAGGTCATCTCCACGGAAATGGGCACTGAAGTGCAGGGCTCCGTGGCCTACGTGGGCAACTTGCTCGGCGAGCAGACGCGTACCGCCACCGTGCGCGTGAGCGTGCCCAACCCCGACGACGCCTGGCGCCCGGGCCTGTTTGTGACGGTGCAATTGGCCACCGATACCTACCAGGCCAAGGTCACCGTGCCGCAAACCGCAATCCAGACTGTCGAGGACAAACCCTCGGTGTTCGTGCGCACTGCGGATGGCTTTATCACCCGCCACCTTGAACTCGGTGTGAGCGAAAACGGCTACGTCGAAGTGCGCCAGGGCCTTGAGGCCGGAGCGCAGGTGGCCACCGTCGGCAGCTTCATCCTCAAGTCCGAACTGGGTAAAGGCTCGGCCGAGCACGCCCATTGATCCTGCGAGTGATTCCCCATGTTTGAGCGCCTTATCCAATTCGCCATCGAGCAGCGCATCATCGTGCTGCTGGCGGTGCTGTTGATGGCCGGTGTCGGCATCGCCAGCTATCAAAAGTTGCCCATCGACGCGGTGCCCGACATCACCAACGTGCAGGTGCAGATCAACTCGGCGGCGGCCGGTTTTTCACCGCTGGAAACCGAGCAACGCATCACTTTTCCGATTGAAACCGCCATGGCCGGGCTGCCGGGTCTGCAACAGACGCGTTCGCTGTCGCGTTCGGGGTTGTCCCAGGTGACGGTGATTTTCAAAGACGGCACCGACCTGTTCTTCGCCCGTCAATTGGTCAACGAGCGCCTGCAAGTGGCACGCGGGCAATTGCCGTTGGGTATCGAAACCGCGATGGGGCCGATTTCCACCGGCCTTGGGGAGATTTTCCTGTGGACCGTCGAGGCCGAAGACGGCGCGCGCAAGGACGACGGCACGCCCTACACGCCGACCGACCTGCGCGTGATCCAGGACTGGATCATCAAGCCGCAATTGCGCAATGTGCCGGGCGTGGCCGAGATCAACACCATCGGTGGTTTCGCCAAGGAATACCAGATAGCCCCGGACCCCAAGCGCCTGGCGGCCTACAACCTGACCTTGGGCGATCTGGTCACGGCGCTGGAGCGCAATAATGCCAACGTCGGCGCCGGTTATATCGAGCGCAGCGGCGAACAATTGCTGATCCGCGCGCCGGGGCAGGTGGCGTCCATTGATGATATCGCCAACATCGTCATCACCAGCTCCGACGGCACGCCGATCCGCGTGCGTAATGTGGCGCAGGTGGAAATCGGCCGTGAGTTGCGCACTGGTGCGGCCACCGAAAACGGGCGTGAAGTGGTGCTGGGCACGGTGTTTATGTTGATCGGTGAAAACAGCCGCACCGTGTCCCAGGCGGTGGCGAAGAAACTCGCAGAGATCAACCGCTCACTGCCCGCCGGTGTGGTCGCCGTGACGGTCTACGACCGTACCAACCTGGTGGAAAAAGCCATCGCCACCGTGAAGAAAAACCTTTTCGAAGGCGCGCTGTTGGTGGTCGCCGTACTGTTTCTGTTCCTCGGCAATATCCGCGCGGCGCTGATCACGGCGATGGTGATCCCGCTGGCGATGTTGTTCACTTTTACCGGCATGTTCACCAACAAAGTCAGCGCCAACCTGATGAGCCTGGGCGCGTTGGACTTCGGCATTATCGTCGACGGCGCGGTGGTGATCGTCGAAAACGCGATCCGCCGCCTGGCCCATGCACAGCAGCGGCACGGGCGGTTGTTAACGCGCAGCGAGCGCCTGCACGAAGTGTTCGCGGCGGCCAAGGAAGCACGGCGTGCGCTGATCTTCGGGCAACTGATCATCATGGTGGTTTACCTGCCGATCTTCGCCCTTACTGGCGTGGCCGGGAAGATGTTCCATCCCATGGCCTTCACTGTGGTGATTGCGCTGCTGGGCGCGATGATTCTGTCGGTGACGTTCGTGCCGGCCGCAATTGCCTTGTTTGTGACCGGCAAGGTCAAGGAAGAAGAAAACCTGGTGATGCGCACTGCACGTCGGGTCTATGCGCCGGTGCTGGATTGGGTGATGACGCGCCGTTCATTAGTGTTCGGTTTGGCAGTGCTGACCATCGTCGCCTCGGGCGCGGTGGCCAGTCGCATGGGCAGTGAGTTTATCCCCAGCCTCAGTGAAGGCGACTTCGCCCAGCAGGCTTTGCGCGTACCCGGTACCAGCCTGTCGCAATCGGTGCAGATGCAACAGCAGCTGGAAAAAATACTGATCGCCCAAGTGCCGGAAATCGAGCGTGTATTTGCGCGCACCGGCACGGCGGAAATCGCCTCCGACCCAATGCCGCCGAACATTTCCGACAGCTATGTGATGCTTAAACCGAAGGACCAATGGCCGGATCCGAACAAGTCCCGCGAAGCGCTGATCGCCGATATCCAACGCGCCAGTGCGATTGTGCCGGGCAGTGCGTATGAACTGTCGCAACCGATCCAGCTGCGCTTCAACGAGCTGATTTCCGGGGTACGCAGTGATGTGGCGGTGAAGGTGTTTGGCGATGATATGGCGGTGCTCAACAAGACCGCCGGGGAAATCGCCGAGACGTTGCAAAAGCTTGGTGGCGCCTCGGAGGTGAAGGTGGAACAGACCTCCGGCCTGCCAGTGCTGACGATCAATATCGACCGTGACAAAGCCGCACGTTTTGGCCTGAATGTGGGCGATGTGCAGGACACCATTGCCGTGGCCGTGGGTGGGCGCCAGGCCGGTACGTTGTACGAAGGCGACCGGCGTTTCGACATGGTGGTGCGGTTGTCCGACGCGTTGCGTACCGATATCGAGGGCTTGTCGCGGCTGTTGATCCCGGTGCCGGCGTTGGCCGGCAGTGCGGCGGGGCAGTTGGGCTTTATTGCCTTGTCCCAGGTGGCGAGCCTGGATCTGGTGCTCGGCCCGAACCAGATCAGCCGCGAGAACGGCAAGCGTCTGGTAATCGTCAGCGCCAACGTGCGTGGGCGCGATATTGGCTCGTTTGTTGAAGAGGCCGAGACGGCCATCAGCACCCAAGTGAAAGTGCCCGCCGGTTACTGGACCACCTGGGGCGGCCAGTTCGAACAGTTGAAGGAAGCCTCCGAGCGTTTGCGCATCGTGGTGCCGGTGGCGTTGCTGCTGGTGTTCGGGTTGCTGTTTATGATGTTCAACAACCTCAAGGATGGCTTGCTGGTGTTTACCGGGATTCCGTTCGCCTTGACCGGTGGCATCATGGCGCTGTGGCTACGCGATATTCCGCTATCAATCTCGGCGGGCGTGGGTTTTATCGCGTTGTCCGGTGTGGCGGTGCTGAACGGCCTGGTGATGATTGCCTTCATCCGCAACCTGCGTGAAGAAGGGCGCTCGTTAGCGTTGGCGGTCAACGAAGGCGCGCTGACACGCTTGCGCCCGGTGTTGATGACGGCGCTGGTAGCGTCACTTGGTTTTATCCCCATGGCGCTCGCCACCGGCACCGGCGCCGAAGTGCAGCGGCCGCTGGCAACGGTGGTGATCGGCGGGATTATTTCCTCTACGTTGCTGACCTTGCTGGTGCTGCCGGCGCTGTACCAGTGGGCGCATCGCAAGGAAGAGGAAACACCAGCCTAAACAAGGTAAAGCCACCGGGCAGGCTGCGCACGTCAGCCTGCCCCTGGTGCAGGGCCATGATGGATTGCACGATGGCCAGGCCCAGCCCGGTGCCGCCTTCGGTGCGGGCGCGGCTGCTGTCGACGCGGTAGAAACGTTCGAACAGGTGCGGCAAGTGCTGCGCTTCGATCCCGGGGCCGGGGTTGCCGACTGACAGCGCAACCTGATTGCCATAGGCCTCCACCAGCATTGAAATATGCGATTGCGCCGGGCTGTGGCGAATGGCATTGGACAGCAGATTGGACAGGGCGCGCTGAATCATCAGGCGGTCGCCCTGCACCTGGGCATCGCCGCTGAGGGTCAGGGTCAGTTGTTTGTCTTCGGCACTCAGGGCAAACAAATCTATCACCCGATGGGCTTCGTCCGCGAGCGACACTTGGGTAAATGAGCCCCGCGCGGCCGGATGGCTGACCTGGGCCAGAAACAGCATGTCGGAGACGATGCGCGCCAGGCGTTCGAGCTCTTCGGTGTTGGACTCCAGCACCGCTTTGTATTCCTCCGGTGGCCGCTGGCGGGACAGCGTCACCTGGGCCTTGCCCATCAGGTTGGTCAGGGGCGCGCGCATTTCGTGGGCCAGGTCGTCGGAGAATTGCGACAGCTGTTGCACGCCCGCGTCCAGGCGGTCGAGCATCACATTGAAGCCATGGGCCAATTCGCCCAGCTCATGGGGCAGGTTGTCGACGGATAAACGGTGGGTCAGGTCCTGGGTGGTGACTTTGGCCGCCACATGGCTGAACTGCTTCAACGGCGCGAGCCCGCGTTGTACCAACCACCAGGCGCCCATGCCGATCAGGATCAGCAGCATCGGCAGGGCAATCAAAGTGGCGCGCAGGTAGGCACTGAGCAACGCCTGGTCGTCCATGCGATCCAGCGACAGCAGCACGCGCACCCTTTCGCCATTGGCCAGGCGCATCAGGCTGGAGGCGCTGAGCACCTGGTTGCCATTGCTGTCGGCCCAATTGAGGTAGCCAAGGGTTTCCTTGGGGGTGAAGTCTGTGAGCAAAGGCTCCTGGGGCTTGGCGCCGATGCTCAGCAGTACGCTTTCATCCGGCGCGGTGCCGACGATGGTCAGGTAGAAATTGTCGTGGCCGATCACCAGGTCCATCAACGAGTGCGGGCGGGCACGGATGCGGTTGGCATCCAGGCCTTGGGCCAGGCTGTGCTGGATTTGCTCCATCTTGCTTTCCAGGTTCTTGCGCGCGAGCTTTTCCAATTCGTGGGTCAGTGCCACGTACGCCAGGGTCGCCAGCAACAGCACCAGGCCGGCGCCCATCAGGCTGACCGTCAAGCCAAGGCGCATCGACAAACTGCCGGTTCTCATCCGCGCGCCTCCAGCACATAACCCACGCCGCGAATGGTGTGGATCAACTTGACCTCGCTCTGGTCGTCGACCTTGGCCCGCAGGCGGCTGATGGAGACTTCCACCACATTGGTGTCGCAGTCGAAATTCATGTCCCACACGAGGGAAATAATCTGCGTGCGGGTCAGTACTTCGCCGGTCTGGCGCATCAGCACCTGCAACAGCGCGAACTCCTTGGTGGTCAGGTCTATACGGCGGGTGCCGCGATAGGCGCGATGGCGGCGCGGGTCCAGCTCCAGGTCCAATACGCGGAACACGTCTGGCTGCGGGATATGTTCGCTGCGCCGCAACAGGGTACGCACCCGGGCCAGCAACTCGGGAAATTCGAAAGGTTTGACCAAGTAATCATCGGCGCCCATGTCCAGGCCTTTGATCTTGTCGGCCAGGCGGCCACGGGCAGTCAACATCATCACCCGTTGCGTGCCATTGCGGCGCAATTGCTCCAGCACTTCCCAGCCATCCTTGCCCGGCAGGTTGACGTCGAGAATGACCAACTCATAGGCGTGCTGCCCGGCCAGGTGCAGGCCGTCGATGCCATTGGACGCGCAGTCCACCACATAGCCGCTTTCATTCAAGCCCTGTTGCAGGTAGTCGGCAGTTTTTTGCTCGTCCTCAACCACAAGGATACGCATGGGGGTTTACCTTTTACTGAGGGAGAAGGGCTCCATTTCCTTATGGAATTAGGTGTTTTGTGAGTAGGAAAAGTCTGAACCGTGAAGTAGCTTCAGGGTCAACTGTGACCATTGGCCGCTGTTAAACCTGCCCGCAAAAAAAAACGCCCCGAGGGGCGTTAAAAATTCATCTCTTTTCCAAAGGAGCTACAAAAAAGCTTCTAGAGACGAATGTTGCTCGGTGCAAACAAGTTGATGCGAGTATAGGAAGTTCAACTTAACGAGAAGCTGAGCCCAATATTACAGTTTTGATAACTGGATATTTGTGAACAGATGTTAGTTAACGGCAAGCGAATGTAATCACTCACAGTGCAACCAGTGGATACTCTGCAATCAAGCGAACTTCCTCCAGGTCTGACTCGAATGCACTGGAGCGCACAGTGGCTTGGCGTAAACGCAAGGACAAATCCTTGAGGCTGCCACTTTGCACCACATACTTGGCCTCGATATCCCGTTCCCAACGGCGTTGATCGGTCAGCGGGTTACCCGCCGCATCGCGGCGCATGTACACCGCGTTGGCATTGCTGTAGTCGGCGCCGGTGCCTTTGGCGTAGCGGGTCATGAATGACAGGCCGGGAATGCCGAAGGCCTGCATGTCCAGGTCGTAGCGCGCCATCCATGAGCGCTCCTTGGGCGAGTTGAAATCGCTGTACTGGATCGAGTTGTTGAGGAAGATCGAGTCCGACTGGCGCAGGTAATCGAAGTCGTCATTGCCGTTGTTGCGCTGGTGCGAGAGGGCCAGGCTGTGGGCGCCGACCTTGACCCCAAGCCTGGCGCTCCAGATGTTGTTATTGAATTCGCCGAGCAGTTTTTTGCCTTCATCCACGGCCTTGTAATAGTTGACGTCGCCGAACAAGGACACGTCTTCGCTCAGCGGGTAACTGGCGTTGGTACCGACGTAGTACTGGTCCCAGGCGTCTTTTAAACGGCTGCTGTACAGGCTGACACTCAGGTGTTTGTTGACGGTGTAGTCACCACCGAAATAGCCGATCCAGGGTGAGTCGACCTTGCCTGCATAGAAGGTCGCAAAGCCCTTGTTCATGCCACTTTCACTCGGCTGGCTCATACCGCTCAGGCGCCCGCCTTGCAGGCTCAAGCCCTCAAGGCTGGTGTTCTGCGCGGTGACGCCGCGAAAGCTTTGCGGCAACAGGCGCGAATCGCCAGCGGCGACCACCGGTGTGGCGGGGAACACGTCGCCGGCTTTGATTACCGTATCCAGCACCCGCAGTTTCGCTGCGCCACCGAATTTGCTGTAACCACTTTCGGGGTGGTTGTCGCTGTCTACCGGCAGTACGCCGAACGAACCCTTGCCGCCGCTGCGACCGGTGCCCGAGTCGAGCTTGAGGCCATACATGCCAAAGGCATCCAGGCCGAAGCCAACCGTGCCTTGGGTAAACCCGGACTCGAATTTGCCGATCAAGCCCTGCGCCAAGGCTTCGGAGTAGCCGTTGCCGGTAGGGCTGGACTGGCCCTTGCGGTCATCACGGTTGAAGTAAAACGTGCGCGCCAGCACGTTGAAGCGGCTGCCTTCGATAAAACCTTCGGGCTTGTCCTCTACGGCCGCGGCCGCCAGGGGCAGCGCGGCCAGCAAGGAAAAGGGAAGGATGAAGTAAGTAATGTGCATGTTTCGCTCCTTGGTAGTGGCAGTTTTCAGCTTCTTATAGAGGCGGGCATTCTTATTGATCTGGCCCGGGCTGATAGTTGCAAACCGTGGATAACGAACTCATGGCGTGAACATTACAATTCTGGAAGCTTACAACACATAACAAATAAGTAACGTTTTGGTGAACATTGCGTCAGGGTTGTTCGATTAATCTCGTCACTGAACTTTTCAGACGAGGAACTAATGATGAAAGCTTATAAAGTTGCCCTGGGTGTCTTGGTCGCGCTCATGTCTTTTGGTGCGTTGGCCGAAGGCGGCGGGGATCGCACCTTTGCCCTGATGATGGAGCGCAATGAAAAAGCCATGGCCGCTTACGCCGCAAAGAAAGGCAAGCCCGCGCCCGAGGTGCAGGCCTACCGCTATGGCATGAAGCTGGACATTGAGAAGGTGGTGAATGTGACGCCGCCGATCCGCTCCTGCGCGGCGGTGCCGTCGCGCATGACCTATGAAGACTCCACCGGCAAGCTCAATACCCTTGAATATCAAGTGATGGGCGTGTGTCGAAACAACGGCGGTTAATGGATCCAAAAAAACAGTTGGCTGCGGCGAAAAAAGCGCTTCAGAAAACGCCGGCAGCGCCGATGCAGGTCAGATCCACCTCCCCAAATGCCTATCGGTGCCCCATGTTCAATACCCGCCTGAAGCAAGAGCTGACTGCTCTTCGCGAAGAATTGTCGAGCTTGCAACAGGTCAAGGAGAGCCTGGAAAGTGAAATGCTGTGCCTGACGCTGGATGCCGACGGCCGGGTGGAGTGGGCCAATGCCAACTTCCTGCAGGAACTGGTGTACCAGGCCAGCAACCTCGTGGGGCGTCACATTGATGAGTTGGTGCCTGCGCATGTGCGCCAGGACGAATTCCAGCTGCGCTTTAAAAATGCCCTGGTGCGCGGCGAACACTTCGCCGGCACCGTGCGCCTGATGCGTGGCAACGGCAAGGAAGCGTGGCTGCGCTCTATCGTGCAGCCGGTGCGCAACTCGGCGGGGCGCATCAAGCATTTTTCGATTTACTCAAGCGACCTCACCCGTACCATCGAGGCGTCGCGCGAGCATGAAAACCTGATTACCGCGCTGGTGCGCTCCACGGCGGTGATTGAATTCGATTTAGATGGGCATGTGCTCACAGCCAATGACCGCTTCCTCGGTGGCATGGGTTACAGCCTGGCGCAGATCCAGGGCAAGCATCACCGCATGTTCTGCGAACCGCAGGAGTACAACAGCAGCGAATACCAACAGTTCTGGAAGCGCCTGAACGCCGGTGAATTTGTTGCGGCACGCTTCAAGCGGGTCGATAGCCATGGCCGCACGGTTTGGTTGGAAGCCACGTACAACCCAGTGCTGGACGCCAATGACCGCCTGTACAAAGTGGTCAAGTTCGCCACGGTGATTACCGATCAGGTCAATCAGGAACAAGCTGTGGCCGAGGCAGCCAACATTGCCTACAGCACCTCGCTGCAAACCGACAACAGCGCCCAGCGCGGCACCACCGTGGTGACCCAGGCGGTGGATGTGATGCGTGACCTGGCCAAGCATATGCAGCAGGCAGGTGACGGCATCGAGGCGCTGAATGCCCAGTCCCAAGTGATCGGCACCATCGTCAAGACCATCAGCGGCATCGCCGAGCAGACCAACCTGCTGGCGCTCAACGCAGCCATCGAGGCGGCGCGTGCCGGTGAGCAGGGCCGTGGCTTTGCGGTGGTGGCCGATGAGGTACGTCAGTTGGCCTCGCGTACCAGCAAAGCCACCGAAGAAATCGTCGGCGTAGTGCGCCAGAACCAGGACATGGCCCGCGATGCGGTGACCTTGATGAATGACGGTCGCCTGCAGGCCGAGCAAGGCTTGGCCCTGGCGGCCGAAGCGGGCACGGTGATCGTGGAGATTCAGGACGGCGCGCAAAAAGTCGTCAGCGCGGTCGGGCAGTTCGCCAATCAGCTGTCGAGCTGACCCGCAGGGCTTGTGCTTGAGGTATCGTAGGTTTTTTCTTGCTTGAAGAGCCGACCCTCCATGAGCCCGACCCACCGTCGCCCCGTTCCGCTGTCCAAGGCCTACCGCTTGCTCAACCACGGCCCGACCGTGCTGGTGAGTGCCGCCCACGACGGCAAACGCAATATCATGGCGGCTGCCTGGGCCATGCCATTGGATTTCGAACCGCCGAAGGTCGCCGTGGTGTTGGACAAGTCCACCTGGACCCGCCAACTGCTGGAAGGCGCTGGCACGTTTGTGTTGCAAGTACCCTGTGTGGCGCAGGCCGATCTGGTGCAGACGGTCGGCAATACCAGCGGCTCCGAAACGGATAAGTTCGCCGCGTACGGCCTGCACACCTTCAGTGGCGAGCACACCCCGGCACCGCTGCTGGAAGGCTGCGTGGCCTGGCTGGAGTGCCGCTTGCTGCCCGAGCCACACAACCAACAGACCTACGACCTGTTCCTCGGCGAAGTGGTCGCCGCCTATGCCGACGAGCGCGTGTTCAGCGAGGGGCATTGGCACTTCGAAGGGCATGACGAATTGCGCACCTTGCACCATATCGCCGGCGGGAATTTCCTCAGCATCGGTGCGCCGGTTGTCGGGCGCCAGCTCTAAGCCTTACCAGCGCGCGTTTGCCAAGGCGTCGGCAAACGCCATGAGCTTTGGCGAGTATTGCCGGGACGGCGGGTAGACCAAAGAGATCGCCCGACTGCGCCCGGCAAACGCTTGCAGTATGGGCACTAGCCGCCCGGCAGCGAGGTCATCGCGCACGGCAAAATCCATCACTTGGGCGATGCCGTAGCCGCCCAGCGCGGCGTCCACCATCGCGTCACCGATATCAAAGATCAACCGACCTTCGACGCCTGCGTCCTGCACCTTGCCGTCGCGTATGAATTGCCAATCGACCAGGCGGCCGTTACGCAGATTGCGTACGGTAATGCAGTTGTGATCCTTAAGATCCTCAATGCTGTGCGGGATGCCGAAACGCGCAAGGTAACTGGGCGCGGCGACGGTGACCCAACGCAGCGGCGGCAGGGCGCGGGCGATCAGGCGCTGGTCCTGGATCTCGCCGGTACGCAACAACGCATCAAAACCTTCGTCGACAATATCCACCAGGCGGTCGGTCATCACCGCTTCAATGCGCAACTCCGGGTAACGCAAGGTCAGCTCGCCGATCACCGGCATCACCACTTTGCGCCCGAACAGCGACGGCGTGCTGATCTTCAACAGGCCGGACGGACTGCTGCGCCGGTCGAGCATCAACTTTTCGGTTTCGGCCAATTCCGCCAGTAACGGCGCGCAGCGTTCGTACAACATTTGCCCGTCGGGTGTGAGGCTGACGCTGCGAGTGTTGCGTTGCAGCAGGCGCACGCCCAGCTCGCTTTCCAGCCGCGAGATAGCGCGCGACAGCCCGGATTGGGTGAGCCCCAAGTCACCCGCAGCACGCGTGAAGCTGCGAGTTTCGGCCACACGGGCCAGCAGGCGAACAGCGTTCAGATCCATGATTAAAGTCATTACTGAAAGGTTGGTGATGCTATTTATCATCTGATGCGCATAAAAGACACTGGCAGCCTCTTATTTTGGACAGGACGCTGCAATGTCTCCCTCTCGACCCTCTGGCTGGATGCTGGTGCTGCTGGCCACTGCGCAACTGATCATCGCCCTGGATGCCACCATCGTGTTCGTGGCCTTGCCACAGATCGGCGCTCACCTGGATTTTTCCGCTCAGCAATTGCAGTGGGTGGTCAGCGCCTACAGTGTGGCGTTTGGCGGTTTCCTGTTGCTGGGTGGTCGGGCTACGGATCTGCTTGGCAAGCGCCGCTTGTATCGAACTGGGCAGGCCCTGTATGCGTTGGCGTCGCTGGCGGCAGTGCTGGGCGGCAGCGCGGTATTGCTGGTGCTGGCGCGGGCGGTGCAAGGCGTGGGCGGGGCGTTGTTGTTCCCGGCCACATTGGCGCTGATCAATACCCACTATGCCGAAGGCCCGGCGCGCAACCGCGCGTTTGCGGTGTGGAGCGCGGCGTCGGCAGCGGGGTTGGCCCTCGGCGCGTTGCTGGGGGGCGTATTGACCCAGGTGTGGGGCTGGGGAGCGGTGTTTCTGGTGAATGTGCCGCTGGCCGGCGGCTGTGCGTGGGCGGCGCGCTACTGGATCCCGGCCGATGGCGAGCGCGTGCGCGGGCGCAAGTTTGATATCGGAGGCGCGCTGACCGTGACCGTTGGTGGCACCTTGCTGGTATTTTCGCTGGTGCAAGGCCCGGAATGGGGTTGGGTCGCTCCCTCGACGTTGGGTTGCATCGCCCTGGCTGTGGCGCTGCTCGGGTTGTTCGCCTGGATCGAACAGCGCGGCCGCGACCCACTGATGCCGCTGCGGCTGTTTGCCTATCGGGAGCTGCGCATGGCCATGGTGCTGACGGCGGTGTTCATGAGCAGCTTCGGTGTGCAGTACTACTTCCTGGCGCTGTATTACCAGCAGGTTTATGGCTACAGCGTGTTGCAAGCGGGGTTGGCGTTTTTGCCGGCGACCCTGGTGTGTACGTTCGGCATCTGGCTGGCGGAGCGCTCGCTGGCAAGGCTCGGGTTGCGCAACACCTTGATCACCGGGCAACTGGCGGGTGCGGTGGGCATTGCACTGGTGTGCTGGGCGCTGCCGACGGGCGTGGGGTTCTGGTCGTTGTTGCCGGGGATTTTTATCTTGAGCATCGGCCAAGGCATGACCTGGACGGCGATGTGGGTGGCGGCGGGCTTGGGTATCCGGCCAGGCGAGCAAGGTGTGGCGGCGGGTATGGCCTCTACCAGCCAGCAGATTGGCGGGGCGTTGGGGCTGGCGATGCTGGTGTCGGTTGCCAATAGCGGTGGGATCGAGCTGGCGTTGTGGTGGAGTGCGGCGATTGCCTTGGTGGGCGGCGTGTTGGCGCTGCGCCTCAAAGCGCCCGCGCCGAGCGCTATATTTAAAACAACCTGAATCAAATGTGTGTGTGGGGCTTGCTCGCGAAAGCGGAGTGTCAGTCGACTAATAATTGGCTGACCCACCGCATTCGCGAGCAAGCCCGCTCCCACATTTACTGTATTTCAAGTCAGAGGATCAGCGCCCGAGCATCTTCACCCACCGCGACGGCGGCATGCCATAGGTGCTGCGAAATTGCCGGGTCATATGGCTTTGGTCGGTAAAGCCTGCTGTCAGCGCCGCATCCACCAGCGATTGGCCTTGGGCCAGCAAGCTGCGCACCAAATCCAGCCGGCGCATGGTCAGGTAGCGGTAGGGGCTGGTGCCGAACAACAAACGAAAATCCCGCGATAGTGCCCAACGATCACGGCCGCAGTGGTCGGCCATTTCATCCAGGGTGATGCTGCGGCCAAGGGCGCTGTGGATAAACTCACGGGCGCGCTCGGCGGCCACGTAATCGAACGATTTGCGGCTGATGATTGCGCCGGATGCCGCGTTCAGCGCGTGTGCCAGGTCGAACAGGGCGTCCTGTTCCTGCATCGGATCAACCGGGCAGTCGAGGTTTTGCAGCAACACTTCGCTGGCGCGAAACAGGCGCGGGTCAGTCGACAGGCCGTTGTGGATAAACGGTAAGGGCCGACCACCGAGGATCTGCTGGATCAGCGCCGGCTCCACATAAATCATCCGGTACTTGAAACCCTCCACGCTGCTGGCGCGGCCGTCATGGGATTCATCGGGGTGAATCACCATGGTCCGGCCCGGCAGGCTATGGGTCATGCAGCCGCGGTAGTGATAGCTCTGCACGCCAAACAAGGTGCGGCCGATGGCGTAGGTGTCATGGCGATGCGGGTCGAACGCAAAGCCGGCGAAGTACGCCTCGATACGGTCAAGGCCGCTGGCGTGCGGGGCGCGGTGCAGCCAGTCGAGGGTAGAAGTGGGTTGGCCCATGGTGACTTGTCACAAGTAGAGGTGGAAACACGTTAACCGAGTCTGCAGCGGTTGTCTGCCGGGGTCTTGTACGATTGTGCAAGCGTGGGGCGAGGCCTATGATCCGGGTTCGTGTACTGCGCTGACGGAGCTGCCCCATGGATTTTTTCAACCCCGCCTATGTGGCACCGCTGGTCTCGCTGGCTCTGCTGTGGACGGTCGCTGTGGTGACGCCCGGGCCCAACTTTTTCAACACAGCGCAGTTGGCTGCCAGCTGTTCCAGGCGCCATGGCGTTGTGGCCTCGGCTGGCGTGGCCAGCGGCACGATCATTTGGGGCTTGGCGGGCGGCCTGGGCATCAAGTCGCTGTTTACTGCCGCGCCCATGCTCTACCTGGCGTTCAAGATTATCGGCGGTTGTTACCTGATTTACCTTGGGCTCAAGTTGTTCAAGCGCTCGGCTCCGTCTGTTGGCCAGGCCGTGCTGCCCGACGAACCGCAGCGCTCATTGTTTTCCGCCTGGCGCTTCGGGTTGTTGGGCAACTTGTCCAACCCCAAGGCCGCGCTGTTCGTCGCCACGGCGTTTGCCTCGACCATGCCGCCGTCTCCTTCGCCCGCCTTGTTGACCCTGGCAGTCATCACCATGGCCACCTTGTCGTTCAGTTGGTATTCCAGCGTTGCCCTGGTGTTTTCCAGCGAGCGCATGGCCAACCTTTACGCGCGTTCACGTAAATGGCTCGACCGCTTTGCCGGCGGTTGCTACCTGCTGTTCGGCGCACATCTGGTAGCGAATCGCTGACCGCTCATGGTAAGAAGCCTTACTTTCAACAGTGAGGCCGGGTCATGAGCAAGGTGCGGGTAGGTATTATTTTCGGTGGCCGTTCGGCCGAGCACGAAGTCTCGTTGCAGTCGGCGCGTAATATCGTCGATGCGCTGGACCGTTCGCGCTTTGAGCCCATCTTGATCGGTATCGACAAGGCCGGCCACTGGCACCTCAACGACACGTCGAACTTTCTGATCAACCAGGAAAACCCGGCGCTCATCGCCCTCAACCACTCCAACCGTGAGCTGGCGGTAGTGCCGGGCAAGGCCAACCAGCAAGTGGTGGAAACCGCTGGGCAGGGCCTGCTGGAACACATCGATGTGATCTTCCCCATCGTCCACGGCACCCTCGGGGAAGACGGCTGCCTGCAAGGCCTGCTGCGCATGGCCGACCTGCCTTTCGTCGGCTCCGACGTGCTGGGTTCGGCGGTCTGCATGGACAAAGATGTCAGCAAGCGTCTGCTACGCGATGCCGGTATTGCTGTCACGCCGTTTATCACCCTGACACGCCGCAATGCAGCGCGTACTTCGTTCGAAACGGCTGTGAATAAGCTCGGTTTGCCAATGTTCATCAAACCCGCCAACCAGGGATCTTCGGTGGGTGTGAGTAAGGTTGGCAACGAAGCCGAGTATCACGCCGCCGTAGAGCTGGCCTTGGGCTTCGATGAAAAAGTGCTGGTGGAATCTGCGGTCCAAGGCCGTGAAATCGAATGCGCCGTATTGGGCAACGACAACCCCATCGCCAGTGGCTGTGGCGAGATTGTGGTGAGCAACGGCTTCTATTCCTACGACAGCAAATACATCGACGGGCAGGCGGCCCAAGTGGTGGTGCCGGCCGATATCAGCGTCGACGCCAGCGAGCGCATTCGTCACCTGGCTATCGAGGCGTTTGAGGTATTGGGCTGCGCGGGGTTGGCGCGGGTTGATGTGTTCCTCACCGATGATGGTGAGGTGCTGATCAACGAGATCAACTCATTGCCAGGCTTCACGCGTATCAGCATGTACCCGAAGCTGTGGCAGGCGGCGGGGATGAGTTACAGCGAGCTGGTAAGCCGGTTGATCGAGCTGGCGCTGGAGCGGCATGCGGGGCGTAAGGGGCTAAAGATCAGCCGATGAAATGACTCGAGTAAAATGTGGCGCCCTCGCCACAGATTCAGGGCGCGCGATTAAGATTTGCGAGCAATCCACGAATAGATCAACGTCTTCGCTTCATCAGGGTTATGCGTGCGCCTGCGATAACTGGCGAAGCTGGCGGAAGTGCAATACGTACACACTTCACTGACTTCGATCTGCTCACGCTTAAGCCCTGCCGCTTGCAGCAACATCACCCCGTAGCCGCTCAAATCAAACCAGGCACTTGCCGTTTGCCTGGCATAGGGCGGGGCAATTTCGGGGGGCAGCAATGGCGGCGGTTGTACGCAGCTCCACGGCGCCCGACCGTCACGCCACAGGTGGCCTTGGTCGGCCTGAAACTGCGCTATAAAGTCCTCGCTCACTTCATAGCAACACGCTTTGATCGACGGTCCGATAGCCACCTGCAACTGCTCCACGGCGATGCCTTCGTCGGCAAATTGCTGCACTGCGTTGGCGATAATCCCGCTTTGCAAACCCTTCCAGCCACCATGCACCGCCGCGACCCTCGCACCGTCTTCAGTTGCGATGAGAATGGGCAGACAATCGGCCGTGATCACCGCGATCGGTTGATGCTCGCGCGTGAACACGCCATCCGCCGCCACGCTGTTGGTTGCCAGCTGCGCCTGCCATTCAATCACCGTCGCGCTGTGTACCTGCTTGCAGATGAACACCGCGTCCGGGCGCGCAGGATCATTGATTGAACAAAAACCATGGTCGACGCCGGGGAGGGCGCCGAGATTATCAGCCTGTTGCACGGCACTCTCTCCGTTTGTAGAACATTTAGTCGCCGACCGCTTCGCCTTCACGCCGAGGGTCGGCGCCGCCGCTAAGCGTGACCTTGCCTTGGGCATCGCGCGTGCGAACAATGGCCTGGATGCCGCTGGTCATATCGATTTCGCTCAACGCGTGGCCCTTGTCCCGCAGCGCTTGTTTCAACGCAGGGCTGAACAGGCCGGCTTCCAATTCGGTCGCGCCATTGCGGCTGCCGAAGTTGGGCAGGCTGATAGCGGCTTGCGGGTCGAGGTTCCAGTCGAGCATGGCCACCAGGGATTTACTCACGTACTCGATGATTTGCGAACCGCCCGGTGAACCCACCGTCGCCAGCAGCTCGCCGCTCTGGCGATCGAACACCAGGGTCGGGGCCATGGCCGAGCGCGGGCGCTTGCCGGGCTCGACGCGGTTGGCTACGGGCTGGCCGTTTTCTTGCGGGATAAACGAAAAGTCGGTCATCTGGTTGTTGAGCAAAAAGCCCTGGACCATCACGTGGGAGCCGAACGCCGCTTCCACCGTGGTGGTCATCGACACTGCACCGCCCTGGTCATCCACCGCCACCACTTGCGAGGTGGAGATGCGCAGCGGCGAGCGGTCCGGCGCGTAGGCCACCTGGATGCCCGCCGGTGTGCCCGGCTTGGCAATGCCCATGCTGCGTTCGCCAATCAAGGTGGCGCGCTGTGCCAGGTAGTTGGGGGCGATAAGGCCCGCGACCGGTACCGGCGTGAAGTCCGAGTCGGCCACATACAGCGCACGGTCGGCAAACGCCAGGCGGCCGGCTTCGGCGATCAGGTGCACGGCTTCGGGCACAGGCTCAAGGCCGGCAGGCGAGGCGCTCTTCACCGGTTTCATCGGCGCGATGGCCAGGCGCGGGTCGCGTGCCTCTACTGCCTGCAAGGTGCCGAGGATCTGCGCGACGGCTATTCCGCCGGACGACGGCGGCGGCATGCCGCACACCCGGTATTGCTTGTAGTCGGTACACAGCGGCGTGCGTTCCTTGGCGGTGTAGCCCTTAAGGTCAGCCTGCGAGAGGCTGCCCGCATTGCGATTACCCTGGACCTTGCGCGCGATTTCATCGGCAATAGGGCCGTGGTACAGCGCGTCTGGCCCTTCCTTGGCGATGCGCTTGAACACAGCCGCCAGCGCCGGGTTTTTCAACAGTGTGCCGGTGGCTTTAGGCGTGCCGTCGGCGTTCAAAAAGTAAGCCGCCATTTCCGGCGACTGCGGAATGTAGCGGTCGGCAGCAATCAGCGCGTGCAGGCGTGGGGAAATTGCGAAGCCTTGTTCCGACAGTCGAATCGCCGGTTCAAACAGCTTGGCCCATTGCAGGTGCCCGGTCTTTTGATGCGCCATCTGCAGTGCCCGCAAGACGCCCGGCGTGCCGACCGAACGCCCGCCAATCTGCGCTTCGGGAAACGCCATCGGCGTGCCGTCGGCCTTCAGGAACAGGCGCTCAGTCGCGCCGGCGGGGGCTGTTTCACGGCCGTCATAGGCGTGCACGTTCTTGCCGTCCCACAGCATGATGAACGCGCCTCCGCCGATGCCGGAAGACTGCGGCTCCACTAGGGTCAGCACTGCCTGCATCGCTATCGCCGCATCAATTGCCGAACCGCCCTGGCGCAACATCTCGCGCCCGGCTTCGGCCGCCAGCGGGTTGGCGGCGGCGGCCATATGGCGTTCGGCGTGGCGGGTGGTGAGGTCGGTGCGGTAACCCGAGCCCAGTTCCGGTGCCGGAGGCTGTTCGTTGACGGGGGGGTGACAGCCGGCCAGCGCCAGGGCTGCGGCAATCATCGACAGTTGACGGCGGGAAATCGAAAACACGCGCTGAACTCCGTTCATTTTGAGAATGATCTGTTGTCCTTGGGTGGTCCTTTTTACAGGTAAATCGTGCCTTGCAGGTAAAGTGCTGCATGGCCTGAGATGATCACGCGGTCGCCATTGAGCTCACACCGCAGTTGCCCACGGCGCTTGCCGCCCTGTTCGGCGCTCAACTGCGACTTGCCCAGGCGCTCGGCCCAGAACGGTGCCAACGAGGTGTGGGCTGAGCCGGTGACCGGGTCTTCATTGACGCCCACGTTCGGGCCAAACCAACGGGAAATAAAATCAAAGCGCGTGCTTTTGGCCGTCACCGCTACCCCGCGTTTGGGCAGGCCCTTGAGGCGTGCAAAATCTGGCGTGAGTGCCGCGACCTGGGCTTCGTCATCGACCAGGACGATGTAGTCGTCAGTGGCATACACCTCGGCGTGTTCGAGCCCCAGCGCGCTCAACAGGCCGGCTGGCGGCTCGCAGCGCTCGGGCTGTTTGGCCGGGAAGTCCATTGCCAGTTCGTCGCCATTGCGCGTCACGCGAAGCTCGCCGCTGCGGGTAGCAAAGCGCAATACTTCAGGGGCATTCGGCAGTTTGTGAATCAACACCCAGGCGGCGGCCAACGTTGCATGGCCACACAGGTCCACTTCGACTTCGGGGGTGAGCCAGCGCAGCTCATACACCTCGCCACGGGGCACGAAAAATGCGGTTTCCGACAGGTTGTTTTCAGCGGCGATTTGATGCAGTTGTTCTGTGGGCAGCCACTCGGTCAGCGGGCAGACAGCCGCCGGGTTACCGCCGAAGACCTGTTGGCTGAACGCGTCGACTTGATAGATATCCAGTTTCATCACAGGTGCTCCATGTAGGGAGGCAGGACACTAGCAGCGGGTTACCTGGAGCGTCAAAGTACAGATCCTCAGTTTTTTTGTGCGCATGTGTCCTGGTCAGCCCAGGCGCAACACCATCGCCCCGACGGCAATAAAGCCGGCGGCAATGATACGAGTCCGCGTGAGATGCTCTTTGAGCACCCAGGCCGAAATCACTACGCCGAACAGGATCGAGGTCTCACGCAAGGCCGAAACCGTCGCGATGGGTGCTTGGGTCATTGCCCACAGCGCCAAGCCGTATGACGCTACAGTGCCTGCGCCCCCGACGGCGCCAAGCCGCCAGTTGCCGACGACGTAGCGACAGAACGCTGCACGCCGGGCAGCTAAAGCCCACGCGGCTAGCGGGATGCCGGTCAGCAAAAATATCCACAGCGTGTAAGCCGCTGGTGCGCCGGACTTGCGCACGCCCAGGCCATCGATCAGCGTATAGCCGGCTATCACCAGGGCGTTGATCAGCGCCAGCACCAGCCCTTTGTTATGCCCGGCCGAGGGCGCTGCGGCCATGCTCAAGATACCCAGGCAGATCACGCCAATGCCAAGCCAGGCAAACGCCGACAGCGGCTCGTGCAACACCAGCACACTCACCAATGCCACCAGCAGCGGCGCCGTGCCGCGCATGATCGGATAGGTCTGGCTCATGTCGGCAATGCGGTAGGTCGAGGCCACCAGCACGAAATACAGCACCTGCAACACCACGGATGCGCCGATGAAGGGCCAGCTCTCTCTGGCCGGTAGCGCCAGGAAAGGGATGGCCGCCAGCGCAAGCAATGACGCGGCGGATGCGATCATGCAGGTGGTCAGCAGCTTGTCGACGCCGCCTTTGACCACCGCATTCCAGGTGGCGTGAAGGGCGGCGCCCAGCATGATGATTGCGAATACGCTCAGGCTCATGCGTCACCGTTCGTGGGGTTGATCAGCGACGTCAATATATGGTCCGCCCACACGCCATTGATCTTCAGGTAGGCCCGCGCGTGGCCCTCACGCTCAAAGCCCAACCGCTCAAGCAGGCGTGCGCTGCGTTGGTTTTCGGGCCTGTAGTTGGCCATGATACGGTGCAGTTTCATCTCTACGAACACATAGTCAATCGCGGCGCTCAGCGCTTGGCGCATCAACCCTTGGCCTTGGGCCGTCTCATCAAGTGCGTAGCCCAAATGGCAGGCCTCGAATGCGCCGCGCACTATGTTGCTGAAGTTGCAGCTGCCGATTATCCGGTCGTCGCGCAGTATCAGCAGATGCAAGGCTTCACCGCTGGTGGTTTTCTCGGCCATGGCTTCGAGGCGCTGGGTAATGGCGCCGAGTTCGAAGAAGTCATCATCGCGAGTCGGTTCCCAGGGTTGAAGGTACGCGCGGTTTTGCACCAGGTACGCTTGCAAGGCTTGAGCGTGACGAGGGTGAGCTGCGTGCAGTGTCAGCCGTTCGGTGGTGATGCCATGGGTGGGGAAGAGGGGGTTCACGTATCGCCTCCTTGTGGTTGGGGGCGAGTATGCCTGAGCCCTTTTCTGCAGGCATAAAAAAACGGCCTACCTTTCGGTAAGCCGTTTTTAGTACTTGGTGGCTACGCAGGGACTTGAACCCCGGACCCCAGCATTATGAATGCTATGCTCTAACCAACTGAGCTACGTAGCCAAGTGGCGCGCATTATTCGCGTAGAACGCATATGCGTCAAGCGTTTATTTCAAAATTTTATCTACGCTTTCAACTGTTTAAACAAAATCAGGCCAAACGGCGACGAGTGGTGTGGCGGGTACGGGTGTTTCAGTCACGAAGATCCAAGGTGGGAGCGGGCTTGCTCGCGAAAGCAGATTGTCAGTTGATGCATGTGTTGACTGGCGTACCGCTTTCGCGAGCAAGCCCGCTCCCACATGGGTTTTGCGCTGTTCTGCTGACGGTATTGAATGCGTGATCGCAAGGGTGTGGTGCTGCAGGCCATTTGACAATGAGCGCCAAGGTGCCATTCGGCGCGGCTTGTGATCCTGTTTTTGCGCACGGTAAAAGCGTAATTCGGTTGGGCAGATATCCCTGCCGCCCAACGCTTGCCCCCCGGGCCAGCTTACGGTTACGACGGGTTGTGCGTGACGCGTTTCAAGTGTTCGCGCGCCCGTGACAGGCGTGAGCGAACGGTGCCAATGGGGATGTCCAGCACGTCGGCGGTGTCCTGGTAACTCCCATCGGTCTCCAACGAGGCGTAAAGCGTCTTACGCATTTCCGCCGGCAAGTGATCAATGGCGCTCAAGGTTTTTTCCAGTCGGCGGTTGATCTCGAATTCCCAATCCAGATTCTTGTTTTCCTCTTGGCCATGCCACAGCGATTCATCGAATTCGCAATGCACCGGTTTGGCATACAGGCGCCGGAAATGGTTGCGGACCAGGTTTTGCGCAATGCCGCACATCCAGGTACTGAGGGTGGCCTGGCCACTGAACCGCTCTCTGTTGCGCCAAGCCTCCAGGTAGGTCAATTGCAGGATGTCGTCGGCGTCCTCGGGGTTGAGTACGCGTTTATGAATAAAACGCCGGAGTTTTTTCTGCTGGTCGTCCGTCAGTTGGAGCATGAATTGAGGCGAGTCGCCAACGAGCTGCGCTAAAGCTTCAATAGGGATATTCACGATTTTTTCCTCAGGGTAGACGCTATCGAAGTAAGTTCGACGGGAACCCCTTTTGCACTGGCTGTGCCAAATGAAAAAATCGCTTAACTCGCTGATTTATAGATATAAATATATTGAAATAGTGTGATTTTGCGCAGGTACTTGCAAAACGGCAGGTGGTTTTGTGCGGGTATTTTCAAAGCAAAGAGTGTGTGTGGTTTTGATGGAACTGTATGGCACGGGGTTGCCACATAGAGACACAAACTCCCTGTCCTGGCATGCCCATGAAAGTCGAATTCAACCCCGATCTGCACAGAATCCAGCGCTTGGAGCCGTCCGTTTCCGAGACGGTCGCTGCGACCCGATCGCAGGATGCTGCGCCAGGTTTGGATGCGCTCGCCGGCATTTTCAGCCAGGAAGCCGCCGCTCACAGCACCGCGTTGACCCGACGCGCCATTAGCGGGCCTGTCACACCTGTCGAGCAACTCGCGCAGCTCTATGATCGGCTCGGCCATCCCGCCCAGAAAAGCCTGGCAAAGATGGTCATCGTGGCCAGGCAGTATCTGGAGCGCCAGCAGAGTCTCGAAAAGTTAGTCGAACTTACGGGTGGGGACCCTGCACGTACCTTTGTTGTGCTGCGTCAACTGACGGCGCAGGCCGAAGCACTCGTGCGCCAGACCCAGGCAGCGTCGACGCGTGACGCGCAAGTCAAAAGCGAGGCGGCACTGGCACGTGCTGCGCTGGCCAAGCTGGAGATTCAGTACAAGCGGGAGATCCAGGCGGGCCTCAATATTGCCCTGGCCCTGCAGTCAGGCAGTGATGATCCTGCGCAATGCCAGGCGATACGTACGCTCTACTACGCCAATGTGGTCGTGCGCCAATCCCTGGCCAGCATGATGCAGGCGCTTTTGAAAGAGTACGGTGGCGAGCAGTTTGCGGTCGGGCTCAATCTCATGCGCCGGGCCCTGGCGGATGATATTGCGGCGTACGTCTCGTCGATTCCTACCGCCAAATTGCGCACGCTTTTGTTGGGGTTACAGAGCTGTGGTCAATTGGGCGGGGTGCTGTCCAATTGCCAAGACCTGGTTCAGCGTCTGAACGTTGAACACGACGCCGTTGACCTGTTGCAGCGTCTATTGGGTTATGCCGGCAATGGCATTGCCCCCTCCGAGGTTCAACTGCTGGCGGATGACTTGGCAGGGGATGCGGCGGCCCGCCAGTTGGCCTCTCTCAATGCGCTTTATCCCTTGATCAAAGGTTTGCCTGCGGCCTTATGGCGCGACTCGCGGGGGCGTGAGGAGGCTTTGCATAACTTCCTGCTCGTGATGGATGAGTTCACGCGCCTGGAGAAGGGCCAGATTGAGCCGAGGGCGTTGATGTGACGGTACTGGCGTTTATCAACCGCTGGCTGCTCAAGGTCGCACAACGTGCTGAAGTCCTTGGTGCTGTCGTGGTACTGGCGATTGTGTTTATCTTCATCGTGCCACTGCCGACCTGGCTGGTGGATATCCTCATCGCGCTGAACATCTGTATTGCCTGCTTGCTGATCGTTCTGGCGCTTTACCTGCCGGGGCCTTTGGCGTTTTCGTCGTTCCCCTCGATTCTGCTGCTGACCACCATGTTTCGCCTGGCACTGTCGATTGCGACCACGCGGTTGATCCTGCTGGAGCAGGACGCCGGTGACATCGTCGAGGCGTTCGGCAACTTTGTGGTGGGTGGCAACCTGGCCGTAGGGTTGGTGATCTTCATGATCCTCACCCTGGTCAACTTTCTGGTGATCACCAAGGGTTCCGAGCGGGTTGCCGAAGTGGCCGCACGCTTCAGCCTGGACGCGATGCCCGGCAAGCAGATGTCTATCGACAGCGACTTGCGTGCAGGACTGATCGACGGTAATCAGGCGCGGGACAAGCGCGACCAGTTGTCTCGCGAGAGCCAGCTGTTCGGGGCCATGGACGGCGCCATGAAGTTCGTCAAGGGCGATGCCGTTGCAGGTCTGGTGATCGTGCTGATCAACCTGTTGGGCGGCTTTTCCACAGGCATGTTCCAGCATGGCATGAGCGCCGGCGAATCCATTGCGTTGTATTCGGTATTGACCATCGGTGACGGTTTGATTGCGCAAATCCCTGCGCTGCTGATCTCGCTGACGGCCGGCATGATCATCACCCGCGCCGCGCCGGATGGGCGCCGGGGCGTCACTAACATGGGCGCAGAAATTGCCCGTCAGATGACCAGCGAACCCAAGAGCTGGATGATTGCATCGGTGGGTATGCTCGCGTTTGCGGCGTTGCCTGGCATGCCGACCCTGGTGTTTATTTTTATCTCACTGATGACGGGCTCCCTGGGCTATTACCTCGCGCGCCAACGTCAACGCCAGGAAGCTCCCGCGGCCGAGGCCACGCAGGCCGTGCGCCCGGAAGAAAACGGTGAAGAGGACTTGCGCGGCTTTGACCCGTCACGCCCCTATCTGCTGCAGTTTTCTCCCGTCTTGCGTGGAACGCCCGAGGTGGTTGATCTGGTTCATGGCCTTCGTCAGACCCGCAATGCGCTCGTTGCGAATATCGGGTTGACGTTGCCGCCGTTCGAAGTCGAACTCGACGACTCGTTGGCGGACGACGAAATGCGCTTCTGCGTACACGAAGTGCCGATGATCAAGGCTTCGGTTGTTACGCAAGTTGCCGTGGAGCGTACAGCCTTGGCGCAAGTACCGGAGCACGCGATACCAGGCCTGGCCGAACGTGATGAGCAGGATTGGGTGTGGTTGGCGCCAGATGATCCTTTGCTTGATGACCCCGCGCTTGAGCGCTTCACTGCGACGAACCTGATCGTCGAGCGCATGAAGCAGGCGATGATGCTCTCCGGCCCCCAGTTCCTGGGGATCCAGGAGAGTAAGTCAATTCTCAGCTGGCTTGAACACAACCAGCCGGAGCTGGTGCAGGAACTACAGCGAATCATGCCGCTGTCGCGGTTCTCGGCGGTCCTGCAACGCCTGGCTGGCGAAGGTGTACCGCTGCGCGCCGTGAGGTTGATTGTCGAGTCGCTGATTGAATACGGCCAGCATGAACGAGAGCCGGACGCTTTGGCGGACTACGCGCGTATTGCGCTCAAATCGCAGATTTTCCACCAGTACAGTGAGGCCGACGGCCTGCATGCCTGGCTGCTGTCTCCACAGACCGAAAACGTGCTGCGCGAATCGCTGCGCCAGACCCAGACCGGGGTGTTCTTCGCCCTTGATAATGACAGCAGCGCGTCACTGATCCACCTGCTCAACCAAGCCTTCGTGGCTCGCCCCAAAAGCAAAAGCGTGATGCTGGTGGCGCAGGATTTGCGCAGCCCTTTGCGCACTCTATTGCTCGAAGAATTCAACCATGTCCCTGTGATGTCTTTTGCCGAATTGGGGAGCACCTCAAAGGTGAAAGTGTTGGGGCGTTTTGACCTTGGCCAGACCGAGCTGATGCGTGGTACGGCTGCATGAAGACTGCGCCAGTTTCAGCACAGCGGAGCGTCCAATGATGTTCGAGCTGCGTGTTCTCGATGGCCTGCACCAAGGGGCTGCGCTGCCGCTGTTCGGTGAGCAGTGGAGCATCGGTGCTCATGCAGAGGCTGACTTGGTGCTGAGCGACCCAGGGATCGCCGAGCAGCACGCGGTGTTGCGGTTGGTCGGCTCCATATGGTCGGTGCAGGCCCAGGCGGGGTTGTTGCAAGGCGCAAAAGGGCAGGTAGTGGCGCAGATCACGCATCTGGCGCTGGGCGAACAATTTGGCGTGGGCGCCATTCGGCTGTATGTCGCCGTGGCGGATCAGCCTTGGCCCGAAGCACCCGCGCCGGCAACGCCAGCCAAGGTTATGGCCAAAGAAGCGCCCCAGACGTTGAAGTTGTCGGCCCTTGGCCACTCGCAGCAAAAGCGTTTGATCAGTGTGGTGCTGGTGGTCGCAGTCATCATCATGGTGGTGGGCATTGCCTCCACCGGGGAGCGTGATCCGCAGGCCTCGTTGATGCCGGCAGTACCCCAGAAAACCGAACTGGCCTCGCCGTTCGAGGTGCGCCAGCAGTTGCTGAATATGCTCAGTGAGCGTGATTTGAGCCAGCGGGTCAGTTTGCAGGTGATCAATGGCCAGGTTGCGCTCAACGGCGATGTTTCCGAGGAGGATCTGGCGTTGGTGACGCGCATGCTCGACCGTTTTGGTGAGCAGTTCGACAGCGTTGTGCCAGTGATCAGCCGTGTGCGTGCGCACGACAATGAGCTGCCATTCAAGATCGTTCAGATTATCGGAGGGGCGAATGGTCACGTCGTGCTGGAGGATGGCAACCGACTGTTTGTAGGAGACCAAGTGGACGACTTGCGCCTGGTGATGATTGACAACAGCAAGGTGGTTTTCGAGGGCGCGCAGCGCTATGAGGTGCGCTGGTGATCAATGATTTGCAGGCGCGCCTCGACACATGGCAGCGGCACCAGTCCCAGACGCTGGCAGGTTTTGCGCCGGTGACGATACGCGGGCGTGTGCAGCGTGTGAACGGCATGTTACTGCAATGTCGACTGCCTCAGGCACGCATAGGCGACTTGTGCCAAGTGGAAAAGCAAGGCGAGCACATGCTCGCCGAAATTATCGGGTTCGACCAGCAGGATGCCGTGCTCAGTGCGCTGGGTAACCTGGAAGGCGTGCGTGTGGGGGCGAGCGTAGAACGCCTGGGCATATCCCATCAGGTACAGGTCAGCGAGAAGTTGTTGGGCCAGGTGCTGGATGGATTTGGGCGGCCGATTACCGGTGAAGGCGCCAGCGCTTTTGCGCTGGCCGACACGGCGGACACCAGCCCCGTTTTGTGCGAAGCGCCTTTGCCCACCGACAGGCCGCGAATCAACCGCGCGCTGGCCACGGGCGTGCGTTCGATCGATGGCCTGTTGACGCTGGGCGAGGGGCAGCGTGTCGGCCTGTTTGCCGGGGCCGGCTGCGGCAAGACCACGTTGCTGGCGGAGATAGCCCGCAACGTTGAGTGTGACGTGATTGTGTTCGGCCTGATCGGCGAGCGAGGCCGGGAGCTGCGCGAGTTTCTTGATCATGAACTCGATGATCAACTGCGCGCCAAAGCCGTCCTGGTGTGTGCCACCTCTGATCGTTCGAGCATGGAGCGGGCGCGCGCAGCCTTCACGGCGACAGCCTTGGCCGAAGGCTTCCGACGCAAGGGCAAGCGCGTGCTGCTTCTGATCGATTCCCTCACACGGTTCGCCAGGGCCCAGCGAGAAATTGGCCTCGCCGCCGGCGAGCCCCTGGGCCGTGGTGGCTTGCCACCTTCGGTGTACAGCCTGTTGCCGCGCTTGGTCGAGCGTGCCGGGTTGACGCGTGAAGGCGTGATCACGGCGATCTACACGGTGCTGATCGAGCAGGATTCCATGAGCGACCCGGTGGCCGATGAAGTTCGCTCGCTGCTCGACGGCCATATCGTGCTGTCTCGCAAGCTGGCCGAGCGTGGGCACTATCCGGCAGTGGACGTATTGGCCAGCCTTTCGAGGATCTTGAGCAACGTGGCCGAGCCCGGGGATATCCAGGCCGGCACGGCGCTACGTCGGCTGTTGTCGGCGTACCAGCAAATCGAGCTGATGCTCAAGCTGGGTGAGTACCAGCCAGGTAGCGATGCATTGACCGACTTGGCGGTAGACAGTCGCAGCGCAGTGGACAGTTTCCTGCGCCAGGACTTGCGTGAACCCTCGCCGATGACAGCCACACTGGAGCAACTCAAGGAGCTGACGGCCTATGTCCCGTTCTGACGTGTCGATGGCGGATATCGAGACCTTGCGACGCCTGCGCCGTCATCGGGCCGACCGCGCTGAACGGGCCTTGCGTGAGGCCAAGCGAGCGCGGCAAACCCTGCAGGCCCATATTCAACAGGCCCAGCAAGCCCTTGAGCAAACCCGTCAGGAGGAGGCTCGGCAAAGTGCGCAGTTGCTCAGCGAGCATCAGGGCCAGGTGCTCACGCTCAAAGCGCTGAACGCCTGGGGGTCACAAGAGCGTTCGTTGTCGGCCAGCACTTTGCGCGACGAAAGCCAGGTGCAGGCACTGCAAGCGCAGCACAAGGACAAGGACATCCAGGTGGGCAATGCCCAGAAGTACGCCACGGAGTGTTTGCGCCAGGTGGAAAAACTTCAGGAACTGTCCAATTTGCTCGCTCAGGATTCGCTATGACACAGGTTTCAAATACCGCGCCTGAGCATCGACGCACGCGTGAGCTACGGGAGGAACGCGAGCCTGGCGTGGGGGCGTACGTTCCCTTGGAACAAGGGCGACTGTTTGCGCATCTGCTTGCCGGCGGTGCTGCAGAGAAGCGTTTTGGGCATTCGCGCCTGGATATCAAAGCCTCAGTCGAGGCCGCCAAGGCCGATGTATTGGTCGACCAACTCGTGGCGCCGATTCAGGCCGGTACACAGTGGCCGCTGCAATTCGTACTGAGCTTGCCACGCCTGGGGCGGATCAACGCCCTTGTACATCGTGAGCAAAGCAGTTGGGCCATTGAACTGGACGCAGAGGACGATGCCACCAACCATTGGCTGCGTGGTGTGCGGCAGCAGTGCCAGGAGCGGTGCTCGCAAGCCTTGGGGCAACCGGTCAAGTTCTATCTGCCAGGTGACTGTACGTGATGAAGGTGCCCTTTTTGGCGCTGCCTGTGGTCAAGCAGGACACGGTGGCTGCGCGCCGCAGGCTGGGGCGTGGGCTGCGTTTACCGTTTCAGGTTGCAGGGCAAGCGGGTGAGCTGCTGATCGAGCCCGGGCGTGCCCCTGTTGGCGGCGAGGCGTTGTGTTTTGAAACCGCCCTCGGCGTGTTGGCGTTCGCCGAGGCGGGGCCCTTGTTGAGCCTGCTGGGTGAATGCCCCGTGCCATTGGCCAAGGCTGGAAACGACCCACATTCATGGTTCTGGGCGTTGTTTGAGCACCACCTCAGTCCCCAAGTGAAAGCGCTGTTTGGCTATATGCGCTTGCTGGTGACTGCGCGTCCGGTGGGTTTTGGCTGCCGATTCAGCGTGACATTGGGAGCCTCTCGGGTCGTGGGCTACGTGTGGCTGGCCCACCAGAGCTTTCTGGCGTTGTGCGAGGCCGCGCCTTGGCGCTCTATCGCCGCGCCGATGCCGGCGCAGTTCCAGCTGGCAATTGCCGTGCCCCTTGGGACCTTGCAGCTACCCATCGCACAAGTGCGCAGCCTGCGGATGGGTGATGTGCTGGTGCTCGAGCAGGCTTTTTTTCAATCCCAGGGCAATGGCTACGTGCAGGTCGGCAGGCAGCGCCTGCACGGCTGCATTGACGATGACACCGGGCCGCTGTGCCTGACCCTGACTTCTATAGAGGACACGAGTGTGAACGAGGACTTTTCAGCATCCTATTACGCTGAGCCGGAAGATGAACCCGTGGCCGAAGTATTCGGGCACGAGCCGTTCGATGACTTGAGCATGGCGTTAAGCGTGCGTTGTGGAATGCTCAACTTGACGCTGGGCGAGCTGCGCAACCTGGTTGAGGGTTCAGTATTGGGCATTACCGGTTATGCACCGGGAATGGCCGGCCTGTACTACGGTGATCGGCCGATCGGCCAGGGGCAGTTGGTGGAAGTGGATGGGCGCTTGGGCCTGCAGGTGACGCGAGTGGTTTTTTCGCGATGAGTATTCAGGGCATAGACCCCTTTGTACTTGCACTTTTCCTGGGCGCATTGTCACTGATGCCCATGCTGTTGATTGTGTGCACGGCCTTCTTGAAAATTGTCATCGTGCTGATGATCACCCGCAACGCGATAGGCGTGCAGCAAGTACCACCGAGCATGGCCATCAATGGCATCGCGCTGGCGGCGACGCTCTTTATCATGGCGCCGGTGGGTTACGAGATCGCCGAAACCGTGAAGGTCTCGCCGCTGGATTTAAGCAGTGTGCAAATGGCCCTGCACACCGGCGGGGAGGCGATCAAACCCTTGCGCGCATTCATGCTGCGCAATATTGATCCGGATGTGTTGACGCACTTGCTGGAGAACACTGGGCGCCTATGGCCGGCCGCCATGGCCCAGGAAGTTCAGCGAGAAGACCTGATTCTGTTGGTACCTGCCTTTGTGCTGTCGCAATTGCAGGCGGGGTTCGAGATCGGCTTCCTCATCTACATTCCGTTCATTGTGATCGACCTGATTGTCTCCAATTTGCTCCTGGCATTGGGTATGCAGATGGTCTCGCCGATGACCATTTCCCTGCCGCTCAAACTGTTGTTGTTCGTGATGGTTTCCGGGTGGTCACGGCTGCTCGACAGCCTCTTCTTTTCTTATCTCTGAGTGGCGTATGGAACCGATCGTGCTGTTCAAGCAGGGCATGCTGCTGGTCGTAGTGTTGTCGGCTCCGCCGTTGATTGTGGCGGTGGTGGTCGGCGTACTGACCTCTCTTGTACAGGCGTTGATGCAGGTACAGGACCAGACCTTGCCGTTTGGCATCAAGCTGGTGGCAGTGGGGATCACGCTGGTCATGACGGGGCGCTGGATCGGCGTGGAGTTGATTCAACTGATCAATCTGACATTCGACATGATCTCTCGCTCCGCGCTGAACTGAGGTTGCACCTGTGCTGCACTATCTTGATTACCTGCCCAGCCTGTTGGTCGGCATGGCGCGCATCTACCCTTGCGCCTTTCTGGTCGCGGCGTTTTGTTTTCAGCATATCCGTGGCATGCCGCGCCACACCATTGTGGCGGCGCTGGCGCTGCTGCCTGCCCCAGGCATCCATGCAACCTTCGCCGACCAGGAATTCTCTACGCTGATGCTCAGCGCGTTGGTGCTTAAAGAGGCGGCCCTGGGTACCTTGCTGGGCATATTACTGTCGATGCCGTTCTGGATGTTCGAGGCGGTAGGGGCGCTGCTGGATAACCAGCGGGGAGCCTTGGCCGGTGGCCAGCTCAACCCTTCGCTTGGCCCGGATGCGACACCCATCGGGCATCTGTTCAAGGAGCTGACGATTTTTTTGTTGATGGCCACCCTGGGGCTTGGGGCGCTGACGCAAGTGATCTGGGACAGTTACTCGATATGGCCGCCAACCGTATGGTTTCCACTGCCGCATGCCAATGGGTTTGGCGTGTTTCTCAACCTGCTCGGCGACACGTTCACCCATATGATGCTCTACGCCGCACCTTTCATCGCGGTACTGCTGTTATTGGAGTTTGGCATTGCACTGCTGGGGCTTTATAGCCCGCAGTTGCAGGTGAGTACGCTGGCCCCACCGGTCAAATGCCTGGCGGGTATTGGTATTTTGCTGTTGTATTTTGAACTGTTGCAGGACCTGATCGTCGGCCGCTTAAGCCTGCTGACTGAACTCAGGCACGCCCTTGGGCTGATGTTCAAGGTGGGAATGCCATGAGTGATTCCGGTGAGAAAAAACACCCGGCCAGTGCCAAGAAGCTGCGTGATCAACGCAAGAAAGGCCAGGTTGCCCAAAGCCAGGATGTCGGCAAACTTCTGGTGCTGACCGCCATCAGCGAGCTCGCGCTATGGACCGCTGACCGCAGCCTGCAGCGGTTTCAGGAAATGCTGCTGCTGCCGATATCCCGCCTCGGCCGACCCTTTGTGTCAGCCCTGGAAGAGGTGTTGCTCGACGCCATGGTGGTGTTTTTTTCCTTTGCACTGCTGATGGTTTCAGTGGCGATCGCCGTCAAGCTGCTCAGTAGCTGGATGCAGTTCGGCTTGCTGTTCGCACCGGAAATCCTCAAGTTGGATTTCAAGCGTCTCAACCCCCTTAATCAGCTCAAACAGATGTTCTCCGCGCAGTCGCTGATGAACCTGCTGATGGGGGTCGCCAAGGCCGTGCTGTTAGGTGTGGTGTTGTATGCGGTGATCGGTCCCTCCCTTGGCGCCTTGATCAATTTGGCCAACAGCGACCTGCCCTCCTATATCCTGGCGCTGATCGAGCTGTTTCGCTACTTGCTGCATGCGTGCCTGGGCCTGTTGCTGGTGCTGGCACTTATCGACCTGACGCTGCAGAAGCACTTCTTTGCCAAGCGCATGCGCATGACCCAGGTCGAAGTCGTCAAGGAGTACAAGGACATGGAGGGCGACCCCCATGTGAAGGGCCAGCGCCGTTCGCTGGCGCAGCAATTGGCTCAGGAAGAGCCGAAGGTCAAGCTGCCCAAGCTGGAAGAGTCCGACATGCTGGTCGTCAACCCAACGCACTTTGCCGTTGCGTTGTATTACCGCCCTGGCAAGACACCGCTGCCGTTGCTGGTGGACAAAGGCACGGATGCCGACGCGCGTGAACTGATCAAAAGGGCTAAAGCGGCTGACGTGCCGGTCATTCAGTGTGTATGGCTGGCCCGCACGCTCTACACCCATAAGCTTGGCGCCAGTATCCCCCGAGAAACCCTGCAGGCTGTCGCGCTGATCTACCGCACCTTGCGTGAACTGGATGATGAGGCCAAGCGTGAAACCCTGGAATTGCCTGAGCTGGAACAGCGCTGATCAACGCGTGGCGTGAGCATCCAATGCATCAAGGTTGGCCAGTGAAAGCAGGCGGCTGATGGCACTCTCAAGCGCGTCGTGTTGAGCCGGCAGCGAGCGCCAGATGACCAAATTGCCCTGTGCGTCGAGATAGACAAAACAATCGTCATACGTCAGTGCTTGTTCAAAACGTCGTTCCAGTGCCCGTTGCACCTGCCCGGTTTGCAGCGCTTCGCGCGCAACGTGCAAGGCCAACCCCTGGCGGGTGCCGGCTTGCAGCGTGCACAGGTGGATACCGGGGAGGAGTTGCAGGTGAGCGGCAACGCCACTGCGCACGTCGGCCAAAAAAACCTGACGATGCAGCGCATCGTCAGGCCGTGTTGTGAGGCTCATCGTTCCAGGGAAATGGTCTGATAGTCTGCCCGTTCCCCAGAGGGGCCGGAGTCTACGCGCATCTCTGGCGGCCACCAGACCACCATTTTGTCACTGCTCGATTGCGGGCGCGTGCAGGAGTCGCCTTTGCAGGTTGGCGTACAGCCCGAGGCGATCATTGCTGCGCCGATCATGATAATGCTCAAGAGTCTGTGTTTCATGGCGTGGTCTTCAAGGGGGCGGTGAGGAGGGAAGGGCGGGGTGTGCCGATATGTTCATCTTTCACGACGGGCCGCATGGCGATAAACACTTCAGCTTCTTCACCTGGCTTGAGCCAGGCGCGTGGCCAGACACTGACTGCCAGCGTTTGTGAGTTGCTGCATTCTTTTTCATCGATGCGCACGTTGCGTTTTATCTGGTTGCGCACGACCACCACCGCCACATTGAACTGTGGGCCGGTGTACCACTGGCTGCGCTCGCTGTTGAGTGCCAACAGGTCGCGCGTGGCGCACAGGGTGTCCAACTGCAGGGGCATTGGCCCCGCCTTGAAACCGTCTGGCACTTCGCCGCTGACCAGGTGCGCCAGGGTGCTGGTGATATCGCTGCGATTTACAGGCGGTTGATGGGCGGCTTGCCGGCGCGCCAGTGGCTTGAGGGCTGCCTGCAACTGAGCCTGATCCTCCTGGGGCAGGTAACGCGAAGGGTCAGCCTGGTCACCGATGACCCGTGGGGTGAGGATGAACAAGCGCTCGCGTCGACTGTTCTGTCGTTCTGTCGAGGAGAACAATGCTTTGCCCAGCAAAGGAATATCACCCAGCAGCGGCACCTTGCTGTGTTTGTCCTTGTTGTCTGTGACATGGAAACCACCGACCACTAATGAGCGCTTTTCCGCCATCACCGCCTGGGTGCTCACCTTGCCACGGCGAACATCGAGGTCATCGGGCTGCAGGTTGAGCTCGTTGAAATTGCCGTCTTCAATGTCCACCACCAAATGGATCTGGTGGCCACCACGGCTGGTGATCACCCGTGGCACCACCTGAAAGCTGGTCCCGACGGTCACGGGTAAAATGGTTGCGTAGTCTCTGCCGGCCTTCAGGTATCGCGTGCGGTTGAAGTCAATGACCGCCGGTTGGTTTTCCAGGGTGAGCACGGAAGGGTTGGAGACCAGGGTTGCCAGCCCTTGGGCTTCCAGGGCACGTATGTGAGCATAGAAGCGCCCGGGGTTGCCAATCGACAACTGCGAGGTCGTACCCGGAGCCACATTGACGCCGCCGCGCCAGCGGCTGTTTTGAAAGCCCCATTCAACCCCGAACTCTTGCAACTTTGTGCGTTCGATGTCGAGGATGATGGCGTCGATCTCCACCAGCTTGCGCGCAACGTCGAGTTGGGTGATCAACTCGCGGTACATCGTTTGGCGCTCAGGCAGGTCGTAAATCAGAATCGCGTTATTGCGCACGTCGGCTTCGACCCGGATTCGGCTGGTAGCGCGTGGAGCGCGAGGGCCGAGTGAGGCGCCCGTCGACAGCCCTCCTGCGTTCGTGGGGTTGGCGAGCATTTGCTCCAGCAGCGGGTTGTTCAGTCGCGGGACGTTGGGTGTAATCAAGCCCGGCGGTGAAGAAGCGCCGGAAGATTGGGTGGCGTTGGCGACTGCGGAGTTGGAGCGCGGCTCCAGCAACCCACGCAGCACGCTGGCCACGCCCGCGATGGTCAGCTTCTCGCCGCGATAATCAATGGTGCGATCGGCCGCGTTGGCGTACTTGAGCGGGTAAGTCAGCACGCTCTGTTTTTCATCCGGGGATCTGCGCTGGCTGCTGAACTGTTTGATCTGCTCGATATAGCGTTTAGGACCGGAGACGAGCACGACGCCATCGTCCGGTAATTCACCCCAGCCAAATCGGCTGTCGAGCAGGCCGATATCGGTCAGGGCCTTTTTAAGGTCTGCGATCGTTTCCGACGAAACCTCCAGCCGCGCAGACTCTTGCTGATCCAGCGTGCTGATGTACAGGGTGTTGTTGTACAGGTACCACTGGAAGCGGTGTTCGACCCCGAGCCTGTCGAGCATGGACTGGGGCGTGTTAGCGCGTATTTTGCCATTGACGACGCCCTCCAGCAGGCCTTCGATTTGCAGTTGGGTGCCGAAGGTCTGGGCGAAGTCCTCGAGCACTTCGCGTACAGGCTTGTACTGGGTTTCATAGGCATATGCCGTGTTTTTCCATTCCGAGGGAATCGCGGCAAGGGCGCTTTGCAGAGGCATCAGCAGGCACGTCAGAACCACTGGAATACGCCAGTCGGCGTGTTTCAATCGCGCACAGGGCGAGCTGATAGACAAGCGTAAACGCTTGTAAATGGGGTTATTCATATAGGGTTCTCTAGTTAATAAAACCGCGCACGCAGCGGAGTGGGTCCAAGGTTTTGGGGCGTTCTGGCCAGCCGCTTGACCGTGGAGCGCCAGGTGTCGCGCTGATTGAGAAGGGATTCAAGTTGGTTAAAAAGAACGGCCGGATTGGCTTCTTGCGAGACGCATTGAAGTAGCCAGAGCTGCCCCGTGGAGGGCTCGACCGAAAGCGCTCCCTGAAAATACGCCAGGCTTGCCCCACCCATTCGTAGCCATGTTTCCATGGCTGTTTGGGTGGGCGGTGGCTGATGGGTAAGTTGGGCGCTGAGCAAAAAACACTGCGGGTAGCGACGCAGGTTTATGGCGTCGCTGCCCTCGTACAGGGTGATTTCTTGCTCTGTCCCCACCCGCCACTGAGTGAGCCGCTCGCTGAAACTCTCAGGTCCCATTGAAGATGATTTTACCCATCTCGGCCCGATGGCTGAGAACTGCGCCGGCGGCAGTCGTCTGTAGCATCAAATCTTGTTTGAGCCTTAAGTGTTCATCTATCAAAGATGAAAACTCTCTCGAAGATAGTTCGTCAGGGACGTCCTGACCGAGCTGTTCGAACTGCCGGTTGTTTTTGCTTAAATCCCTGAAGATTTGCCCGCCCTCGCGTGCGTCGAGTTTCATATGCTGATCTCCGTTGAACGTGTATTTTTTATGTGGTTGGCGTTTGGGATCCGTTCCACGATTTTTTAAATATCCGGTAAAAAAATGCAGCAGGTCGGTTGAGAGGTTATTGCTCTGAAACAAAGTCTGAGTGAGGCACCAACAACGCATTGATCGAAGAGGCCCAGTCGATACGAAAGCTGCCTTCCTCCGCCTCCAGGATCAGCACTTGTGGCTCAACGGACTCGTCACACTGCAGGCGCCAGGGCGCTTCGGTATGTTGATTCAACCAGTGCTCTACATCCGCTTGATCCTGTGGGTTGCAGACCAACTTTGCGCGGATCGCCGGAGCCTGGGCTACGAGCATTTGCTTGAGCATGGCCGACACCCGCTGAGTCGGCGTTGTGTCCTCGAGCAAACTGCGAATTGCGCTGTGGGTGACCGATGTGGCGATGCGTTCGATGTTGTCGAGGATCGCCTGCTGTTGCGTGTGCCACAGGTGCAATTGGCGATTGGCGCGTTGCCAGAACTCATGCTGTGCCTGCAGCAGCAACTGATCGCGTTGCACATGGGCCTGGCGCAGGATTTCATCGGCCTGATCCTGGGCACTGTTTAACAATTCGGCGTCGCGAGCGCAGTCCGCCAATGTTTCCAAAGGAATCAACGAACTCGTGCGTGAAGGAAGTGGCTTGCTTAGCTCAATCGTGCGTTTGCACAGCATCGTCCTGGGACTCCTCGGCGAAGGAAAACACCGGCTCGTTGTTTGACGCACCGGTGCGCCATATAGCGGCCTTCCAAATTGTTTCGAGCTTGTCGTGGGTTTCGCTCAGTCGGGGGCTCTGCTCAAGTGCGAGCACCCGGTGGCGGTCAAAGCTCAACCGCAGCCGCTGCCATACAGAGGGCTCTACCCAGGCGCGTAAATAGTGCAGGGGGTCTTCAGTGCTGATTTTCAGGGCGTTGGGCATCAGTGCCTTGGAAAGGCGTACGCACCAGAGTTGCAGGTCCTGGCTCAACGGTGTGTGAGTCTTGATCTGGTAAACACCGCCGACCAGCGCGAGGATGAGGTCTCTGCGTTGCGCAGGTTCAAGGACCAACTGCAGCAGGGCTGGCGACGGTTCGACAGGCAGGCATGGGGCAATTCCCAACGCCGTTGCCATTGCCGCGTGCTGGCTCTGGCAGAGTGTTTTCGAATAGGGCAATGATGGGGTGAAAGGCGGCCATTCGTGGGGTGAATCGAGCCAGGGGCAGGCCCACCACTTGGCCCAGGTGAGGTTGTCATGCGTCATTCGCGTTCGGCTCGGCTTGTTGGGCGCCGCGCGCCTTTTTCAGCCAGAACCCCGCTGCTGCGCAACCGGCTACCAGGACGACAAAGAACAATGTCAGCATGGTCTGCCAAAAAGCGAGGTCACCCGGCTTAATCAGAAACGGCCCGAAGTAGGCGAGTTGCTGCTTTTGTTTGTAGGCGGTAGCCGGTACGAAGATCACGGTCAGTTTTTGCGGGTTTGCAACGGCCGTTGTCATGCCCGGTATGCTACTGGCGACCATCCGCCGAATGCGCGGCAGCAGGCTGTCAGGTTCCAGCCGTGGATCATGCTTGATGAAGACCGATGCCGAGGCCGGTTGTACCGGCTCTCCCGGTGCAACTCGCTCAGGCAGTACCACATGCACCCTGGCGACTAGAACCCCATCGATATTGGACAGGGTCGCTTCCAGCTCCTGAGACAACGCATAGATATAGCGGGCACGTTCCTCAAGCGGTGTAGAAATCACACCTTCCTTGCGAAAGACGTCGCCCAGCGTGGACCGCGCAGTCTTTGGCAGCCCGGCGGCGGCAAGCGTGTGGACGGCGGCAGCAATATCGTCTGTACGCACGCGAACGACCACGCCGTCTTTTTCCAGCTGTTTTTGTGCCCGAATCTGCTTGTCTGCCAATTCAGCGATCACCTCATTGGCTTCCTGCTCGGATAACTTTCGGTGCAGTTCGACGCTTTCACCGCATCCGCTCAGCACCGATAAGAGGGTCAGCCATAAGAGAATAAAGCGGCAGCGGCGCATGGTTCACCTATTGCAGGTTAGTGGCTTTCTCAACGAACGAAGCGCAGTGTTTTATGACCTTGACGCCGATGTTGAGGATTTCTTTTGATTCAATAATGGATTGTGTGGCGTCCGCCATTTTCAGCTCGTTACGGGTCTTGGAATATTCACGCAGCAGCTTGGGGATTTTTTCGTGGTTGGATTTCAACCGCTCTGATTGGTCCACCAGCGACCGACTGTTTCCTGGGACGGGGGGAGCCTGCGGGTAAGTAATGTTCTGCTCCAGTGCCGCACTGAAGAAATGCGCGTCGTGGGTGCTATCGCTGCTTTTTTCGGCGGGAAACTCGGGGGCACCTGAATAGGTTCCCCGCTCTTTTTCAAGCGTTGTGCGCATAGATATATCCCTCAGGAAAATAGTAAGGCTTTCTCTGGTTTTTAAACTAGAGAAAGCCTGTGCTACTTATTGTACTTTGTTCAGGACTTGGCTCCACTTGTTAGCTTTTGATACTTGTGTATCAATTTTTGCCATTTCGAGGGTGTTTTTGTTTCTTTCCTGAAGCTCTTTATTCAGTTCGCTCTGCAGTGCTTCGCTGCTGAGGCTGACGCCACTGTTACCGCCGCCGATTGGAGAGGACATAAATTCACCTTTGGGTTTACTATCAGTTAATAGAGTGTTTGTTATGAGCTATTCGATTAATCGCGCTAAATCTTTATTTGATAATCGACGCTCGTATCCTTAGTGGCGAAGCCTCTAGAAACAGTTCCATCGGCAGATGGCTACTTGTTTCTATTTTTTTCATGCGTTAAGTGCAACACCCAGCTGCTTCATTCGATAATAGAGGGTGCGCTTGGCAACACCCAATTCCAACGCCACACAATCCACGCTGTAAGTGTGACGCTGTAGAGACTCTTCGATGAGTGTTTTCTCAATGCGTTGCAGACGGTCTTTCAGGCCCAGTTCCAATGGTTCGGCATTTGATGCCGATAAAGGCGGCAGCCCAAGGACAAAACGCTTGGCCGTGGAGCGTAGTTCGCGGACATTGCCCGGCCACGGATGACACAGCAACTGCTGGAGCAGTTCGGTTGTGGGGTGAGGGGCTGTGCAGTTGAAGTGCTCTGCCTCGTATTTAATCATCTCCAGAAACAACGGTACGATACGCTCACGTCGGTCACGCAGCGGCGGCAGCTTGATATTAATAACGTTCAGACGAAAATACAGGTCCCGCCTGAAGCTGCCTTGCTCGACCATGTCATGCAGTGATTGTTGAGCGGACGCGATGACGCGCATGTCGACCGGGATGAAGCGTGTTGAGCCGAGCCGTTCAACACCGCGTGATTCGAGCATTCGCAATAGCTTGGCTTGAAGCGAAAGCGGCATGCTGTCGATTTCATCCAAATACAACGTACCCAGGTGAGCCGCTTCGATAAACCCTGCGCGTGACTGCACAGCCCCGGTATAAGCACCACTGTTGACACCGAACAATTGGCTTTCGGCGAGGCTCTCTGGAATAGCTGCGCAATTTACCGCGACAAAGTTGCCTCGTCGGCCCGACAGGCGGTGTACGCGTTGTGCCAGAGTATCTTTACCCGTGCCGGTCTCTCCCAGCAACAAGATGTCAACATTAAGTGTCGCTGTGCTATTGATCGTGTTCTCTATATCCGAGCCATCAATGAGTGGCGTATCGGTTTCGCGTTCTTTTTGATCGGCGGCCGACATCGGATGGGTGCTCCACTCTCGTGATTGTTTGCGATTAAAAGGCTGTTATTCAAAAGGTACTTGGACTGCGCGTAAAGTATAAGATTTCTCGTCGAGTATGCAGGTAAGAGTAAGCCAGGCTTGCGTAGGAAAAGTCATTAACTTGTCGCTTAACATCATTCAAAGTGATTGATCTGTTGTTTGCGTCATAAATAGGAAATATCTTAAGCTTTCAAATAAACAACAGGATGGCGATTGCCGATAGACAAACAACCGCCCACAAAAAAGCCGATGCAGGGCATCGGCTTTTTGTTTGCGGCAATGCCGCAGGTGGCGCTTATACGTTGAAACGGAAGTGCATCACGTCGCCATCCTTGACGATGTACTCTTTGCCTTCCAGGCGCCATTTACCGGCTTCCTTGGTACCGGCTTCACCCTTGTACTGGATGAAGTCGTTGTAGGCGATGACTTCGGCGCGGATAAAGCCTTTTTCGAAGTCGGTATGGATCACGCCGGCGGCCTGTGGTGCGGTGGCACCGACCTTGACGGTCCAGGCGCGGACTTCTTCGACACCGGCGGTGAAGTAGGTCTGCAGGTTAAGCATTTCGTAACCGGCGCGGATCACGCGGTTCAGGCCCGGCTCTTCCAGGCCCAGGGCCTCGAGGAACATGTCCTTTTCTTCGCCGTCATCGAGTTCGGCGATTTCTGCTTCGATCTTGTTGCACACCGGAACCACGATAGCGCCTTCTTCGTCGGCGATGGCCTTGACCACATCCAGCAAAGGGTTGTTCTCGAAGCCGTCTTCGGCGACGTTGGCGATGTACATGACAGGCTTGGTGGTCAGCAGGTGGAAGCCTTTGATCACAGCTTTCTCGTCGACGCCCATGGACTTCATCAGGCTGCGTGCCGGCTTGCCTTCGGTGAAGTGCGCGATCAACTGCTCCAGCAGGCCTTTCTGGACCACTGCGTCCTTGTCGCCGCCCTTGGCATTACGCGCGACTTTCTGCAGTTGCTTCTCGCAGCTGTCGAGGTCGGCGAAGATCAGCTCCAGGTCGATGATCTCGATGTCGCGTTTCGGGTCAACGCTGTTGGAGACGTGAATCACGTTCTCGTCTTCAAAGC